>CAYOJF010000022.1:0-19233 GCA_964404215.1 uncultured Aureispira sp. | reverse complement strand
TGAAAGTTTCAGAGCTAGTTCCGCCCCAAGTATTGCCTGTAATGGCACCTGTGGCAAGATTTGAGACATTATTCAGAAAAAGAGCAGGTGAATTATTATTAGTTCCACTATTGGAAAAGTCATTATTTTGGATGGTAGGGTTTGTGCCTCCAGATATGGACACACCTGTATTTCTACTATTGATTATACATGCTGATACCATAGGATTAGTACAGTTGAAGAGCGAAATTCCAGTACCTTCTCTAATACCACTTTGTTGAGATAAGTTGACCCCCCTAATCACTAGATTGGTGACATTTGATGCTTGCAAAAGGGTGTTATTGCCAAGGAAAATAATGGCAAATGTAGGTGCTCCAACCGCATATCCTGGAGCGGTGGTTCCGTCAATTTGTACGGTTTGACTGATGTTCGGTAAGTTACTGGTCAGTGTGAGCGTGCCTGCTATCGTAAAATTGATGATATGAGGACCAGCAGTACTATTGGCTTGTGTGATGGCATCTCTTAGTGAACCTGTACCTGCGTCATTGGTATTGGTTACATTGAAAGTGATACTCCAGCCTGAATAAGCGAGTGTCAGTAATAATAAAGTGGATAGAATTTTTAACATGGTTGTGCGATTATGTTATTGAATGATAGTTGTGAGTGATAGATATTAATAAGGATCAAAAAGCCAAGTAAGGCTACTACTCCTCACTCGGCATTCTACTACACTACATGAACAAAAATAGAATTTCTATGAAAAGGGTATTTTCTACTTTTGCTTTTACAAATGTAGCGTTTATAGGTGTTAGGGGTGGGTTGGTAATGGACATCAGTAAGTCGAAAATGGACATTTTTACATTTTTTAGCTCTTAAAACAATTCTATTTTTGAAGCAGAGAATAGTGTTAGCTTTATTAATTATACTATTTTTGTGTTTTGGGTAAAATCATTCAAAACAAAATTTGATATTTTGATATTTAGATACCTTTTACTTTGTTTTTTATTTGCTTTTGGGGCTCTTATTTGTGCTCAAGAGCAACAGGCTTATATTAAAAAAATAGGTATAGAAGATGGGCTATCTAGTTATAGTATCAGTGATATTATTCAAGATGCTAGAGGGGTTATGTGGTTTGCTACAGATCATGGACTCAATAGCTATGATGGTGCTACAGTCAAATCTTATACGGTGGAAAGCCATGGATTACCTTGCAATCGTATTATCAATGTTGCAGCAGATATTCATGGGAATTTGTGGATATGGAGTACTAGCTGGCAGGGAGAACATAACATTAGTATATTCAATCCTATTCTTGAAAAAATCTATACGATAGAAGAATACACAGAAAAAGAATATCCATTTGATTTGAATCAAGGAGTAGTTATATCTAGTTGTGTCAATGGAAGCGTTGTGCTAAGTAGTATAGAGGAAGGAATAGCCTCTTATTATGAGTATAAGGGAGATGAGGTTGAAAAATTATTTTCGTTCAAGGCAGATTCTATTAATGGGACTACATTTGCTGGTGTTGTAAAAGCTAACAATAGGCAGTTTTTTGTAAAAACTTTTCAAGAAAACGAAATAGAAGGTAAGAGATATGTTTCTATAGTAGAAGATGGACAAATAGTAGGTCGAATAGATTGTACCTCAAATAGTAAAATGTTAGGTACTATGGGGGAGAGCGATGAGGGAATTTATGTGATCTGTGTAGATCTAGTAAACGAGACTACTAAAAATATTTCTTTTCTTATCAATGGTGAATATACTACCCCTATTACTATTGCTACTCACGTGGAGTGTTTTCTGTATCATAATCATAAGATTTATGTGATAGGAGAGGGGGCTTTATCTATATATAACACGAACGGGGTACTCGAGCAGAAAATAGCTTTAGGTATTAAACTTTCGTTAAATACTAGAGCTTGTTTTATTGATAGAGATCATAATATCTGGTTTCACAATGATCAGCATGTATATATGGTAGGTTTAACGACTTCTAAGTTTGAATTACCCTTATCTGGAGAAGAGGAGTCTTACAAAATACGAACAGTACAGCCGATTGATAGCAATCAAATTTATGTAGGAGGGCGTTATTTTATGTTCGAAATGGACAAGGATAGTATTACCAAACGAATCAATGACGCGAGTGACTACGCTTTTATAGGAGCTTTGCATGACCCTAGCAATGATTCTTTGGTATGGATTGGTACTTTCAATCAAGGGCTAGTCGCTTACAATAGATATACACATAAGAAGAAGCAGTACTTTCGAGCAGAGCGAGGGAATTATCCATTTTATTGGAAACCTCATTTAGATGTAGACCAAAGAATATGGGTAGGTATGGCAAATGGGATCTATAGACTAGACGACAGTAGGGAATTGTTGGTGCCGCTTAGGGATAGTACTGCTATTTTGCAAGAAAGCGCTGTATATCATTTTTATGAAAATGAGCAGGGAACGTGGCTATGTACCTCACAAGGACTTTTTTTAGTAGACCTCAGTAGTGAGCAAATTCTAGCACATTATCACACAGGTGGAGGAGGAGAACACTACTTGCCTACTAATGATATTTTTCATCTATATGAAGACGAAAATCAAGTATTCTGGTTGGCTACGAGAGAAAGTGGATTGGTCAGGTGGAATCCTAAAACTGGTGAACACCATAAATTTACTAGCTATAATGCAGGTCTTTCTCACAATACAATTTATAGTGTTTATGGAGATGAGCAAGGTCGACTTTGGATGTCCAGCTACAATGGTATTATGTCCTTTGATAAGGAAAGCCATTTGGTCAATATTTATCTGACAGATGATGGACTACCACATAATGAATTCAATACCATTGCACATGCCACGGATGACTACGGAAATCTATACTTTGGTTCGCAAAGTGGATTGGTCAAGTTTCATCCAGATAGCTTTGGTCGTAAGGGGAACGAGCCTCCATTTATTATTGTTAATGCCACCAAAAAAGAAAAACAGACCAATAATATAACTGCTATAACCGAACAAGTTTTAACTAATCAAATCATTTATATAAACCCTGATGATAAGCAGGTTGACTTGAATTTTGCCTTATTAGACTACACTAAAACTTCGGCGATTCAGTACAGCTATAAAATTGAAGGGTATGATAATGACTGGAATTACCAAAAAGAAAACTTCCTGCGAATAATAGGGCTCCCTTATGGAAGATATCAACTTAAACTTAGGGCAAAACCATCTGGGGGGAGCGATTGGATTAATTACGAAAAAGAGATTACTATTGTTGTTTCTGCTCCTTTTTACTTAGAGTGGTGGTTTATTCTAGTGGCAATAGTAGGAGTACTTGGAGGGGGCTTTTTGATTTTGCAATGGAGAACTAAGGTACTGATAGCACGACAACAACAATTAGAAATTATTGTAGAGAATAGAACCGCTGAGATTGCTAAACAAGCAGAAGAACTGAAAATGTTAGATAAAGTAAAATCTAATTTTTTTGCTAATATATCACATGAGCTGAGAACACCTTTAACATTGATATTGGGACCACTCTCTTATATATTAGATAATCCAGAGAAACTGGAAGAAGATAAAGTGAAAGAGCAGCTCTATACCATGCAGCGTAATGGGAAGAGTTTGATGGAGCTTATCAACGAAATTTTAGATTTAACGAAATTAGAAGCTAATAAACTGGAAATACAAGAAGAACCAACACCTGTTAAGGCTTTCTTTGAGAGAATGTATCGTGTTTTTGAACCTCAATTTGAAAAACAAAACCTAGTAGTAGAGCTAGTATTTGACTTCAGTACTAAGGATTTGACCATATTGATGGATAGAAATAAGATAGAGAAAATATGGAATAACTTTTTATCCAATGCATTAAAATTTACACCTACGGGGGGCGATATTTTGATTGAAGTAGCAGAGGTAGGAGATAATTTGAACTGGAAAGTTAGAGACAGTGGTAAAGGCGTACATCCAGATGATTTGCCTTATATATTTGACCGTTTTTATCAATCTAAACAGGCGGATCAAAAGCTTTATGGGGGAACAGGTATAGGATTGGCATTGGTACGTGAGTTTGCAGAACTAATGAATGGAAGTGTAGATGTTGTCAGTAAATTAGGAGAGGGTAGTACCTTTCTGTTTCAACTACCAATGCAGGTAGTTAATCCTCAAATTATGGTCTTTACAGATACCGTCGAAGAGGCCGAGGTGGATATGATTGAGTTACCAGTAGATTTTACAATTTTGGTAGTAGAGGACAATGAAGATATGCGAAATTTTGTTTGTCAATTATTAGCACCTAAGTATAATATTTTGATTGCTCAAAATGGGGCGGAAGGGCTAAAAAAAATAGAAGAAAATCACAGGGAGATAGATTTAATTCTATCTGATATTATGATGCCTGAGGTAGATGGGTTGACCTTACTTAAAGAAGTTAAATCAAATGAAAGTTGGAAGTCTATTCCTGTTATTATGCTAACAGCATTAGCAGCGGAACGAGATAAGCTTAAGGCATTAAGAATCGGTGTAGATGATTATTTAGTAAAGCCTTTTTCCGTAACAGAGTTACTGGTAAGAGTCAAAAATGTGTTGTATAATTATTATCAAAGAAAATTGATATTAGAGGAAGATGTCACGCTACTACCTACAACCTCTACAACTGCTCAAATAGAAGGAGTAGAATCCATAATAGTAGAAAATGAAGATGTTTGGCTTCGAGAAGTGGAAAATCTTATAATAGAATCTATGTCAGATGAAATTATTTCAATAGAAAAGTTAGCTCAGCAATCATTTTTAAGTCCTCGCCAGTTAAGACGAAGGATTAAATTGGCAACAGGGTTGACCACTAACAAGTTTATTAGAGAAGTACAACTACGTGTAGCACGAGATATACTAGAGGAGGGTAATGTTTTGACTGTCAAAGAAGTGGCCTACCAGACTGGTTTTGAGCAAGCAGGAACATTTTCTAAATTGTTTAAAAAACGATTTGGAAAATTACCAAGTGATTATCTAAAGTAAAAATGGGAACAACCCTAGAGCGTTCCCATTTAGACATAATCTTATACGAAATTAAATAAAGTATGTTGTATAAAATGAAAGGTAGATATTTTTTATAGTTGAGAGAAAAAGCAGAAAAATGGCGAGCTATTTTGAGCATTTTTGCTGATAAGTAGAAGAAATAGATACTTTTATTACGACAGGATTTATTTAATTCCGTATTAGGTTTGGATACTATGCAAATAACTGAGCAATTTTCTGATCGCCTGTTTTTTTAGCAATAGCAGCTGCATTGTCACCAGATTCATAAGGACCATATCCCTCTGTTATGTTATGAGTAAGGTCTGCTCCATTATCTATCAAAAACTTAACAGTACTATAATGGGCGGCAATAATCGCTTCATGTAGAGGAGTAAAGCCATAATTTTCAGGAATATTGATATTCGCACCATGTTGTACTAGTAATTTTAGCAGACCAGTATGGCCTTTTCTGGCTGCAGTATGTATTGCGGTAAAACCATCCCCATCTTGATGGTTGAATTCTTCGACGTAGTTAGGATAATCTTGTATTAGTTTATTGGCAATCGCCTTTCCAATAATTTCGGATATATCACCTGCATCTCGTAGTACTTTCTGGTTGCTATTTGGTTTGGCTAAACTTAGATTGATATCATTATGAATAAGTGCTTCTGCAATTTGTGCATAGTAAGTATGTTTCTTTTTATCTAAGTCGTCTCCAAGTTGCATCATCTTGAGTAAGCAGTTCATTAGCGGGTTAAATTGATTACCATCTAATTGGTTGACATCAGCCCCTTTCTCAATCAATAGTTGTATTAGAGTAGAGGTGTCCTCAGTCATATCACTATTTCTGATTAATTGGCTTAATATAGAATTGTTAGGTTGACTTAGCTCATTAGGGTCACCTCCATTTTGTAGATATTTTTTGGTGGCAAGGAGTTTATATTTTGATTGTAAGATCTCAAATGCTTGATGTGTTCCTACGGTTCTTTTTGCTCTATATTGACCAATTTCTAGAGGAGATATACCTGCTGGAAAAGAATGATGTTCTAGAATAGAATCAATAGATGGATCTATACTTGATTGGTCTAATAAGAAGAGCAGTGCCTCTGGGTTGTCACCTGCATTCATTAAGTAATGTAGTGCAGTCCATCCTGAAGAGTCTTGCTCATTGATTTCGATACTATCTAGTGTTTTGAATACCAGCTTGATCCCATCTAATCGCCCACTAGAAGCTATGGCATGGAGGATGCTTTCGTTGTTGTTGTTAGTGATGTCTAAATCTGGTTTGAGCTTCAGTAGTGCTTTGAGTAATCTAGGTTCACCTGTTCGTGCTGCGAGGAGAATGGCTGTATTACCTTGATGGTCTTGATAGTTAATATTTGGTTCTGTTTTGATGATAGTGAGTGCAATATCAATAGCATCATAATATTGTGTTTGTCCATCTGGTCCCCAAGAGTAGGTGCTACATGCTTTTTGATCTTTTAATGAGAAAGCACATTTTTTATCATTCTCTAGATAGGTAAATAGTCCATTCTTTACACGATAGGTAGCTTGAGTACTTCCGTTGTATCCTGATGTTTCCCAAGAGTATATTTGCTTATTTTTTACTTCTTTCAAAGCTAGTAATAGAGGTGTTTCACCTGCAGTATTAGCTAGAGTTAGGTTAACGCCAGATTTGATGTTTTTTTTGATAGTCTTTATATCAGCATTACTGATAGCTTGTTCTAAATGGGTATCCATTTTATAAGGCTTTAGGATTTTAAAAAAAAATATTAAATCAAAAGTAAATTTTAAAAAATAGATGAGAACTGAAAATGTATAATTGCATGAGATGAATATATAATTGCATAGGGCCATTGTATAATTGAAACAGCCACTTTAGTTTAGAACTAAAGTGGCTGTTATAATTGTAAGATGTAACCTATCTATGACTTCGTAATAATCAATTTAAAGTTTTTATTGACTGTTTTGCTAGTCAATTTCATCAAGTAATTGCCACTAGCCAATCTGCTGACATCAATATTCGTAACGTTATTAGTTGTAGCAGTCTGCAAAACTTTTTGTCCAAGGTTATTGAATACTTCTATCAATACTTCTTCTTCTAGAACTTGTTCGATATTTAGCTGAACAGCGTCTTTGGCAGGATTCGGATAGATAGAAACTAATTGTCCTTCTTTGTAGACTGTAAGAGCTTTGATAGGACTATAACTAATTTTACCATTTTCATCTGTCGTTTTGATACGGAAGTAATGTGTTCCTGGCATCAGATTAGGAATAGTATATTGATAGTCTTCTTTGTTCTGTACAGCATCTACTATACCTGCTTTAATAAATTGAGGAACAGTATTACTTGGTAATGAAATTTGCACTTCAAAAGAAGTATTGTTATCCGTCACAAAGGCCCTCCAGTCTAGTAGAGCAGTATTCGTTTGGATGAGTTGTGCCTCAAATCCTACAAAATCTATTGGTAGCAGTAGATTGGAATAACGTGCAAATGCGGTATCACAAATACATTGAGTAGGACTCGGTGTAATCGTGGAATAAATTTCACTTTCGTTGACACAAGGAGTAGGAGTTGGTACAGAGAAAGTAGCGGTATCAAATAATGTCTGACCATTATTGATCGGAGTACTGACAGTAGTATTTCCAATAGAGCTTCCTGTTGGATTCCCCAAAGCATCTACACAATAGTAGTCAATAACAAGACCAGCAGGAGCATTCAGTCCATTGTTGGTGATTTCTTGTGTAACTGTATAGAATTGTGAACTACCTGTATTAAATGAACGGCCTTGTAGATTGGCAATAGTGAAATCAGGTTTAGAAATAACGACTCGTTCATCGGCTTCTCCTGTTACAATTTTGACCGGACCACAGGCTGTACCTTGACAGTTGATACTTCCAGCAATCACATAACTATTTACTTCTAGCTCTTCATTATTAGAACAACCTCCTCCAGGAGACCCTTCCATTTGGAAGGTATAGTCCAATGTGTTACCAGAAGGGATACCAGAAGGAATCGGGAAGACAATACGAACTCTACCATTGATAGTATCTAAAAATGAGCTGGTTGGACAGAAAGTACTCGTACAGGTGAAAGAACCATTAACAAATGTTGTTCCTGGTGGTAAAAATACTTCAGTAGTATCGGTTGTAGAAGTCGTATCACCAATAATGGTTGTTTGAATACGAACGGTGCTGGCATTATTACAGTACTCTACATTGATAGGACTAGGCGAAACAGAGGTTCCTGTAAAAGCATTGTACGGAGCTACTGCTCCATCAATTTGAATGGCATCACTCTTCGTTTTTACGGCATTACCAATAGCAGGTTCCCCACAAGGTTGCGTACCATTAGCAGCAAAAGAGAGCGAAGAGTTAGGTGAAAAGTCACAAACAAATTGAGTGGTCATTCTAATAGTAGCAAATCTATCATCAGGAATAACGGCATTGGCTGTTCCTTTAATTCCTTCTCTGGCTGATATTTGAGTGTGATCTAGCAAATCAATGGTAGCCAAACTCGGTGTTAGAGTAGGTGTGACTGCTTGTATATCACCAGAACCTCTAGGGTATTCAATCGTAATATTAGAGAAAACAACACCTGTAATGCCTCTTATTTCTAGTAATGGATTAGTCAAATCAGCTAACTGAGCATTACTTACCTGTAATACAAAAGTAGTATCTGTACATAAGTTTTGTGGAGTAGTAGGTTGTGTCAAGATACTTAATTGTACTTCAGAAGGACGAGGCTCTAGTAGTAAATTGAGTGTTCTATAGCAAGCACTAGTAATATTCCCATAGTCTGTTGGGTAAGCTTGGCAGTCCCATCCATGATTTACCTCTAATGATTGATTGGAACAATCATTATAAGTAGCATAAATGCGATAACTTCTACAACTATTACTTCCCATAACACCAATTTCTACAATAGTAGAGTCATTGGAACTGGTGTAAGTAACGGGTATTTCTGTTCCTGATGTGATATCGAAAATAGACTGAATCGTAATATTGGGTTGAGGGGGAATAAAGAACCAATTGAAGTCAATATCTGAACTTGTAGTGGTATTGCAAATCTCATAATCCCATCTGACCGTGTCCTGAACACCATCTACGGATGGGGTTAGTGCTTGGAATGCCCAAGTAGGAGCATTGTAAAGTACTGTAGAGCTTGCCGTACGTACTCTGGAAACAGGTACAGTAGGATTTGGATGATAAGCAAAGTCTTTATAATAGTTGATACCCCTGATAACTTGGGTGGCAGGTGTTTCACAGTTTCCTATGATTCCTACTGTAAAGTTAGGGTAATACGTTTGGCGTTTGTCTCTATCACTATAGCCTGTAGCAGGTCTGAAAATAGTGACCGTGTCTCCGTCAATACGATGTGGTAGAATTGGAAAGCCAGAAGCATTACTCCATTGGAAACGATTACCACTATATTCGTAATTAGGAACTACAAATTTGGTAGAATCCCATTGTGTAGGTGGACGATATTCTCCTGGATGGTCATCAACTGTAAACGCAGAATGTGTCATATACATCTGAGCAATTCCTTCTGTACAGTGAGTTGTTGTACGACGATTGCCATTGCCCCAACCAACAGAAACACGCTCGTATTGAGCTAAGTCACTCAAACTATCACAGGTAACTAATATTCCTCCTGCGTTGGTAGTGGAGAAACTACCTCTAAAGGGAGTGATTTCGTGCTGGACTGTTGTTCCGAAATTTTCTCCTAATACGAATTGAGCACGAATACAAATGGTATCAGGTGTATAAATAACGGAGCCATCGTCTCCTCCATACAAGTAAGTGGCATTGACAGAATCTACATATCGAGATAGGTCCATACTATAGGTGAAATCTTGTCCTCCTACATTGGTTAGGTTAGCCGGCATACCATCTAGTACGAAACTTCTTGTTCCTGTGCCAGAGGATACATCATTGATAAGTACTTCTCCTCCAACAAAGGTTAATAGATCTGTCCCTCCACTAGAAGCAGTTAACTTAAGATCAAAGAATAGATTTCCTACAGCAGTATCTTTCATATAAGCCTTTGCCTCTACGAGCATCGTATCATAAGGGTTATAGAATTTTGTTTTATGTATACTAGGGTCTAAAGTGACCAAAGCGGTCTGTGTAGCATCAGTATAACCAGGAGTCGTTCGACTGGCATCAAACGAATAAATGACAGGTCCATTACAATTGGTGACACAGTGAGTGAGAATGTTACTTAATTCGCCACAGTGTATTTCTCTGTAGAAACAAGTGTCTCCTGGAGTGCCACAGAAATAATGCGTTGTATAGGGGATACTAGTGACTGGTGCCCCCGTAAATGTATTACAATCAAAGTTGAGATTGAAATGCAAGGTATCATAAACATAGCGATCTAGTGTATAGGTTACTCTATTACCTACTTTAGTAATAGTAGGATTGAATGCTAATAGTTCGTTATCTAAGTTTAGAATGGCAGAAGAAGCCGTATCAATACCAGGTGGTAGGTCTAAACTAATTGCCCAGGTAGCTTGTGATGCAGTAAACATATTTTCGCCTCTACACTGGTAACCATTATTATAAAAATGTGGACGAATACCTACCGTAAAATTCTGTCCATCAAAAATATCGGCTGGTGATGTAGTAAAAGTACTATTGAGGTAATCTCTGATGATATTGCGATAGCCCAAATCTCTACGAGCAGGGTCACGTTCTTGCAAACATTGATCTTTGAAAGAAACATCAAAATACTTATGTTCCCAAGACATATAATCAAATCGGTTTTGTCCACAATTGGTACGAGCATCAATCCAGTAATTGAACGTAACTTGAAAAGATTCGCCCGGAGCTAAATCATCAAAAAAGCCATCACCATCTAGGTCTTCTAGTCCACCAGGACCGTCGATGTCAGTTGTTAGCATATTTTGTACTAGAAAGGAAGCGGTGCCTAAGGCAGGATTGCTACCAAAGGCTAAAGCAGAATCAGCAACTGGAGTAGTCCCAATACGAAAATTTCCCCAATATCTTGTATCATTTCTATCGGATCCCCATAGTGTATTGGCAGTCGAAGTCGCTCTAGGGCTACCATTGCTACCCAAACCGAAAATAACAGCTACATCATACGCAACAGAACCTCCAGCAGGGCTAGTAGCAGGGGTGTTGTTGGTAATAAGGATAACATGCTCTAAAGTATCACATAATTCAGGTAGAGTCGCTCCTCCTATTTCTGATATGGTTAGACTTGTTGCTCCATTGACAAATGCAATAGGCCCAGTTTGAGGAGTAGCTTCCTGACACACTTGTGAAGTGATACAGCCCCATCTTGCATGGTGTCTGACGGTAATATTATTACAGGCATTGATGGTGACACGCTCACTAAAGATAATATCTTCTCCGTTATCAAAACAATTATCATTATTGCCAATTGCTCCTGCGAAAGGAGCAATATTTAGATTGACAGTGTAAAATAAAGTGTCAGCTGTACCTGATCCATTAGGAACTGTACTTGTTGGAACTAGTGCTGTTCCTCCAAAACTCAATTGATAATTAGAAATATCGCGACCGACCACAACATAATGCTGATACTCTTGTATACAGCTATTTCCTCCTTGACGAATCGTTACATTACGATTTTCTGTCCGATTGATAGTGGTACTAATAGTAGGAATAACTAATACACTTAGAGAAGCAAAGTCTACATTATAGACACCATAAGTGGTATCAGAATCGATTCCAGAACGACTAGCTCCACCATTATCATAATTAATAAGAATAGTGTCTTTGAAGGTAGATCCTGATAAAGAATAAGCTACTGAAGCACAACCAGCAGATCTCCCAACCGAAAAACTAACTTGATGACCTACTCCCCATAACGTAGCTGGAACACCTCCATTGCTAATGGCTAGAATAGGCTGACGTAAATCAGTAATATTAACTTCGGTAATAGTATATCCTGCAGGGCTAGCAGTAATAATAGCTGAACCAGGTTGATATTCTACACCAGGAGGCATTGCTAATTGTATCTGAAAATTATTGAGTGTAGATGTTTTCGCCGTTACAATATAGTCAGCGGTTGTTGCACCACGACAGACTTCAACATTATTAGAAGTTTGATCGACTCTGTAGCCAGAGGTATTGAGCTGAGCTAACAAGGGTGTTGTGACAAACCCTAAAAGTACGATTAACAATAAAGACAGATAGTGCTGTCGTAGAGAGAAGTATATAGGAATCATATTTTCATTTTTAAATTTAGTAGAATTAGGTATTCAACTATTTGGTAGATAATTATTTAGAATAAACACAAATATAAACATTTAGTTAGGTGAAGTACTACTGTTAGGGAGGAATAAGGCGTATTTAAGATGATAATTGACCTACTCCCCAAAGTGTTTTGAGAAATACGATAGGTGTCATGAAGTTGTTTAGAAAGTCCGTTTGTGGCATGAACGGACTTTTTAACAATTTCGATGAATAAACCCATAAAATAGATGTTTTTTTTGGTAGAAAAAAAGTATTTGAGTCTAATTGTTTAAGTGTGTTTGTTCAATGAGTAAGTGAGTATCTCAATGATAGATATAATCAGAGATAAGGAATACTTTTGGGAAAGGGGGACGTCTAGTTTATAACCAAGAAGTCGTTTATTTGGGGTCTAGCAAAACCATTTCCTTGCTTGTTTTGGATGAGGTTTTACTTAGACCTGCCCTAAGTAGAACCTCTATAATAGCAAGGTTTTTAAGGCGATTTTTAACATTTAAGTTAAAAATTTCTGTAAGATAGGTATCTTAAATCAAAATAGTTTACCTTTGTTTTATTAAAAATGTAAAGTTCAGTTTTTAAAATAAAATTTATCATGGAAAACAAACAAAATTTAGTATTTGGTGCAATGGGACTAATGTTCTTATGGCTATGTTTCTTGACTTATAACACTTTTACTGGAGGAGTAGATGATTCTGTTATTGCTAAGACGCGTGCCTTGTCAGCGAATACTGCTAGTGCTGCAAACCCGATGCAGTCACCAATCAAACCAACGAACACAAATACACAACCTCAACAACCAGAAGTAGATCCTGCAACAGCAGCAAATATGAGTTTTGAGGAGCAAGCTTTTGATTTTGGTACAATTACCGAAGGAGATAAAGTAGAACATGTTTTTAAATTTACGAATACTTCGGAAAATCCATTGACTATTACCAATGCTAGAGGTAGCTGTGGGTGTACTGTTCCTGAATGGCCTAAAGAGCCAATTGCACCAGGGGCTGAATCTGAAATTCGTGTAAGCTTTGATTCTAAAGGTAAGAAAGGACCTAATAATAAATCAGTTACAATTACAGCTAATACAATTCCTACGAATACTGTACTTCAGATTTCTGCAGATGTAATCAAACTAGATGCCGATGGTAATCCAGTAGAAGATGCACCAGCAGCAGCAGGTAATCAACCACCAGTAGTAGGGAAATAATAAAATAGACTATACGAAGAACAATTAAGAGTAAACATAATTTGTTTGAATAGAAAGTCTACTCTAAATCGTTTGGTTTACAACAGAAACTTCATACAAGATTGACTTGTATGAAGTTTTTTTGTATCATTGCAATGAACTTATTGAAAATATTGAAAGAATTGAATCAATGAAAAACTACCTATCACTTATAAAATTTAGTCATACCATTTTTGCATTGCCATTTGCATTGATAGGTTTTTTCTTAGCTTCTACGCAGACTGCCAATACAATAGATTGGTTGTTGTTTGTTAAGGTTGTTTTGTGTATGGTGTTTGCTCGAAGTGCTGCAATGGCTTTCAATCGATATGTGGATAGAGATATTGATGAAAAAAATCCTAGAACTATCGTTCGGGAGATTCCTGCAGGGGTTATTTCTCCGCAGAGTGCTTTTTATTTTGTAGTGGTCAATTGTGTTTTGTTTGTGCTAACGACGTATAGTATTAATTTTTTGTGTTTTTATCTTTCGCCTATTGCATTAGCGGTCGTATTAGGGTATTCCTATACCAAACGATTTACAGCTTTGTGCCACTTTGTGTTAGGAGTCGGGTTAGCATTGGCACCAGTGGGAGCCTATGTAGCTGTCACAGGAGCTTTTGATAGTATCATTCCAGTGTTATACTCGTTGGTCGTCTTATTTTGGGTAGCAGGTTTTGACATTATTTATGCCTTACAAGATGAAGATTTTGATAAATCATTAGGGTTGCATTCTATTCCTGCTACACTAGGGAAACGAAATGCTTTAATGCTTTCGAATCTGTTACATATACTAACGGCAGGGTTAGTCTTATCGGCGGCTTATTTGGCTCCTGTTTCTTGGTATCATTGGGTAGGGGTTGCTATATTTATTGGGCTATTGACTTATCAACATTTTTTAGTGAAACCGAATGATTTGAGCAAAGTAAACCTAGCGTTTTTTACCACTAATGGGATTGCTTCAGCAGTATTCAGCTTATTTGTTATTGTAGATTTATTTTTGAGAGGATAAAACAAGTTTTCAAATGAGACCGAAAGTCTAAAAAAAGTTAGTAACTTCTGTCATCATTAGTCTTTCTATATTGTCTTTTTAATAGAAGTTATTAGAGCATAATTAAGAATTAAATTCTAAATCAGGTATTTGCAGCTTGAAGTTAATTTTTAAACATGCTCTTGCATTACCTGAATTCTCTCTATCAATCCCATGAGTTTATCTGTCTATACTAATAATACCAAAGAAGTATTAAAATTAATGCCTAAACCCTTTGCTAGTGGAGGGGAAGGGAGCTTGTATAAGGTAGAAATGCCATTGCATTGGAGAGGGCATGTGGTTAAGATTTATCATCCGCCTAAACGAACGGCAGAAAAGCAACAAAAGATACAATATCTTATTCGACATGCCCCCAAGGATACCACCAATGGAGCAATCATATGGGTAGAGGAAATGGTCCGAGATGTCAATAATAACTTTTTGGGACTAATCATGCCAATGGCTAGGGGGGAAAAGCTAGAGATATTGTGTAGTAATCGCTTGCCTCGAAAACTGCAAACTACTTGGTATCGTTTTCATCCTGATGCTCCACAGTCTTTACATCTTAGGCTAAGAGTCTGTTACAATTTGGTAGTGGCTATTCAGCAAATCCATGCATTAGAACGATATATTTTGGTAGATTTCAAACCAGACAATGTTATCATTGAACCAAATGGTATTGTGGCGTTGGTAGATTTGGATTCGGTAGAAGTGGTAGAAGATGGACAAAAATTATTTGACGCTCCTGTTGCTACGCCAGAATATACACCTCCTGAATATTATAGAAAGAGTGAAAGTGATCCAACAGAACAACAAGCTTGGGATCGATTTAGTTTGGCGGTTGTTTGTTACAAACTATTGCTGGGAGTGCATCCTTTTGCTGCTACACATAAGGAAGAATTTGCCTCATTTACCAATCTTGCTCAAAAGATTGAAAATGGGCTATATGTCCATGACCCTAAATGGAAAAGAAAAATACAAGGATTACCTCCCTTGCACCAAAAATATTATCAATTACACCCTAGTATACAGAATTTATTCGAGCGGTGTTTTATAGAAGGACACACTGCTCCCGAAAGACGACCGTCGGCACTAGAATGGTGCTCGGTATTGTTGCAATATTTAGATGTAAATAGCCATCGGGAATTACCTTCTGCTGCGATTGATTTAGTGGCGTATGATTCTTTTTTTGAATTACAAGAAAAACCACCTTCTCCTGATGCTATTATCGCAAATTTTGATAAAAAAGAACGAGCGATAGAACCACAAAGACCTTATGAGGATTATCAAGCACTGAAAACTCGTCGACAAATAGGTTGGTTAGTATTGATAGTAGTCGCTATTTTGACAGCAGTTTCGACTTATTTTATCAGTTGGGTCATTTTAGTCATAGTAACTATTCTCACAGGAATGGTGTTGGTAGTAGGGTATGAAAAGAGAATCAATAAAATAGCTACGTGGGCAACACTACAAGAACTAGAACAGGCAGATAAATTTTGGACTAAACAACATAATATATACATAGGAGTAGAAAAACACTTGCAAGATTTCTACTATAATCTGAGGGCAGATTATCAGCAATTAATCAGAAGGGACCAACCCACCTCAGAAGAAAATATCGTTCATGCCATAGAACTGGAGCAAGTGCGACTAAAGAAACAACTAGAGCAAGAAGACCGTAAGGCAAAACAACTCATTGATTCAGAACGATTCGAATACGAGCGATTGAATGAGAAATATATCAGAGCTTTGCATACCTATCCTGATTTTGCGGAATCGGTATCATTAGACGCAGAGTTGTCTGCTATTGATTTTGCACGTCAGGAAGCGTTGGCTCAGCTACATCGAGAGTTGAACAAAGATCTAAAAAAGGAGCAACAGTATTATGGAGCTCAGATTGAGACCAAGGAGCGTTTTTTAGAAAAAATAGAACGAGATAGTCAGAAAAAATTGGATCGAGAGCGAAAATATTTACAATTGGCAAAGGCAAAAGCAATCAAAAAAGCAATGATTGAAACAGGACGTGATTTGCTATACCAATATACGCTAACAACGCCAGAGAATATTGCAGAACAGATTACTAGCTTTAGAGAAGAAATACAGGATTTATTAATCAATCGAGCAAAAATAGATTCTCTAAAAGCAATTAAAAATATTACAAAGAATGGGTTGATTTTACAATCGGGGAAACGGATTCCATTAAGCCCATTACGTTATTTTCATATACATGAATTGATTAGTTGGTGGCAAAAAGCAAACAGAGGACAAAGAGAATTAACCGCTCAAGAATTCGCTACTATTGACAGGATTTTTGCAAAGCGATTGACTGCAACTGCTGATAAGCTACAACGACAACTAAGGACCTCTAAAAATACAGTACAGGAAGAAATCAATGGGTTTCGAGAAAAATTATATCAGGTCCGAGCAGCTTTACGGTTAGAAAGTAGAGGAGCTGTTCAAGTATTGCAGGAACAATATGAAGGTAAAAGAAAGATACTAAATAAACTAGCGAACGAAAAGGCAGCAGAGGAACAGGTAATTCATGAGCGTTATGATGAAAAATATCAAATACTACTTGATAATGCAGCCAAAAAAGTAGAAGAACTGAACCGATTTATCAAAGCTCTATTTTTGAGAGATAAATCGCTAGAAGACAAAAAAATTCAACAGTACAACTTCAATCTGGAAAAATACCGAAGGGGTATTCAGCGGTTGATAGAGGAACATCAGCGATTAGAATACAAACAACAAGATAAGTGGAGGAATGATCACCTTCGGAAATATCGCCTGAGCATGACATTAGGGAAGCATCTTTTGCAGATGTGTTATTTGAATAAAATAGAACCACCGCTATGGAAGAAGGAAAAATAGATCAATTGATCAATGCTCGAACAAGTGCTAATAATCATTTGGCAATAGAATTAATGCAAAATCTATTGAACTATACCTTTGAAGAAGCCTTTTTAAGATTAAAATTGACCCCTATGTCAGGAAAGGATAATTTTTGCATAGAAATTACTCGTATTCGAATCGAGTATCGAGTCGATTTTCAAGAAATGCTCTATGTGCCAGCTAAATTTGCGGATATCAATCGTCGTATTTATTATGATAATAAACTGGAACCTAATTCTGCTATCAAAATACATGCAGATGAACAGAGTGTTTTTGCTTTGGGGTGGGAATGTAAGGCGGAACATCTACAGGAAATCCGTACGGATCTGAAACACATTTGCCCTCATATTGAAGCTCTTTATGAATTGATGGGCGAAGGCTATTGATTAAATTTTGAATGTGTAAATGCTGAATTGTGGATGACTTATTAACTGAATTTATGTCAGAATAATAGCCCTATGGACAATTAGAAATAGGGTGGGCTTTTAAAGTTTGTTATTGGTCTAAGGTTAAGAGTGTGTTGGGAGTTTTCGCTCCATCAGGAAAACTCCCAACACGCTCTTAATTTTGAATGCTTAATGCTACTAAAATAGTACGCTTAGCATTCAAAATTAGACCTTAAGACATTCAACATTTAGTAGTGGTAGTTTATACCAATTCAGCCATTGCTGCTAATTTAGCAGAATATCCCGCTTCGTTGTCATACCAAGCTGTGACTTTAAGCTGTCCTTGATGAACTTCAGTCAATAAAGAATCAAAAATAGAAGTATGAGGATTAGAAACAATATCGCTAGAAACGAGTGGTTTGTCTGTATATTCTAATACACCTTTTAGATCGTTCTCAGCTGCTTTTTTAAATGCCTCATTAACCGCTTCTACAGATACTTCCTTATCTGTTTGTACAGTCAACTCTACAATAGAGCCTGTTGGTACAGGTACTCGAATACAAGAAGCAAAGATTTTACCTTTGATAGAAGGAATGACGAGTGCCAATGCTTTCGCTGCTCCTGTCGTAGTGGGAATAATATTCTCTGCTGCTGCTCTTGCTCTACGCAAGTCACTATGAGGAGCATCTTGAATATTCTGATTGCTCGTATAGGCGTGTACGGTACTCATGAAGCCAGATTGTATGCCCCAGTTTTCGTCAATTACTTTGACTAAAGAGGCTAGACAATTGGTCGTACAAGAAGCATTAGAGACAATCAAGTCGCTTTCTTTGATTGTGTTATGATTGACACCAATAACAATAGTAGGGATGCCTTCACTTTTGGCAGGAGCCGAAAGGACGACTTTTTTGGCACCAGCTTCTATATGTAACATAGCTTTTTCTGTAGTACGGAAAAATCCAGTACATTCTAGAACAACGTCTACCTGGAGTTCTTTCCAAGGCAGTTCAGCAGGGTTGCGTATATCAGTAGTTTTGATTTCATTACCATCAATAACTAAGTTATTTCCATTGGTACTCACCGTACCATCATACCTACGGTGGCTGGTATCAAACTCAAATAGGTGAGCTAGAGTAGCGGTATCTGTCAAATCATTAATACCAACTACTTCTACATTTTTATTTTTCATTAAGTTACGGAGCGTAAGACGACCAATACGACCAAAACCATTTATTGCAATTCTTTTTTTCATTTTTTTTTATTTTTTTCTGTTTTAATGGAACTTCTTCAAATCCTTTACTGTTGGGGCTTTTGAGTAGTCTAAACACAACTACCTAACAACAAGATAAGAAAAAGTTTTACTATATTGTTGGAAAAATCAAAAATAGCTGTATATTTGCATTGCTCAAATGATAAAGGTCATACAAATGGCCCATTCGTCTATCGGCTAGGACGCCAGGTTTTCATCCTGGTAAGAGGGGTTC
>CAYOJF010000021.1:0-56326 GCA_964404215.1 uncultured Aureispira sp. | reverse complement strand
TCCCATCTTTTTGAAAGTAAATATAACATATTATTTATTTTGAATTAATACTTAAGCATAAGAAATAGGTAGTTTTGTCTCTACATCAATTACTTGATACTGTCCTTGAGCCCTAAATACTACTAAGAGCATGTTTAAAATTATCTTAATTCATAATATGAAATCCCTTTTTCTACTACTTTTCCCCAAGTAAATTGGGGGTCAAAGACAAAAAAATGGTACTCTGGTTCTCTTGATTCAGAGATTCACTGAATCTCTGAATACAGCGTTCATATTGAAAAATACAATTTTAAACATACTCTAAGGATAACAATATCATTAATAAATTAGATCTAGGAATTTTAAATTGTGTATCTTTTTTCATCAATAAGGGTTTTCTATGAGACATCCAACTTCATCCAATTCACAATTCCTCCTTTTAGGTTAATCAAATTATCATAACCAAACTTCTTTTCTAAAGTTTCAATAGCAATCCGACTGCGAATCCCTTTCTGACAAATGACAACGACAGGCTTATCCATAGGAATCTGGTCTACACAGGCCAATAATCTAGGTAAAGGAATATTGATACCTGCTAATGACTGAGGGCGAGGTTGTTCATAAATCTCTCGGACATCTACTAAAGTATAAGTGCTCCTATGTTCTAATAACTCCGTTACCGTAATTTCTTTCATAAGACTAGGAGCTTCTTTTATACCACAAAAATGAGGATAATCCATTTTTTTAAAATCTGTCTTAGTTTGAGGAATAGATTCTGCTGAAATAGCCTGATAAGCGATATCCATCAATAAAGTAGTATAATCTAAAGCATTGTAAACTAAGAACTGGTTGACAAGTGGTTGACCAATTCCCAAGATCAACTTCAGACATTCATTCGCTTGCATACTACCAACAATACCTGGCAAAACGCCCAATACTCCTATTTCTGAACAACTGGGTACACTACCAACTTCTGGAGGCGTTGGGAACAAACAACGATAGGTGGCACTCCCTTCATAGTTAAAAACAGCTACTTGCCCTTCAAATTTATAAATAGAACCATACACCAATGGTTTTTGAGTCAATAGACAAGCGTCATTGACTAGATAACGTGTTGCAAAGTTATCAGACCCATCTATCACAATATCATACTGCTCAAATAACTCAATAGCATTTCGAGTAGTCAGTTTGGTGGGATAAGCTGTAATCCCAATCAAAGGATTCAACTTTTGAAGATGCTTTTTGGCAGAGACCGCTTTATTAATACCAATGTCATCTACGGTATATAATATTTGGCGTTGTAGATTACTCTCTTCTACCGCATCCATATCTATTACTCCTATATGACCAACTCCAGCAGCCGTCAAATATTGTAATACAGGACAGCCCAACCCACCTGCTCCGACCACTAATACACGAGCATTTTTCAACTTTTTCTGTCCCTGCTCTCCTATTTCATCTAATAACAGATGTCGGCTATAACGACTTTTTTCTTGATTTGTCAATTGCTCTTTCATGATAAACTTGCCTCTAGTTTTTCCCATAGAATCAAATTGGGCTCAAAATTCACCAATGCTCGTTTGCCTAAACCCAAATCCCATACGGAACACAAGTTATCTTTCTTGCCTTCTTTCTCAAAAATTGGTCTCAACTGGTCTAAGAGTTGAATGAATGCTTTCTGATACGCATTGAAAGCCATAGGATGGCTGTAAATCAAAGGCACTAAATCTTGATAAGCCTTACTTACAATAGTTAACAAGTCTTCCCAAATCTTAATGTCTATAACTCCTATTCGCTGGCACCACAAAATTCCCATAATTTTTTCTTCTGCTTGGGTAGAAGTCAGTAAGATGGTTATTTCTTCAATTTCTGCTTTTTTATCCATGCCGCAAAATAGACATAAGGTAGCTTAGTGCAAAATATTACCTCACTATAATCCAAAAGTACCTTCTTCTTCTATAGCGTCTTTACCATACTCTTCTTCTATTCCTTCTCTAAATTCATCCAAACTTTGTTTCTCATAATCTTCAGGAATTACAAAAAGATCTTTATCCAACTTCTTTTTCGTAACGTTTTTTGCTGTCATTGTCATGACGACACCTCCTATATTCAATTGAAACTCCAATGGAAATCCTTGCATGTTGCCAAAGAACGACTGTACTTCAGTTATAGCTTCTGAACGCAAAGCATCTGTTACATAAACCGTCAGTAGGTCGTCCATTCCAGCTAGTTTTACGGTAGCTTGATAACAGCTATATTTCCCAATTTTCTTTTTCTTACTTTTATCATAAGTAATTGTGACGTCTTCTTTTGTTGGAGCTTGATTCTTCTTTTTATCTTCCGTCCAGTCCAATAAATCCATAGAATTATTTAAATCATCCATTTCTATCGCCGTGCGTCCCATCAACATCGGTATATCTAACAAAACAGCATATAATTTATTACTAGCGTTATTCATCAATCCGATTTTGGCAAAGCCACCCGCCATCATCAGATCTATTTTATTATTTTTGTTTTGTATAGACCAAGTCATGGTAGAACCATTCAACATGCCCATCATTCCATCGGCATTTTCTAAATTCAATTCATACTCAATTACTCCTTCCTTAAAATTATTCTTTTTCTTCTGCGCAATAGTAGTTTGCGACCAAATAAGCATGAATATTGTAGCTAATGTCACTTTTATTAAATTATTCATTTTTTTATTTTTATTGTTATGAATAGAAGTTGTATTAAAATAACTTCTATACTGTTATTTTGCTCAACTTACATTTAGAGTCCGTTCAAATTTCAACTATAACTATTTTATCTTTAAACACACTTCCGTCTAAAACAACAATTATACCTAAGCAGTTGTCTTTATCATCTAAAAAATACCACCAAACCATACCATCTATGTTCCGAATCTTCTTTTTACTAGGCTTCTTTTCAGCCGTTTCTGTAGTTGCTCTTCCTCCTGTAGAACCTATTATTATTACCAACCAGCAACTGAAAATTAATGGAGAACAACGGCTTTATTATGCTCTAGAAGCTGGAGATGCTTTATTGATAGATTTAACTCTGCTCAAAGGAAAGCAAATCAAGTCTTTGGAAGTCATTGCTTATCCTGACCAATCAAAATTCTCTGCTACCAAAATTGAGGAGTTAAAAGATAAAACCATTCGTATTTTTGAGCGTGGAATTTATGAATTTAGAATTCAGGCAGGAGGAAACAAAACGGTACAGCTTTGTCTCAAAAGAATTCCTGCCTCTCCTGCCAAAAAGAACTTTGATACTACTGTAAAATGGAAAACTGTTCGAGATACCATTCGAAAAAATTATACAGAAAAAACAAAAGTCCGTTATGATACCGCTTGGGTCAATAAACAACGAAAAACATTGGTCAAAATAGATACTGTATTCACCAGTATTGCTGATAGACAAGAACGTGTCATCTCTATGATTAATAAAATAACGAGTAGCGACAATAAATTATATTTTCAGATCCCCAACAATAAAATAGAAGCTCTCGATGAAAAACGAGTCATTGGGTGGTCCTATTGGATCGGTGTAGGACAAGAAGGACTGGACAACTACAATAAAGAATTGAGGATGTTCTTGCTCAAAATATCAGGAAAAGTTGCTTCCAAAAATTTAATGGCAGGAATTGCATTAGGCACTTATGCCCTAGCGGTCAATCCTCCAAAAGGAGATAATATAAATTATACTATAACATTAGATGAAAACACTATTAGCACAGGAAATGTCACTTCAAGTTTTGGGAGAGAAACCGAACAACTTCAAGGTAAGATTGGTTTGGAGCTTTATAATGACAATATACTCAATGGGGTTAATGTTGGTATCAAGATATTAGTGGCTCAATCTATCAAAAAATATAAATTAGAGACCTATCAAGAGCGAGTTGTTACTCCTATCAAAGAGCTAGAAACCAAAGGAAAAGTCAAAATTGTATCGACACAAATTCCTTATATTGACTAGAAATGTGTTTAGAAGGATATTTTTCGGCATAAAAACCTACTATCCACTCTGATATACAACACAATTCATGGCAATATCTCTTGATTATCCTCTTTTTTTCAAAAAAAATCCTTTCTATTCCAAAAGTGTATCTTTTTAGATTATTTTTATGGTTAGTATTATGACGTTTGATCTCTCAAGTAGTTGAGTTAAAAGCAATCATCTACCTAATCGAGAGATATTGAACATAATAACACATTTCCACACAAAAGTAATCTACTGAACTATTGCCATGGCAAAATCAAAAAAAAAATCCCCCTCTAAGAAAGTAGCCAACCCGAGTGCAAAATTTTCTACCAATCATAACTACGAAGGCAAATTATCTATTGTAATACCACTTTACAATGAAGATGAACGCGTAGAAATGATGAGTAAAACACTCCAATCTTTCGAAAATATTTGGAAAACTCCCTGTGAAGTTATTTTTGTTAATGATGGTAGTAGTGACAATACGCTATCTTATTTGCAAAACAACTACGGTGAAACAGTAGAAAGCTCGCTTGAATATAAAATCATTGATGTAGAAAAGAATCAAGGTAAAGGCAATGCTCTTAAAGTTGGTGTCTTGGCTGCCGAGGGAGACCACATTTTGACACTAGACGCTGATATGGCTGCTAGTCCTTCCAATTTATTTAGATGGTTAGGAACATTATCCGATCAAACTTTCTCAGACAACCAAATATTGATCGCTTCACGAGAAAACGAAGACTCTGAAGTAACTCAAAAAGAGGGCAGTCGGCGAAAATTGTTAGGTAATTTTTTCAATTATTGGGTTCAATTTTTAACTGGACTTAACCAAAAAGATACCCAATGTGGCTTCAAGTTATACCCCAAAGAAATTGGGCATTGGCTATTTAGTGGTATGAAAACTAAAGGCTGGGCTCATGATGTTGAGTTATTGCATAAAGCCCATTTGCATGAGGTAGAGATTGTGGAAATGCCTATTGTTTGGAAAGAAGTCGATCAATCTAAAGTATCCGTTGGGTTGGATGGTATCAAGATGGGATTCACCTCTTTTGGTATTAGTTTACTCAATAATTTTCGTTATTTTTTCACTGATGCTATCAAAGAACTAAAGCAGCCAAGTCCTATTTCTCAAACAGGAAATATGCCTCTAGCTCGTCTTCTGTTTGGTATAACCGCTCTTTTATTGCTGATAGCAATGCCAACTTTGAGTTCAGATTTTGGTATCACCGGAGATGAAGTACTACAAAAGAACTATGGTGATGACATATTAGCTTATTACCAATCTGGAGGTAAAAATCAAAAGTGTCTAGAGTGGGAACTTCTCTCCTATTATGGCGGTCTATTTGACTACACTTCTTCTATCTTAGCGGGTATATTCCCCAATGCTGATGTCTATGATGTACGGCATGCATTTAACTCCCTTTTTGGCTTTATTGCCATTCTATTCATAGGGCTTACAGCCCGCAAACTAACAGGTAGATGGTCTGGAGCTATCATTGCTATCTTATTCATGGTACTATCTCCACGTTTTTTCGGACACTCCATGAACAACCCTAAAGATATACCTTTTGCAACTGCATTTGTATTTACCATTTATTATTTGATGGACTATATCAAGCGATTCCAAAAGGTCAGTATGCAAACCTATATTTGGTTAGTAGTAGGTATTGGTGCCGCTATTAATATGAGGGTAGGTGGTATTTTGTTGATTGCTTTCCTATTTATGTTCCATGGACTAATGGAGCTAGAGCAAATGCGTAAAAAAGGATTGAATTTCGTTCCTTTCCTCACCAATGGTATCAAAGTAGTGGTGACTGCTTTTGCAGGTTATCTATTAGGGCTTTGGTTCTGGCCTTTTGGTTGGTTAGATCCTGTACACAACCCATTCAAAGCGTTGAATGAGTTGACGAATTTTTCTACAGGAATCAAAGTACTTTATCAAGGAGAAAATATCTGGTCTGATCGAATTCCATGGCACTATACGATGACTTGGATGCTATATACTACTCCTTTATTCGTACTGGGCGGCTTTGTATTGTATCCTATCACATTAGTCATTGATAAGCTACAAAAAACACAAATTAAGTTACATGCTGCTTTTGTATTCTGTGCCATATTTCCACTTGCTTATGCTATTTACAAGGGCTCAGCTCTGTATGATGGATTACGACACTTTTTATTTGTCTATGCACTTTTCGCTTGTATGGCTGCTTGCACGTGGACGGCATTATTTTTCGGAAAATTCTCTAGCAAAGTGACTCGTATAGGTTTGGGTATTGGTTTGGCTGTTTTAATGGCTTTGCCTATTCGATTCATGGTAACTAACCATCCTTATCAATATACCTATTTCAATGAAGTTGCAGGTGGCATTGATAAAGTGAAATATGAATTTGAAACAGATTACTGGATGACTTCAATGAAACGCCTTTCAGAAAAAATGAAATCCATGACTCCTGCTCAAGTTGATAAACCTATTGTCATTGGAACCAACTCCTATAAGCAGCTCAAACACTACTTTAAGGACGACGAACGCTTTATTATTAGTTATGTAAAGTACAGAGATCGCATCAAGAAGAATTGGGATTATGGCTTATTTTATAATAGATTTGTCAATAAAGGTTTTCTAGACAGTGGAGTTTTTCCACCTAAAGGAACCATTCATTCCGAAAAAGTAGATGGTGTACCGATTGGCATCATCTGTGAGAATACTTATCCAGAAAAAGATCAATTAGCAAAATTCTTAAAACCCAAACAAAAAGGAGAATCTCCCAATCAATACATGCAAAGATTGGTAAGTTCTGTTCCTCTACTAGAACAAGCTATTCAATTAGACCCTATGAATGAAAGTGCTTTAGCAACGGTCATTCAAACAAAAGCCCAAATAGGAGATTTCAAAACGATTGACAAGCAGCTAAACCAAGCATTAGCTTTATCTGATGATTATCCAAATGTGCTCTCTATCAAGGCAATTAGCTTATTGAACCAAAATAAAGTAGATAGTGCTAAGATACTTTTTGAGCGAACAGTAGAGCTAGACTACAAATTTACTTTCGCTTATTTTCACTTAGCTCGAATATTGGATGCTCAAAAACAATATGCACAAGCATTAGAGTATTTAGTACAATTTGATAAGCATGGCGGACGTCCTGGCAATGGCTATGATTTGGGTATAGCAGTCGCAAAAAAAGGAAATAATCGAATGTTACAACTTTATTTCCAAGCTAAAAAACTACAACTTACAAACAAACCAAAAGCACATCAAGAAGCTTATAAATTGCTTCAACAAGTGGTTATTATGGATCCAGAGTTCGAAAACGCTGCTAAACTGAAGAAAAGCTATGATGATGCTTCTGCCAAAGCAAAAGCGAAAAAAAATAAGGTTGACCGAAGTGGTATTTTTGGTATATTTAAAACACTTCTTGGTCAATAGACAATAACTTTGAATACACTGTAAATTAAGTAAGTGAATGTTTTTACAGAGAATTTTTGCTACAATTTGAGGTGGCACGGAACCTTGTAGCCTAAGCCTGTCCCAACAGGGGGCTACAAAGGTGAGTACCTAACGATAAAGTGTACAAAAATTCTCGCTTAAAAATATTAAAAAATTTAGTTTACAGTGTATTGAATCTCACTTACACTAGATAAAATAGCAAGTATAACACAATGAACAGAAATCTCACGAATGCCCTTCGTTTCATATTAGATGAACTACTCCCTCCTATATTGAGAGATAACAAGTATTTTATGTATCCTCTTTTTTGGATTTGGTACAAAGGAAAACATGTTAAGGAAAGAATGGAGTTCAAAACTAATTTCCATGCCCTCACTTCTGAGCAATATGATTATTTGTATTCCTTGACCGATTCTCTAAGCCATGATCGTCCAACTGACCTAAATGCTCAGTGTATCGAAAAAATTATTGCAGAAGCTGCTCATGATAAAAACCAAAAACTGATTGATGTTGGTTGTGGTAGAGGTTATTTCTTAAATAAACTCAAGGAAAGCGGTTTTACTAATATCCATGCTTGTGACTTGTACGACTCCTACGATATGGAAGACGTTACGTATACCAAAACATATATCGAAAACATGGTCTTTGAAGACAATGCTTTTGACACCGTTATTTGTAGCCATGTTATCGAGCACATTCCTGATGCTCAAGCAGCAGTCAAAGAACTCAAAAGAATTGCTAAAGACAAAGTAATTATTACCGTACCGTGCCAAAGATATTATCACTATACCTTTGATTTACATATTCATTTCTTCCCTGAACGTTCTTACTTAATAGAATTGATGGATATGGAAAACTTTGAATGTACCAAAATCAATGGTGATTGGGTTTTTGTTGGGCGAAAGTAACCTTACCAACCTCAGTGGTGGATAAAAAAAGCGTAAAAATACAATCTTGTATTTTTACGCTTTTTTTATCCACCTATCGCTTCTCGGTAGATCCATTCAGAAACTACTTCTTTTCTTTGCTCTGATTCTGGATAATAATAACCTCTGTATCGCAATTGCAATGATTCTTGATGTTCATTAAGTACTTCTAGACCTTTCAGAGGAATTGTTAGTTGTTCCTGTGCCCTAAGCACTCTATCGTACTGCGTCCTATCCAGCGGTGGTGTAGGTGGAGAAGGCAAAAAGATAGTATCTCCAGTCCTTGTTCGCACTTCTAGGGATAAAGCTACATATTCCCACTCGAAAGTATTGATAATAATAGGTGCTGTACTTCTATTCTTGATAACGATAGTTCCTTCCAACATCGAGCGGACATCCAAATCAATAAATTCATCAGTAGAAGACGAACCACAACTACTACCTAATAACAATAGGATAAATAGACCATAGTACCATTTCATGAAGTATAGGTTTAAAAATCAATTTTGAAACGAACATTAATTCTTCTAGAGGTCAACGTATTGGGAATAGCAAAACTTCGGTTAGAAAAGTCTTTGACCCAAGTGTTTTGAGCGACATTTCTAGCATCCATCAGATTAAATATCTCTAAGCTAAACCACATACGCTTGATACTTCGTAACGGGTGTTTTTTAGCCTTCCATATATCTTCATTTCCATCACATTTATTCTTTTTAAAGTTTTTACGATTCCATACATTAAAAGAAGCACCAATATCAATTCGGTGATAAGCAGCAAAACGATATGTATTTCGAAACTCTACGTTATCGCCAGGGATACCAAATGGCAATCCAGATCCGACTGTAAAAGCAAGGCTAATCTCTGCCCATTCTGCTTTGGGGAAATTATCTTGAAAATACATAGAGAAAATAAACAATTGGTCGGTTGCCTTGGGAACATCACTCATCCAAGTTGTATCAACCACTGTTCCTTCAGAGGTACCTCGAGCACTACGTACTCCATGTTGCACTCCATCAAACGATTCTCTTGCCCTCAGAAAAGAGAGGTTAATCCAAGACTCCAAGCCATCTACCAACTCTCCGTTCAGGCGTAAATCTAGTCCTGCAACATATCCAGTTGCTACATTGTCTCCATAATATCGAATACGCACATTATCAATATCATAAGGAATTAAATCCCATTGGTGCTTGTAATAGCCTTCTGTGATGAATTTAAACTTACGCTTGAACATCACAAAATCCCAAACTAAACCACCCAATACATGCATGGATTTTTGAGCCTGTACATCTGTGTTTACTTCTCCATCTAGTCCACGCAGTTCTCTATAGAATGGTGGTTGGTAATACAACCCTGTAGCTAATTTGAAGGTTAATTCTTTGGTCGTTTTCGTTGTATCTAAATCTGAGTTTTTGAATTTCAGTGGAGAATAATACAACTGTACTCTAGGCGAGACAATAAACTCTTTGTTCAGTGTCCAATAATTTGCTCGGACACCACTCGTCAGGCGAATGAGATTTTTTGTACTTTTGACAATCCATGTATTTTGTACAAAAGCATTTAGGCGATGTGAATTGAGTCCAATAGAAGTATTGATATATTCTGGTATCAATAAATCGCTCGTTCCTGCTTGATTAGGTAAAGTAAAATCTAAAGAATCTACCCTTCTCCATTCTTTCAATTTATCATCTATAATTTCATTTTTATACCCAACTCCCCATTTTAGTATGTGCCGATTTTCGAGGTTGTCTCTTAATCGATTATGCTTATTGGTATAGGTTCCCTTTAGTTGAACATTGGTCACATTCGCTTGTAAAAAGTTTCGTGCAAAAAGATGACTAATCCCTCCTGCTAAAGTACCCACTACTTCTCCAAAATCATCTTCGCCCAACCCTGTCTCTATCTGGTCTAAACGGTAGTCATTGATAATATCAATACGCTCATTCTCATTACTCTGGTAATGTGAGGCAAGCAATTTGAAACGAAGATTAGAGGAAACTGTAGAGGTGGTATCATTCTCTATATATTTACCTGCTGCTCCCCAAGGAAGAAACGTAGTAGCCGTACCGATTGTATAGTTCTCAAAGTTAGAAATTTCTTGTCCCTGAAAGGCAACACTCAATCTCAAAGCATAATTGAATAAACCCGTTGTAGTGCTTTGTTCTTGTGGCTGAAGACTATAGATAGAATTTGAATAGTGTCCTAACAGTTCTACTTGCCAGTGTTTATTGATGTCATAGATTAGATTGGTCTGCAAATCGAAAAACTGTGGAACATACTCCCCTTTGATGTCTAGAGAAGATAATAAATAAGAAGTAGTCTTGTATCTAGCTCCGAATGTATAAGAAAAACGCTGTGGCGATTTTCTAGCCTTGGCTGCTGAATCTCTATAAACAGATCCTCCAAAATATAGAGAACCTCCCAATAAAGAACCTCCTACAGAAGCCTCAAATTCATGTGGTCGGCGATATTGCACATCTAATACTGAAGACATTTTGTCGCCATACTGTGCCTTGAATGCACCTGCCGAAAAAGTAAGATAATCCAACATATCTCCATTCGGCAAAATAAGTCCTTCTTGCTGTCCAGAACGCACTAGAAGTGGGCGATAAATTTCAAAATCATTGACATAAACTAAGTTTTCATCATAATTCCCACCACGTACTGAGTATTGTGAAGTCAACTCTCCACCTGTACCTGCGGTCACCCCTGGTGCCAAAAATTTGATCAAAGAAGTTAAATTACCATCCGTGACGACAATCTTTTCGATGTCTTTTTTCTCTACATATATGGCATCAATCTCCCGTTTTTCAAAAGGAGTAACAATATACTCCACCGTTGTATATACACCCATTTGTATATCTACTCGAATACCTGCCCCTGCCTCTAATCGCAAATTAGGACGTTTTTGAGCAGTATAACTCATCGCACTAAACACCAATGTAAAAGTCTTATCAGCAGGAATCTGCAAATTATATTCTCCGTCTATATTTGTCTGCGTATTGATCTCGGTATCTTCCAAAAATACGTTTGCTCCAATAACTGGCAAACCTTCTTCATCTATAACTTTACCAATTACATTGGCCGTCTCTATTTCTTGAGCCTGTAAGGAAAAGGCTAATAGGCAGGTAACTATTATTCCAAATATCTTGTAATACATGTATGTCATTTGTTTGAACTCGGAGCATCATTAGGGATACTCGCTTAAAATAGTATTGTATAAATGTAGATATTTTTGTCATAAAAGTGTATTCGGTGGATAAATTAAGTCAGAGAGGTAACACCTTCTAGTAGAACGCACTCAAAAACAAATATGCTGTCTCTACTTTTATTTAGTTTTTTTTGAGTAATTTTTCTGCTATGAAAAACACGCTAAAACTATCCATCTTTATTGTAGGATTAGGACTCCTCCTTATCATTGGTTTATTCTATACAGGAGATTTCCAAATGAACGCCCCTTCCATTGAGGATTATCCCATTCGGGGAATTGATGTCTCTCATCATCAAAATAAAATCAACTGGGAAATAGTCCAACAGGATAGCACTATTCGATTTGCATTTATCAAAGCAACTGAAGGTGAAAATTTCAAAGATCCTGCTTTTGATTATAATTGGTCTCAAGCAAAAGCGAATGGAATAGATATTGGAGCCTATCATTTTTTTACATTTTGTAAAAGTGGAACCAAACAAGCCAATAATTTCATCCAATCCGTTCCTTACGACAGCCTTGCCCTACCTCCTGTCATTGATTTAGAATTTGGTGGCAATTGTCAACTTATAAAAGAAGACAGTACCATCATCAAAGCGATAGATACCCTCCAGGTTCTACTGACTAAACAATATCACAAAAAGCCTATTTTCTATGTTACTCAAGATTTTTATCAACGTTTCTCCATCGGTAGCCAGTTTCCTTTCAATCCTATTTGGGTGAGAGACATTTATCATAGTCCTGCTCTATATGATGGTAGAGGTTGGATATTATGGCAATATTCTAATCGAGGTCAAGTACATGGAATAGAGACTTATGTAGACCTAAATGTATTTAGAGGAAGCGAAAAAGCCTACCAAACATTGAAAAAAGTACCATTCCGTTAAGAGCTTGTTGAAACTTCTTTATCTTTGGGAATAATAGAGTAGACATTATTACGAATAGTTTCCTGATAATGTCTAATAAACAAACTGAAAGATATGTCTAAAAAGGAATTCCTGTCCAACCTTCAAAAAGTAGAAAAAATTGCTGCCGCTTCTAAACTAAAAAGAATGCTTGCTCACCCTTCCCACTACTTGGAAGCCATTCTTTTTCGTGAATTGGTACACAAAAGAAACAAAAAAGAAAAAGAGGTTACAGGCAATACTTTTTTTGACAGTAAAATGCACCTTCTGTTACCTTCTAGTACTGACATTTACTTAACAGGAGGCAAATCACATGATTCCGAAATTCGCTTAGCCAAATTTTTGATTCATTCCTTATCGGAAGGACATACTTTCTTAGATATAGGAGCTCATTATGGTTATTTTTCGCTTTTAGCCTCTAAGCTAGTCGGAAAAACAGGAAAGGTCTTTTCGTTTGAAGCGGCTCCAAAGACTTACCGTATTCTCAAAAAAAATCAGGCTACTCAACAGAATATGAGTTGTCATAATTTTGCGGTATCAGACGAAACAAGCACGCTTACTTTTTATGAATTTCCTAATTTGTACTCCGAATACAACTCCCTTGATATCAAACAATTTCAAGAGGAACCTTGGTTTGCCAAAAATCCCCCCAAAGAAGTTAAGATTAAGTCTATTATTTTGGATAGCTTCCTGAAGAATAAAGATATTGATCTAAAAGTAATTAAGATTGATGTAGAAGGGGCTGAATTTAAGGTAATCAATGGACTAAAACAGTTTCTGAAAAACAATACTCCTATCCTTGTCATGGAATATCTGGCTAACAACCGTAGCAATGATGCTCATATTCAAGCGGAAAAGCTACTATACGCACTAGGCTATCGGGCATATACGATTACAAATGAAGGGCAAGCAAGCCCAATTGATACTGCTGCTGATTATCTAGAACAACAAGGTATTGAGTCAGATAATATTGTATTTATGAAATAGTAGCATTCGTCCTAACCCAACCTCCATTATTAGTCTACACAAATTAATTCGAGGTAATCATTAATAGACTAACCATTTTTTTATTACATTTGCGTCAGAATTCGAATTCATTCATAATAAATCAATACAAAAAATAACATACAATGGCTGGTAACAGAACATTAACGATGATTAAGCCTGATGCTGTCAAAGACGGGCACACAGGAGCAATTTTGAACCAAATCAACGAAGCTGGTTTTAGAATTGTAGCATTGAAAAAAACTCAATTGACTCAAGCAGGTGCAGAACGTTTCTACGCTGTACATAGCGAGCGTCCTTTCTTTGGTGAACTAGTTGAATTTATGACTTCTGGTCCTATCGTAGCAGCTATCTTAGAAAAAGATAACGCTGTAGCTGACTTCCGTACATTGATTGGTGCTACTAATCCTGCTGAAGCTGCTCCTGGTACTATCCGTGCAAAATACGCGAAAAGTATTGGAGAAAATGCTGTTCACGGTTCTGACTCTGACGAGAATGCTAAAATCGAAGGTGACTTTCACTTTGCAGGTACGGAGCAATTCTAAGAGACAACTCTTTAAGAACAAGAAAGCGATTCTATCAAGTTTTTGATAGAATCGCTTTCTTAATTTAGAGTAGGTCTAAAAGGGAATTTTTTCATAAAAGGCAATGAGCTTTTTTTCTTCTTTCTCCCATACAAAATCTACTGCTGCCTTCTTGCATTCTTCCTGCAATGTATAATACCGATTGGGATTTTCTACTAATGCTTTTATAGCATGGATAATCGTCGGAATTGCCAAATCTTCTAGTAGCAGACCAACCTTATATTCTTCCATAATAGTTGCATATTCGGGAAAATTCATATTAAGTGATGGTTTCCCTACTTGTATATAATCAAAGAATTTGTTAGCTAAAGAGTAGTAATAATTCAGTCCTTTATTTTGAAGTAGATTGATCCCAATATGAGCTTTTTGGGTGACTTCTTTCAATTCGTGAGGGGGTAAATATCCCCAAAACTTCACTTTATCAGTTACCCCTAAATCTTTTGCTAATGTTCTCAATTCATTGGATAAATCCCCCTCTCCTGCGATCCAAAAGATAGCCTTATTTATCTCCACCATGGCATGAATCATTTCCTCTAAACCTCGTCCATCATTCAATGCTCCTTGATAATGCAAAATTACTTTTTCGTTACTATCTAACCTCAAAAAATCTACTTCTTTTTGCTGGAAGGGTACGTTCCGAATGACTTCAAATGAAGTTCCATATTTTTGTTTGAATACTTTTTGTAAACTTTCGCAAACAGTATAGCAGTAAGTCAGATTAGGAATCGTTTGGGTCGCGACCCATTCCCAAACTGCTTTTACTTTTGGGCGTTCGACCACCTCTGGCACTTCTGTAAAATATTCGTGAGCATCATAAATACAAATCTTACGCCTCAATTTACTCGTATAATAACCTGCCAATAAAGTATCCAAATCGATACTACAAACTCCATCAAACGAGCTAAAAAGTAAAAAGAAAAACAGTCGGATATTATATTCCAAATAAAATAATTTCCCTCCATCAAACCAACAAGGAATTCGTCTCTGCTCAAAAGGTTGCTCTATCAATGGTTGGGAAGACTTTCGCCTTCTACCTACTAACAATACTTCATAATTAGCCTTAGAAAGACTCGTAGCAATACGAATCATTCTCTGATCATAATTTAGATCATTGGTTACGGTCAAGATGATTTTTTTCATAGATTGGGGTTAAATAGGCAAAAACGACATCAGTCTAAATATAATTGAAAGCTTTCAGAATCATAACGCCCCCTAATACCAACATAATATAATAGACATATTTCCGAAAGGCGTCTGGGTCCTTAAATTTACCATTGATATATTTCCCGATAGGAGCTGCTATCAATACGGCGGGCAATGCTCCTAAATAAAAATAGCCTAGTTTAGGGTTGTTCATATTGCCAGCATACAAATGTCCCAGTATAAGTAATGTAGTTACATAAGTAAAATACCCTTGTAGAGTAGCTCTAAAAGCTTGTGGATCCCAATGTTTAACTAAACCATAAATCACAATAGGTGGCCCTGTCATGTTATACGCTCCACCAAAAAGTCCTGAGAAAAAACCAAAAATTGGAGCGGCTTTATCTGTTTTGATGTGGGGCATCGTTGGTGCTAATAGGTTAAAAATAGCTAAACCTATCAGCAGTAATCCCACGATAACTTTCACAATACATTCATAGGTAGGGTCTTGGCTACTTAATTGGCCAATCCAAAGCCCTATGGGAATGGCGAGGGTTGCCCCTAACATTAGCATTGTAATACTTCTATATCGAATCTCTTTTCTAGCTCGGTAAACTATCACCAAATTTGTACTCAATAATAACAATGGAATCAATGGAGCAATAAATGCTAAGTCAAAATAAAGTGTCAACAGAGACATACTGACTAAATTGAACCCAAAACCAAAAGTTGAATTGGTTAATGCTGCTAAAAAAACAATTGTTACTAAAAATATAAATTCCACCATATCTATTTTTGATCGTCAAAATAATGTATTTTTAGAAGAATTAAGTAGGTATATTCAGGAATAGTTATTTAATTTGTTTTGCCTAGTAGATAAGCAATTATAAAAAGATTAGTTCCTATAGTCCATTTTAAGTAGAAATACAATGATATAACCTCTAATCTACATCATCCCCAAATGTGAATGTTAAGTCCCCTCTCCAACATTCTGGCTATAAAACATAATATTAGACACACTGCGAATACTCTTTATTCACTACCCCCTCTATAATGAATAAGAGCATATAGGCAAGACTAGATTTAAGTGTCTTGCCAAAGTTTGACTTCAAGCTGCAAAAGCCTGAGGGCTATCGTTATTGGTGTACTGCATCAATCCTGTCCAGTTTGCTTTTGTAGTATTATCTAATTGTACCTTTTTGAGTTCTGATAGCTTCTATCTACCAAACTCAAAGAGAAGCTTTTATTTAATCCTAAAATCATTGATTAGGAAGAACATTAACTTTTAACCAAGCTCTAAGCATAAATTATATCATTACTAAATTTATTTAATATGAAATTTGCATTTATATTGCTAGTCATTAGCAGTCTATCTATTTTATTTTCTGGGTGCACTCCCCAAAAAGATGCGGATGATATCGCTTGTGAGGCTCCTATTCAAAAAGGATTACTGCAGGGTAATATCAATGGCATGTCCTTAGTTGCTCCTCGCAACAAGTGGGTTAATGATCCTCTTGTAGAAATGAAAGCCGTCAATATCAACTGGGTCGCACTACTACCCTACAATTCATTCGAAATAGATATGGCTCATATCAACTTTGACATGGGTAATTGGTGGGGTGAATCTAAAGAAGGCATTAGTGAAGGTATTAATCTTGCTAAAGCTCAAGGTATCAAAACAATGATTAAACCTCAACTTTGGTCTAGAGATTTATGGATAGGTGATATGAATTACCAAACTCAGGCAGAATGGGACAGTTTTCATCTAGATTATACTCGATTCATTTGTTACTGGGCTCATATAGCCGATAGCCTTCAAGCTGACATGCTCTGTATTGGTACAGAAATAAAGCATTCTGCTATGAATCATCCCGCTTACTGGAATCAACTCATAGATTCTATTCGTCAAATATATAGTGGCCCATTGACTTATGCCCCTAACTGGGACGAATATAATCAAATTACTTTTTGGGATAAACTAGATTACATTGGTGTAGATGCCTACTTTCCGTTAATTCCTGATGCAACACCTAGTGTTTGTGATCTAAAGGAAGCTTGGTTGCCTTTTGTAGACGATATTGAGCAAGTCCACTTGCAATATAACAAACCTATATTATTTACTGAGTTTGGTTATTTAAGTTTGGATGGCTGTGCCTATCAAACTTGGCTACTAGAGAAAGACAGAGGTAGTGCCAATATCAATGAGCAAGCACAAGCCAACGCCGTACAAGCTCTACTCGAGACTTTTGGTGAAAAAGACTGGTGGGCTGGTGGTTTTCAGTGGAAGTGGTATTCTGATATTTTGCTCAGCTCTCGTAGCTATGCCGATGATTATACTCCTCAAAACAAGCAATGTAATGAGGTTCTGAAAGAAATGTATGAATAAAATACCATTGTTTAGGCATCAGGTTCTTCATTTTCATCAGAATTTGATGCCTAAACTTAGTTTTTTCATTCTAAATGAGCTACTTCTCTAAAGTGATTCCGAATCATACTTTAGAAACAGAACAATAAAAAATGAAGTTGTTTAGTGTTTCTGTTTGCAACTGAAAAAAAATAACGCAAAGTAGATTGAAATTATCTTTTTGTAGGCATAAATAAAAACTTTAAACAACTTCAATATATTCTTCCATAACTTCCATGTATATTAGCCGCAAATCTAAGCAGACTAACTCATATTTCTGTAATTAGATCTGTTTAGTGATTACATAAGAGTATATCTATAATAGAATTGCTCAAAAAGTCTACTTAAAATAAAAATCATGGAAGACAACAAAATACTATCTTATCTTGCTAATGTCTTGGACAATATGCCTGCTAGTTGGTTGAGCATTACTACACATCGCTTGGACATTTATGAGGAAAAATTAGCAAAAACGCAATTTCTAGATCAATTTGAAGTCTTATTTGCTAATCAAAATACCATCTCTGCTGACCTAGAAGCACTTCCTACTGCATACGATTATATTCGATTAGGCCATCCTTTATCTTGTATATTAGAATGGACTATTGGTAAACTCCACCATATTTCATCTGATAGAGTGATTAGTTTTTCTTCCAAAACAATTCCTGTATTGGCCGTTTTACGAAAAAACCTCCTAGACAACCGACCAACTCAGATTGTCTACACAGGAACCCTTCCTTCCATTTTTGAGGTAGAAGTATTACAAAACATCTATGGTTACCAGTTTGAGCTGGTACCAGTAAATCATGTAGAAGAAATCCCTTCTTTTGAAGGAAGTACTATATTTGTTACACAACAAACCAATATCAATGACATCCTGCTTACAGATAAGATTGATTTTTTTGTTGGGCTACAGGATGGATTAGGAAGTATTTTACTGATTAACGAAAAACAAAATGCCGATTACATTTCTGCTATCCAACACGTTCGTAGACGAGAAACCATAGCCATGACGCCCGCGAATGTTCTCCTCTCGTTGCGAACATTACTAGGACATCCATCTAGCCAAATAGCCAAAGACAGTACAGCGAAAGACAAATTATTCGTTCAGAATACTATTCGGGAGATTACCAATACATCTGAAAAGGTACTTGTTGGTTCTAGTGGATTATCTATACAATACGCCATTATGATGGGGCTGATTCACGATGCAATAGAAACTCATCCAGATAAAGCCATAAAAATCATTGTCCCGCCTAACTGTTATGGAGGTACCAATGATCAAGCAAGGCGGGTTGCTGCCTGTATGAATCAGGTAGAAATAGTAGATTTACCTGTAGATGGTGATAATGACATGGTACAAAGCATTGATACCGTACTTACTGATATTGCAGCTAAAGATGCTATTCCTTATATTATTGCAGAAATTCCAACCAATCCAAGGGTAGAAGTCCCTAATTTGATCCACCTAAAAGAAGCTCTGAGCAAAGAAAGAACAACTGCTACAGGACAGACTGCTATTGCACCTGTTTTTATACTGGATCAAACATTTTGCCCTAATGTCCACTTTCTAGGTCAAGGTCAAATCTTATCTGGAATCAAGGCCATTTCTTATGCTAGTGGTTCTAAGTTTCCAAGTGGAGGAGAATGTACTGCTGGCTATTGTGTTGCCAATCATTCCGCCAAAGCATTGATGAACAAAATAGAACAGCATTTGACGCTCTGTGACAATGAAGCTACTGCACTCCAGTATCAGATATTAGCCACACGTCTGCCCTCTATGAAACAGAGAATAAAAGCTGCCTATCAAAATACTCGAACATTTGTCACCTTTATCCAAGAGGTACTCCCCACTTCAAAAATCAATTTTGTATCAGAAGAGCTAGCCGAACAAGGATTTACTCCGTCTGTTTTTTCGCTTGACCTCCCTACCAAAGGAAATTCTGATGCAGAACGAGAAGCCTACAAAAGAAGACTAAATTTGAAGCTAATCAATCTGATGATTCAAAAAATTCCTACAGAAAGTAAATTCTGTGTTAGTTATGGACAACTGAAAGGCTGCTATTGGACTATACCTGCCACTTCTACTCAAGGAACAACTAAAGAGGGCGACAAAGACTATATCGTCCGTGCCTCACTCTCTCCAGATATGAATTTGGATAGACACAAAGAGGTATTTCTGGAATTTGTAGCAGACATCTAAAGTTTTTAATCGACTTTTAGAGCAGGTCTAAAAATTAACTTCAATACGAATACTTAAAAGCGTATCCTATGGATACACTACACATAAGAGCAGGTCTAAATTTATGTTTTCCAATTATGAGAAAGCTCAATTTTAGACCTGCTCTTAGTTTTTTTTAACCAACTTCAAACACTAAGATTTATTCTCTTATGAAAATTACTATTGTAGGGATTCTTTTTTTCGTATTCCATACCGCTTATACGCAAACAAATATGGAATTGATACCATTACTCGATTCCATGATTATTGCAGATCAAAAATGGCGGGTTATTGCTCGAAAAGTTAGGAATAATGAACTGGATCCTATTCCTCTAAATGTACTTACAGCTAACATAAAACAGGCCGATAGTCTTCATTTTCCTATTGTCAAAAATCTATTCGAAAAATTCGGTTTTCTAGGCTATGATAAAGTCGGAAAAACTGGAAGTCATCACTTTTGGACATTAGTACAACATCAGGATAAACATCCAAAATTTCAAAGAAAAGTATTGCTTCAAATGAAAAAAGAAGTGTTAAAAAATAATGCTTCTTCCCTAGATTATGCTTATCTAGTAGATAGAGTTAGGATCAACAAGCATCGACGCCAAGTATATGGAACACAAATACAACTCAACGAAGATGCTAATTCTTATGAACCTAAACCAGTAGTAAGACCTCAGAAATTGAACACTCGTCGTAAGAAAGTTCGGCTACCTTCTATCGAATTTTACCTTAAGGCAATCAATGAACGTTATTGGGGTACACTCAAAGATTAAATATTCACACGAAAAACTGTACAATGAAAGGATAGTGAGGCTGACTAAAGCATTTGTGTGATTACTTAACATAGTATTAGAGATTATTGTATTAATTCATCCATTTCTAAGAGAACTAACTATGAGAATCGTCGATTTATCCAAGCCCATTCAATACAACAAAGCTGACCCTTGGTTTATGAAAGTCAAAATTAAACATAAACCACATCGCAAAGCCAAGTGGCTAATTCGGCTACTAGGATTACCCTTCAAGCTATTTCCTAAAAACTTTGTGGGCTGGGCGGATGATACCATACAAAAAATGGGGGTACACTCTACTACTCATATAGATGCTCCATGGCACTATTCTCCGACTACAGCAGGTAAAAAATCGAAGACGATTGACGAAATCCCCTTAGAATGGTGCTATGCAGAAGGTCTAGTTATTGATATGAAACATAAGGCTGACTTTGATCCTATTACCATCCAAGACATCCAAGTTTTCTTAGAAAAAAACCAACTCACCATATACCCCGGAATGATTGTATTGATCCGAACTGGTCGTGACAAATTTAATGGTACAAGCGAATTTCATAAAGTAGGTACTGGAGTCAGTGCTACTGCAACAGAATGGCTTATTGAACAAGGAATTAAAGTAATGGGTATAGATGCTTGGGGATGGGATTTACCTTTGCCCTATATGCTAAAAAAAGCAAAAGAAACAGGAAATTCTGAACTCTTTTGGGAAGCTCATCTAGTAGGAAGAGAAAAAGAATATTGTCACATGGAACAGCTTGTCAATTTAGATGCTCTTCCTTATACAGGATTCAAAATTGCTGTTTTTCCTCTAAAAATCGTGGGGGCTTCTGCCGCTCCAGCTCGTGTAGTTGCCATATTCGAATAAAATAACAGCGACTCCACTGAGTGGAATCGCTCTTATTATTTTCTAGATGTGCTCTAGATAGTCGAAACGACTATTCTATTTCTATGTTATAGGGAATCAACCCAGTTTTTAATTTCTTCCTTAGTCTTACCTAATTTTTGTTGTAATTTCCCCATCAATTCTTCCTCTTTCCCTTCTTGATACTGAAGATCATTGTCAGTGAGATTCGCATATTCTTGTTTCAGTTTACCTTTTATCTCGTTCCAATTTCCTTTTATTTTATCGCTAAATGAGCTCATAATATTATTTTTTTTTGTTTATGATTATTTAAATATTTTGTGTAATGTTTATTTCCTATGCTCTTCGGAGTAGACTAGCTACTACCGAAATGATAAGTAGTATCAAAAATACATAGAAAATGATTTTTGCAATGTAAGCAGATGCTCCTGCGATTCCTCCGAATCCAAGCAGTCCTGCTACCAATGCTATAATTAATAAAGTTATAATTGCCCTGATCATAATATTTTGTTTTTTTTGTTTCTAAATAAGATTTCTATATACCAGATGAATCTATACTTTTTCGATTAATCTGGTGATTACTTTTACAGCTAATGCCGTCAAGAAAGCTTTTAAAATTTTGTATAACATTTTTATTTTTTTTAATTATATTTAATTTACACATACTTTTAGGTACGTAAATTCTAGTCATCTAGAGGTCGAACTTTCCTATAGGTAAAATGATAAATTAGTATTGGCTTATTAGTTTGTTTTCTGCTGGTATGAGAACACCTTCACAGAAGTCATTTTTCTTATGTAATTAACAATCTTTTATATGATTCATTTTAACATCATTCGTCGTTAGTTACATAAATACAACCTTTCAACTATCAAAAAGTTCTGAGAGTCTCCCAGAAAAATAAAAAAAGCTATTTCCATTGCTGAAAATAACTTTTTGATTTATGCGGTAAAGTTGTATTTCAAAAATTACCTAATCTAACAACATTTATTACATTTTGCCCCACTTCTCTTCTAGTACTTTGAATCGATAATCAAAGATATTTTCTAGCTGTCTTTTCACAAACAAACCGTGTGCAATAGTTCCCAAGAAGCCAAGGGGCAACTTGTAGTGAACTTGATCAATTACTTCTACTCCACCAGGTATTTCTTTAAAAAAATGCTTGTGATACCACAAAGAATAAGGTCCAAACCGCTGCTCGTCTATAAAAAATTCTTTGTATTTGACATTTTTAATCTCTGTCATCCAATACATCGGGATCCCAAGCAAAGGCTTGACTGTATACTCAATAATTTGCCCTGGATACATCTCTGTATCCGCTCCACTCAAAATATGAAACCCCATATGTTCTGGGGTTATCTTTTGAAGATTTTTGGGCGATGAAAAAAACTCCCACGCTTCGTCTAGTGTGATTGGAAGTTGTTGTTTTTTGTATATCTGATAAACAGCCATAATTTCAATTCATGTTCTTGTGAAATCTCAATACAAGATTTTATCCTATATGAGAAACTAAATAGTTGTATATAAAACCACCCACAATAAAAAAGGTTGTCCAACTGGACAACCTTCCTCACATATTCTTAGATTTCATTTAGAATAAACTCTTACTTCAGTGCATTCTGAAATAAGGTATGTCCTAATTTATCTTTTTTTGTTTTCAAGTATTCTGTATTATGTTCGTTGGCCTCTATTTCCAATGGTACATTTTCTATGATCTCAAGACCATAGCCAACCAAACCAATACGTTTTTTGGGATTATTAGTCATCAACCTTAATTTAGTGATTCCTAACTTACGTAGTACCTGAGCACCAATGCCATAATCTCTTTGATCCGCCTTGAATCCTAGTTCCAGATTTGCTTCCACTGTATCTAATCCTTCTTGTTGCAGTTTATAAGCTTTCAGTTTGTTTATCAATCCAATTCCTCGTCCTTCTTGCTGCACATAAAGTACCACTCCTCGCCCTTCTTTCTCTACTTGTTTCATAGCTGCATGCAATTGAGGTCCACAATCACAACGTAAAGATCCTAATATGTCACCTGTCACACAAGATGAATGTACACGAACCAAAACAGGTTCTCCTTCTTCCCATGATCCTTTGGTCAATGCCATGATCGTTTCATCAGTCGTTTTATCCTCGAAAGCTACTAGCTCAAAATCACCATATTCCGTTGGCATATTGACTCGAATAACTTCTTTGACCAAAGTCTCGTTATGCAAACGATACTTAATCATATCAGCAATAGATATGATTTTCAGATTATGCTTATCAGCAATTTCAAACAAATCAGGAAGTCTAGCCATCGTCCCATCTTCATTTAGTATCTCCACTAGTACTCCTGCTGGAGCTAACCCTGCCATTTGAGCTAAATCAACAGCCGCTTCTGTATGTCCTGCTCTTCTGAGTACTCCACCTTCTTTCGCGATTAGTGGAAAAATATGTCCTGGACGAGCATAATCAGTCGTTTTAGCATTAGGATCCGTCAATTTCTGAATGCCTGTTGCCCTATCATAAGCTGAAATTCCTGTAGAACACCCAAATCCAATCAAATCAATTGAAATAGTAAATGCCGTCTGATGCAATGCTGTATTTTGCTGTTGCATAGGGTATAATTCCAATTCATCACAACGCTCTGCGGTCAGTGGTGTACAAATCAATCCTCTACCATGTGTTGCCATAAAATTGACAATACTTGGTGTAATCAACTCTGCTGCACAAATAAAGTCTCCTTCATTTTCACGATCTTCATCATCGACTACAATGATTACTTTTCCGTTTTTGATGTCTTCTAAAGCTTCTTCAATTGTATTCAATTGACGGTTAGCTGTCCCGTTTTGTTGGCTGCCAGATTCCATTTTGTCCCCCTTTCAGGTATTTTATAAATCCATTAAACAATGCCAAATTCATGGCATTAAAATAGGTGATGTAACGAAGTATCGCTACGTTAAAATTCATTTTTCGAAATAGCCAGTCTAATATTGGTATACCAAACAAGCCAAATAACATTAGTATTAACAAAACAACATAAAATAAGTTGTTGTAGATTATTGCAAGTATTGCTAAAGCACCTAAAGCAGTCAAGATAAAAAATGGTCCAAACCAACGTAGTACTTTATGGGATAAAAAAGCAAAACTCAAACTACTCCAAATTGGCCACAACAAGTGCTTGAAAGTAGCGAGATTAGTGAAATTACCCTGTGATATTCTTGTTTTCCGTCTAAATTCTTCTTCTATTCTATTGGGAACAGATTCATAACAAATGGCTTGTGGTTCATTGATTGCCAATGCCCCTTTTTCGAATACTTTCATGGCAATATAAAAATCATCCACTAGGTTATTGGGTGGTACTGGTTCAAATAACCGAGCACGAATAGCATAACAACCTCCCAAAGGCCCCATAGCTCGTCCCCAAGCTTTACCTTCCAAGTGTTTCATAGCTACTTCACCTGATATATAACTCTTTTCAGATGCCGCTATCCCATCTTTCTGATACTGTACTACTTTTGGAGGAATAATATTAGAGTCAACTAGTCCAATTTTTTCATTTTTAAAGTGCTTCGCTAATGCTCGAATCGTATTCGTTTCCAACATGACATTGGCATCAGATATAATTAAAACATGATTATCCGTAAAAGGAGCTTTCTCACCTGCTTTATCTACTAAATCATTGATGACAGAAGGTTTACCTCTTCGAGTCTCAAAAGGATAAAAGTAGAAAGAGGGGTTATCTCCTATTTTTTGTTGAACAATTTGATGGGTTGCATCATCTGAGCAATCAGAACCAATCAAAATATTTAATTTTTCTGTCGGATAATCGCTATCTATGAGTGTTTGTAACTTTTCCTCAATTACAGAGGCTTCATTATACAATGACATCACAAAAGACACCTGCGGCAAGGTTTCGTCTGTAAATAATTCTTGATTATTTTTTTTGTTCGTGGCTATTAGGCGTAGGAGTACAGGGTACACTACATAAGAGTGAAACAAGCCATAAACCGAAAACCAAAAAATTATTTGCACTAATATCATAGACGAAACTCAATTATCGGTGCAAAAGTACAGTTTTCTATACACTTAGGCGATTATTAAACCTAGTTTGTTTCTTATGAAAGAATCTTTACGAATCTACGCTGCTCTAGTAAGATTCTATTTGGGGATCCTTAGTAAACCTTTCCAGCAAATATTCTAGTATACGATATTACTCTCGCATTGCCTCTACAGGGCTAATTCTAGCTGCTCGCAAGGCCGGTATCAAACCTGCTATTGCTCCTGCTATAACGACTACTATAGTTGCGGTCAATACCATTCCTATCTCCACTTGTGGATCTTTGAAGAAGCCTGCATCAATCTGATAAGTATCCATAATATATCGAATCAAAGCGATCAAACCTATCCCTAATGCCATCCCTAAATACCCTGCCACGCTTGTTATCAATACTGCTTCCTGTAATATCATAGTAATAATAGACCAAGGATTTGCTCCCAATGCTTTTCGCACTCCAATTTCCTTTGTTCTGTCTTTCACTACAATCAACATAATATTGCTCACTCCTATCACCCCCGCAACAATAGACCCTACACCAACTACCCAAATAAAGAGACTGATGATGGAAAATAAATTCATAATCGACTGAAAACTCTTGACTCGATTACGAATACGGACAGCTTGTTTGTCCTCCATCGAAAATCCATGTTTGTTAGCTAGCTTTCGACGAATATTTTCTTCTATCACCACTACTTCTTCATAATTGGCATCTCCGGTGGTTACCATCAATTGATTGATGGGTTTGCGTGTCGAAAAAGAGCGTTGAGCGGTCGAAATTGGTAAATAGATAATTCGCATTTCGTCTTCACCTCCTGTGTCTGTAAACAGCCCTATGACCTGAAAACTAATCCCTCCTACCTGTATCCACTTCCCCATGGGGTTACTATTAGGAAAGACTTCCTCTACTACTTTCTTCCCTATAACTGCTACCTTTCGATAATTCTCAATATCTAAATCATTGAGATAACGGCCTTCGTATATTTTTGTATTTTCTAAGAATTCGTGGTCAGGATGGACTGATCGAACATCAAAATTGTATTTTTTATTTTTGTATACCATTTGATTGCTGCCCGCTGGCAAATAAAATCGTCCTGTGATATACTCTGTTCCGCTCACTTCATTTTTAATCATCTCATAATCTGAGGCATCCAGTTGTATGGCTCGATTTCGAGCCAGCCCTTTATGAGCCATTGATGTTCGTCGTGGATAGATCCAGAGACTATTGGTAGCATCGTCTCTAAATTCGTATTCTGCTCCATTTTTGAGTCCATTACCTGCCCCCAATAACAGTACTAGCATAAATATCCCCCAGAAAACGCCAAAAGCAGTCAAGCCTGTGCGTAATTTGTGTTTACTCAAAGAGAGTAGAATTTCTTGCCATTTATCTAGGTCGAACATATTTATTAGTTGAAATGCAAAAATAATATTTTTGGCATTTATACCACCCTACCTCTAAACTTTAACGTGATTTTGTATATTTTTGCCTTTACAAAAGCAACTTTCATCTCTATTTGTTTTGCCCTATGCATCAAGAACACATTTCTATACAAAAATTGACACTTGGGGTGGGATTACTCCTGTTAATTATCAAGTTTGTCGCCTACTTTCTGACTGATTCTAACACAATTCTAACTGATGCTTTAGAGTCCATTGTCAATGTAGTAGCAGGTGCTTTTGGTCTTTTTAGTCTGTATGTTTCGGCTCTTCCTAAAGATGAAAATCACCCTTATGGACATGGCAAAATTGAATTTGTATCCGCAGCAGTAGAAGGTAGTCTTATTATCATTGCTGGGATTGGAATACTCGCTAAATCTTTCTACAACCTTTACTATCCTATTCCCGTACATAATATAGATACAGGAATATGGATCACAGCAATAGCTGGTTTGATTAATTTTGGATTGGGAGTCTTTGTCGAATCCAAAGGTAAGGCAACCGACTCCATGGTATTGACAGCTAGTGGGGAACACCTCAAATCAGATGGTTACTCTACTGTAGGAATGATTATCGGTCTAGGAGTTATTATTCTGACAGATTGGCTTTGGTTGGATGCGATTGTAGCGATCATTTTTGGTATCATTATAATTGTCACTGGAACTAAAGTCATCAAAGAATCTATGGCCGGTATTATGGACGAAGTAGATTATGATTTGGTCCAGCAAATCGTAGAAATACTCGACACCCATCGTCACGAAAACTGTATTGACGTACACAACCTCCGTGTTATCAAATATGGTATGGCTTTGCATATTGACTGTCACATTACTATTCCTTGGTATTTTGATACAAGAGCTGCTCACGAACAAGTAGACTGGTTAGAAGACCTACTAAAAGACAATACCAATAAACCCATCGAATTTTTTGTTCATGTAGACCCCTGCAAACCAACTTCTTGTCAAGTCTGCACCAAAAAAGAATGTGCTGTTCGACAGTTCCCTTTCCAGAAACGCATCGAATGGACTTCTGAAAATATCATGCTAAATCAAAAGCACTTTTTGGAAAGTCAGCAGTAAATTATTACTCAGCTTCACAAAGTCACATCCCTATTCCACTTACTAATCTGTTAGGTTCATCAACTTGATGCCAATAATTTATAGGTAGTTTCTATTATTGCAATAGCTACATTATTTCTTATTAAAACTCAAAAAATGAACTCCACTAAACTATTATTTATATTTATCATTTTTTTCTTGTGTATTTATACACCTACACAAGCTCAAACCCGCCAAGCAGATTCCCTATCTTTAATTATGCTGTATGACTCTACTGGAGGAAGTAATTGGACTAACACCTGGAATTTGACCACTCCAGTAAATACATGGTATGGTGTTGTGTTCGATACCAATGGTCGTCTGAACCGCTTAAACTTACAGAACAACAACTTAGTTGGTACCATTCCTAATTTAAATTTGTCTGCTCTAGTAGAGTTAAATCTTAATCGAAATCAGCTTACTGGCTCTATCCCCAACTTTAATAACCTACCTAATCTAACGCGATTATATCTTATTCTAAACCAACTCACAGGTTCCATTCCTAATTTTGGAAACTTCCCCCAATTAATAATTTTAGAGCTTAATAACAACCAACTCTCTGGAAGTATTCCAAATCTAAACCTCCCTAATTTACTTAACCTAAAACTCAATGATAATCAACTCACAGGTTCCATCCCTAATTTCACCAATATTGACAGCATCAATTCTATAATCCTTACACGAAACCAACTAACAGGTTCTATCCCCAACCTAAATCTAGTTAATCTCAACACTCTCTACATTAATGACAACCAGCTTTCTGGGACTATACCCAATTTCAATCTCCCCAAATTATATAGACTATCGATTCAGGATAATCAACTAACAGGCTCAATACCTAATTTTAACTCCATTTCTAGTTTGGGCGAATTAAACCTATCTAACAATCAATTGACGGGGACTATACCTAACTTCAGCTTACCTCTACTGACACAGCTATACCTTAGTAATAATCAATTGACAGGTACAGTACCTAGCTTTAGCAACTTAAGTGACCTATTGTTTTTATACTTAACTAATAACCAGCTCTCTGGATCCATCCCTAATTTCAACCTCCCTGTATTGGATTGGTTGCACCTAGAAGGAAATCAACTGACAGGTTCGATTCCTAATTTTAATGGTATTCCCAACCTCAGAACATTAAATATTAACAATAATGCATTGACAGGAGGTATTCCTGATTTCACTAATTTACCTAAGCTCAATCGACTCTATGTTAGTAACAATAAACTTACAGAAGTTATTCCCGATTTTAACAATCTGATAAACTCTAGCTTATTATATATTCGCAATAATAAACTAACCTTTGAAGATATATTGCCTAATTATGATAGTTTGAGTCAATACACAGTTTTTGACTATACTCCTCAGGATAGTATAGGTACTAGACAAAGTATCAATGTAACTATAGGATCCAGCTATATAATTGACTTGGGAATAGACGATACCGTGACAACCAACACGTATTATTGGTATAAAGATGGAGTACTGGTTGATAGCACCCTAGGTGTCAATAAATACACTATTAATAATTTTCAAGCAGCTGATATGGGTGTCTATACTGCAACCATCAAAAATAGTATAATAACAGATTTGACGCTCTACAGTCAGCCCTTATCTCTAGATATAGGAGTAAACATCAATTTATTAACCATCCCTAAACTTGAAGTATTCCCTAATCCCACAACCGATAATCTATACATCAAAACAGAAGCTATTGAAGGAGAATTCTATATAAAAGTGATAGATATACACGGCAAAGTCATTCAGCAATCTGTCCATACAAACACAAGTACAGTATCTATACCTATGAGTATATGCTCTGCAGGAGTCTATTTCATTCACTTACAGCAAGACGATAATATTTGGCAGTCTAAAATTGTCAAGCAATAAAACTAAATTAGTTTAGTTCACATTAAGAAAAAGTGCCGTTGTTATTCAAAACAACGGCACTTTTTACTGATAGTCTGTCCCAAATAGATTAGTGTTCCCCAATCAGTACTCAGATCAAAGCGTTAACAAATCAATAAACAACTTCTAATTATTTAACTTTTTTAGTTGATTGTATTAATATAGAGAATAAGACCAATTTCAAAACACTAAATTACACCCATGTATAAATACCAATTAGGTTTAATATTTATTGTACTTCTCTTTGTCAATCAACTTTCCGCTCAAAATACAACTCAAAAACAACAAGGGTTGCTCTGGGAAATTAGTGGCAATGGCACCTCTGCCCCATCCTACCTCTATGGCACTATGCACGTCAGCAAAAAAATTGCTTTCAACCTCAGTGACACCTTCTTTTTGGGATTAAAAAAAGTAGATAAAATTGCCCTTGAATCTGATCCATCTACTTGGATGGATGATTTTGGGAATATGGACCGGGCTCGAAAATCTACCAATTACCGTAACTCTAGAAATTACTATGATAATTTCTATTCTGATGCTTTTATTCTCAATACCCCTGATAAACAGACCTATCAATATTTCTTAGCGACAGATAATACGCAAATCAATCAGATGCTTTATCGAATCAGTGGTGATGAAGATTTTCAAGAAAACACCTACCTTGATTTGTTCATTTATCAGGCGGCTAGACGGTCAGGCAAAGATGTAGTGGCATTAGAAGATAATATCGAAACCCTTCGACTACTCAATAAAGCCGCAGAACCAGAAGAAGACGACGAAAAGAAAAAACGAAGTTATAATAACTATGGAGAAAGAGCCTCTAGAGAGACGATAGAAGATGCTTATCGCCAAGGAAATTTGACACTCTTAGATTCGCTCAACAAAACCGCTCTACCCAGCAAAAAATACTACCGTTATTTCATAGAAGAGCGTAATATCATTATGGCGAATGGAATGGATTCGTTGATGCAAAAAAATACCACTTTATTTACAGGTGTAGGTGCCGCTCACCTTCCAGGAGATTTGGGTATGATTAATCTACTCAAAGAAAAGGGATATACTGTTCGTCCTGTGGTTTTTACGACTAGTAGCAAAACAGCCAAAATGAAAGGTAAAATTGAAAAAACCTTTGTCCCAATAAAAACCAGTCGCCAATATACAACCGACTCCATATTCCAAGTCAATCTACCTGGCAATCTATATCCTACCAAGATTTATCCAGACTACGATCAGTATCTCTATCCTGATGTTGCCAATGGCTCTTTCTATTCTTTGGCAAGAGTAAAAACCTACAATACGGCATTGAATAAAACTACAGAAGATATTCTATCATCTGTAGACAGTTTATTCTTTGAGAATATACCAGGAGACATCGAAAAGAAAAGTAAAATAACCCAGAATGGGTATCCTGGGTATGATATTATCAATAAAACTCGTATTGGAAACTACCAACGCTATCGTATCATTGCGACACCACTCGAACTATTTGTATTCAAAGCGGGGGGAGACTCTAAGTATATACTAGGACCAGAAGTCAATAAAATATTCAACTCTATTCGTATTGAATACCCTAACCATAAAAACTATACTGCTTCTAATGGGATGTGGTCTGTCAATAGTTACCCCAAACAACTGCAAACTGGCTATCCCAGAAGTTTACTAGCTTCCTTTGAATTATTTCAAGCATATGATCCTGCTACTAACAACTGGCATATGGTAGAAGAAGGCGTATTACATGATGTCTTCTATATTGAAGAAGACACCTTTGAATTGGGAGAAATCACAAGAAAATTTGCAGAATCACTCAAAGCCGAGGTTTGCACCTATACTTTCACCAAACACCAAGGAAAATACCCTGCATTGGTAGCTACATTACGTACAGATAGCTGTACCACTGATCTCCTACAAACCAAAGTCATTATCAAAGGAAGTCGTTATTATTTAGCTGCCAGTACGGACACTAAAAATGCTACGAAGTTCTTTGAGAGCTTACAGTTGCACCAACCTACTTACCAAAGACCATTTGAATACCTAGAAGATACTAGCCTCTACTTTTCGGTCAATACTATACTCCCTCCTAAACCCAATGTTTATGAAGAAATAGCTGCCGAAGGCAACAACTATTATATTCGTAAACGAGAGAAAAAACAAACATTCGACAGTAAGAACGCAGAAGGTTTTGTTCGTTATCGAATTTTTAAATTAGATACCACAATGGAAGTGGTTTCCGTTAGAGTCAAATCTTTTGATAAATATACTAGCAAAAAAGAAAAGGATTTTTGGAAAACACAAGATGAGCGATTACTAGAAGATGACAAAACACTCTATATTCTTAGTCAGAAAAAAGAGAAGAAAGGGAAAAGAATCACCCGTGATATCGTCATTGGTGACAGCACTAGTTCTAGACGTTTTTTAGTCAAGGAAATCTATCAAAATGGATTGTTGTACACTATTCATAGTCCTATTGATAGTATTGATGGTATCACACCATTTGTCAAAACATTCTATCAGACCTTTGCTCCAGCTGACACACAAGTACGAGCTGATTTATTTACACCTAGGGGGTTAGAGCTATTACAAGATATGTATTCGGAGGATAGTCTCACTAAGGTTCATGTAGAAGAAGCGACAAAGAATTATATCCGTGCCGATTTTGAAGCCTCTGACAAGGATTCTATACTGGCATTCATCAACAATTATCCTTTCAAGCCAAAAGAACTGGAGATAAAAGTTGCTTTAATCAAAGAATTGGGCTATCTCAAAAAAATCCCCTTAACGGATGAAATACTACAGCTCTACAAAAACGCTGAAGGAAAGACTAGTATTGAATTGGCTTGTCTTCAAGCATTGGCTACTCGTAAAACAAAAGTAGATTACCTAGCTCTCAAAAAACTGATGGCTACAGGAGATTTACCCCTACCTTTTTATGAAAGAGATCTCAACAGCTTATTTTATCATATCAATGATTCTCTAGAACTAGCTACCAAGTTATTTCCTGATTTATATTTGTATCTATCTTATCCTGAATACAAATCGCAAATCTTTGAACTTTTAGCTGACTTGATCTATCTCAAAAAAGCAGACACTAGCATATATGCTAATCAGAAAAAAAGATTGATTAGAGAAGGTATTAATAATCTAAAAAGGCAGTTGGCTGGTGATGAACAAAAATCAGATATTTATTTTGAATTAGAGTATGGCTATGGGTTTCGCCAAAATCAAGTCAAATCTACTGTAGAGGATTATTATGAAAGTTTTATGGATTCGACTGCATTAAGTCGTCAAATTGGGAATGAAAATTCAGAGCGACTACTCACCTTTAGTAAGCTACTCTTTCCATTGAAAGAGGAACCGCTTGCTCAAAAATATTTCTTTTCTAAATTATTTGAAATAAAGGATGGAGTCTTATTGTATGGTATTGTTAACCTTGCCTTAGAAGCTGGTATTCCTGTACCTGATTCACTGTGGTCTACTTTTGCTAACGAACCCAAAACTTGTATCCCAACTTACATCAAACTCCAAGACAAAAATAAACTAGGAGTATTCGACACCACTTGTCTTAACCAAGAACATTTCGTAAAAGCGATTCTTGATTTGAAACAAAAAGAAGAAGCTGAAAAAGAAGAGCCTGATAGCCTCGTTTTTTTAGAGAAACATCTTATCAAGTATGACAATAAAGAAGGCTATCTTTATTTTTATAAACACAAGAAGTTTTCTAATGACTACTGGACGCTCAATTATGCAGGATTGATGCCAAAGGATAGTACACAACTTCTTCCTGTAGAAGGCGTTTTGATTCGGAATAAAAACTTGATTATCAAAAAAGATATGAAAATTGATGAATTGATCAAAGATGAGCTACAAAGAATCCGGAGAAAGAAAAGAAAGAGAATTAAAGAGGAAAAAGGTTATGGAACTTATGACTACAATTACTAAATGAAGGGAACAAATTGAATATTTAATATTGTTATGCTAATGGGACTATAGTCTCATTAGCAATTTTTTATTAGCCAATACATCATCTATGGACTTATCCACTATCCGACAGCAAATAATGCCTACACTAAAAGAGATAGAGCAATTTAGACTAGACCAACTAGCAGAATCAGAGCGGTTAGGTCAATTCTATATTCTATGTGCATTACCTATTCTAGCAGCTATCTTTTTTTTTCTTAATGGAATGATTTGGGCAATGATTATCTTACTCGTTTTAGGGGGAGGGATTGCTGCTATAATTAATAGTATGCGAGATAGCAAAAAAAAAGAATTTGCTACTAAATTCAAACGCAAAGTATTCCAAAAATTTGTCCATGCCATCTACCCCGAATCGACTTACCGTCGAAATAAAAAAGTAAATCAAAGTTTTTTCAAAGCCTCTACCTTATTCAATAGTTTTGACTCTTATAGTGGAGAAGATTACTTTAGTGGCACTACAGAAAATGGACACTCTTTCCAATTCTCTGAACTAAAAGTGACGAGTACCACCACTGACAGTGAAGGAAACTCCTCTACTACTAATGTTTTTGATGGAATTTTCTTTGTATTAGATGCACCTTTCTCTCTATCTGAAGATGAATGCATCAAAGTTCTTCCTGATACTGCTGAAAAAAATCTAGGTAAATTTGGTAAGTTATTTCAAAGTAAACTTGGAGGACTCTTTAGTAAATCAAAAATGGTCTACATGGAAGAACATCCTGAATTTGAAAAAGACTATGTCGTTTATGCTAAAAGTAAAGAGGCTGCTTTCCGTATTTTGACTCCAGCTATGATTGGAGTTATCTACAACCTGAAATATAAGTGGAAAAAGACAGCTCGTATTGCTTTTGTTGGAGATAAAATTTATATTGGTTTTCCCTATCATGAAAATCTCTTTGAACCCGACATCAAGCAATCTATTCTACAACAACAAGAGCTTCAACGGCTCTACCACCAAATTGCACTTTGTTTTACAATGCTTGAAGATTTTAGTACTCTTCAGCCTGATGACAATTTTCAACCTAAAAATAACAACTGGGATAACTCTGCCTACAAACACTTGATAGACAATAGTAGTAACAATCCTTTTTTGCTCTAAAAATCTACCCCAATGAGAATATCTGAAATAAAAGAACATTTAGGTGATACCTTGCCAGAACTCGAAGCATTTCGCAAAGAACAATTAGCAGCCATCTCTGCTTCCAATAGTTGGTTACTATTACCGCTTGCTATTTTGATACTTGCGATTATACTGTTGCTAATGAACTATTTCACATTAGCAACAATAGCATTTTGTGCTGCATTTTTCAAAGGAATACTTGTCTTCTATAATATCACACGACAAAAAAAAGAAATCGAACAAGTTACATTCAAAAAAAGATTTTTGACCAGTGTTGTGAAAGCAATCTATCCAACGGTCAACTTTTATGTAGAAAACAAAATGAATCTTAATTTACTTCGAAAATCAGGTATAGCCCCTACACTTTTTAATGGTGACAAACCTGCTGACGCATTTGAAGGAACCTCTAATAACGGGCGTAGATTCAAATTTATAGAATATGGTACTACAGATAAAAATAATTCAAATTATTCACAACTGTTTTTTTCGATTGAAGCCCCCATTTTACTTGACAAAAAAGATAGTATACTACTAGTCCCCAACTATACAGAAAAAGTTATAGGCACTATAGGGAGACGCCTCCAAGAGCTTTTGGGAGGTTATTTCAAAAACACGAAAGTTGTTGACTTATCTGCCTATCCTGAGTTTCAGAAACAATATGTACTCTATGCGACTAATCCAGATATCGCACAACATCTATTTTCCCCTGCTACCATCCAAGCAATCACTAAAATCAAAGAAAAATTCAAGCATAGGGCTCGTCTTTCCATCATTGAAGATAGAATTTATATCCTTATAGAAAATCCGTATAATTTTTTTGAATTTAATATCAGAAATTCTCTTTTAGGAGATTGGGTTTTAAAAAAGTTGAAAAATGAATTAGCTTCTTGTTTTGATTTAGTAGAAGATTTTAGCCAGATAGAAGTTGACAAAAAAAATATTCTGATAGACAACTCTAAAGATACAATCTACAAACATCTACTTGACAATGATGACATTTCACTGTAGAAAATATTATTCTTTCTATAATAGTCCACCCTCAAAATTATTTTATGCCTAATTTTCCCGCCCCAGATTCTAAATTAGAAAAAATACAACAGGAACTAGAGAAAGTTCGACTGCAAGAACTAAAAGCAGGTAAACCTACTATACTAGCAGCTATTGTACTTATTCTTAGTTTTCCTTTGGGAGCAATTGGTCTTAGTTTTTTTATTCCTCCAGCTATTGCTGTCATTATTTCATTTCTTAGTCTAGGCATTTATATTTTTAAAAACTCTACGGTCTCTAGTGCCGCTATAATAATGAGACATAAATTCAAAGAAAATCTAGTGCTACATGTAATGCAAAGTATTAACTCTACTATCAGCTACGACCCAGACAAAGGAATTAACTATAAACATCTTAATAATGCCGAAACCGTAATACTCTCCACTAATCGTATAAAGGGAGAAGATTATGTTTACGGCAAAACTCAAAATGGTTGTTCTTTTGAGTTTGCAGAGCTAATCTTACCGACAAATGATTTATATCATTCCAAACGTCAATTCTTTTTTACACTAACTACAAAATATACCTTAGATCTTAATCAAAAACTTATTATTCGCCCTACAGAAGGCTGGTGGGAAGAACTTCCTGAAAACCAACCTCATTCTTTCAGTGGTTTAATTAATTTTTCCTCTTGGATGACCAACTCTAGCTTAGATAAGCAACTACAAGTATTTAGTAATACAAAAAAACTGGTTCCTCAAATTCTTACACCAACTACCATTAAAATTCTCAATCACTGGTCAAAAGAGTGGAATACTTTACCTTTCGTTACATTCAAAAACAATCGGATATATATTTTATTTGACACTCACGCCAAATTATTTGAGGCAGATATTTATGAAAAACTGACTGACAATAAAGTTATAGAACGACTTCATACTGAAATATCATCTTGCTTTGATTTAGTGGAAGATTTTAGTCAAATAGAAATCGATAAAAATGCTATATTAGATAATCCAGATGAAGAAAATGATTTGTTCGATCATTTGATAGATGATGGTATGGATTGCTAATATCAAAATACATCCCCCAAATAAACTATCCTATGGATTTACTAAACAAACACCCTGAACTAAAAACAAGGCTAGAGGAACTGGAGATAATACGAGATCAGGAAGTACCTCAACCGCTTAAAGTCACCACTAAAGCAGTCCTTCTTTGGGGCTTCCTTTTTGTCACTTGCCTAATTATTAGTGTTGTCCTTGGAATCGTTTTTTTATTCTCTTCCTGTCTACTATTTTATCTTTTTTCTATGGACTTATCACCTAGTAAAGAAGAGAAACTTAAAAAAAAGTTCAAATTTGATATTGTAAAAACGCTCGTTGAAGATATTAATCCAAATACCATTTACTACCCCGAAAGAAGTATTACTTACCAAGAGCTACAATATTCTGATATTTTTGAAAGACCAGATATATCCCTAAATGGTGAAGACTGTATTAAAGGAAGAACAAAAAATAATAAAGCCTTTGAATTTGCTGAATATATTTTAGAGTACAGCTATAAAGCTCAATATCGCCTATTTTTCACACTGGAAATGGATTATAACCTAGAAACAGGCGATAAAGTAATCTTACAACCCTCTGATAATTCCTTTGGCAGTTATCTACAAACCAAACTAAGTCCAAATTTTAAAGAGGCTGCTAGACAAAATGGAAAAAACTTCCCCAAATTAGCAAAGCAGTTCCATATCTATGGCACCAATGAAACATTGGTCAACCAATTACTAACGGAAGACATGATTAATGTTCTATTGCAATGCGAAACTAAATGGGGACGCTCCCCTGCTATCTCTTTCAAAAAAAATAAACTGTATATCCTCTTTCTTAACTCTTATAATTTGTTTGAAATGGATGTCCATCAATCTTTCACGAAAAGTAAGCTAGTCGATAAGTTATACCAAGAGCTCCATCGTTGTTTTGAACTATTAGAAGACTTCAGTCAAATTAAATATGACCCCAGAATCGAAATTAGCATTAAACCAACAAAAGATTTTTCTCAGCATCTACTAGATGACGAAGATCTAAACTCTAATTACCTATAATCCTAAAGACATGAAAGATATAACGGAAATAAGAGAGGAAATAGCTCCTCTGATTGATCAAATAGAAAATCAACGAAAGGTAAAATCAGCCCAAATAAAACACTATCAAAAATGGTATTTATATGCCTTTGGGCTTGCCATTTTAGGTTTCTTATTCTTACTAGTGGTAAGTGATTTATTTTTCATCTCCATCCTGATCTGGATTTCAGCTGCCGTTCTCATTGCCTTTACCAATAGCAAAATTAATCCAATAAAAACAGCTTACACCTCCACGCTTAAAAGTCAACTAGTAACGGCATTTGTACAGAAAATCTATCCGAATGCGTCCTTTAATAGTAATAAACGCATAGAACAACAGACCTTCCTTGACTCGGATTTGTTTGGAAAACGCATTACTTATTATAATGGAGAAGATTACTGTCAAGGCACTACTGAAAATGGCACTACTTTTGAATTTTCGGAAGTTCGAGCAACCCGTACTTCGGGAACAGGAAAAAATAAAAGAACAACAGTTGTATTTGATGGCCTTTTTTTTAGCCTAAAACTCCCCACACCTATTGTCAATAATAAAGTCGCCGTCATGCCTGACAGTGCAGAAAAAACATTGGGACGATTTGGGAAGTTTTTACAAAAAAAAATAGGTTCTTTTGTTCAAGGGGCTAAAATGATTTACTTTGAGGAACATCCCGAATTTGAGAAAGAATATGTTGTTTATGCATTAGATGAAAGTGACGCTCGTCAAATATTGACACCAACACTTATTGGAATACTCTATCAACTTAAATACAAATGGAATACCCCTCTTTATGTATCTTTCATTGATAATACCATTAATATTGGTATTCCCAATCGATCAGATTGGTTTCGCCTAACAGTCAATGATGCACTCAACCGCCAAACCAATAATAAGCTAGACAAACTATTTGATGAATGCACACTTTGTTTTGCTCTAATAGAAGAAATGGCTAACTTGGATAAACTATCAAAGGATGAAACTTCTACCCATAACTGGGGCAATAGTGCCTATGACCATTTTAACGACAGTAACAATCCCTTTTTGCTATGACCAATAAAATCGAACAAGTTATCCAACATGTAGGCAATGAACTTATTGCCTTAGATAAAGAACAACAGCAGTACGAAAAGAATCAACTCTATTTCAAAATAGGAATGGCTGGACTCATTGTTTCTTTCATGGGATTGATTATCCTACTGACCGCAATGGGTATTAATCGTGGGATCGCTGGAATGGTAGCGGGTACCTATCTTTTGGCAGCACTAAAAGGAATTCAATCTTGGTACAATAACTACTCTGGATCTGTTCGGTTGTTTTACAAAACAAAATTGATTGCCCCTGTCATGCAACTTTTTCACCCTAATTATACCTATCAGTACCAATTAGATTCTTTTGCTAAATACCCAGCTCTAAGTACCAATCCCCCTAAAGAAGGAGATTTCAAATGGCAGGATTCGATCACAGGACAATACGAAGGGGTTGACTTCAATATGATCGCTTTACATGACAAAAAAAGTAACTTTAAAGGTATTTTGTATACCATTCCACTCGATCTAAAGACTCCTTTTTCGCTTTGTTTTACCCCTAGGATGCTCCCTACGGAGATGATTCGATTACACATCACCCCTCCATCAAAAGTAGAACCACTAGTATTTGAACACTTAGGAAACTTAACGGTATTGACTGATAATGTAGATATGGCAGCCATGTTTATGACCGAAAACCTGGCGATTCAACTGCACCACATCCGTACAAAGTTTGGCAAAAAATCATTACCTGACTTTAGCATCATTGATAATAAGTTTTATGTTTTAATTCCGAATTATACCGAATATCTTGAGATCAGTGCTATGTCTTCGGTAGAACACAAAAAAACAACTACTCGATTGGTCAATCAGATTGACAATTTGGTTTTTCCTATCCATCAACTTATTCCGGTTCTTGCCTCCTATACCCAAAAAGCTTCCTAAGCGTATGAGGAAGTTTCTACTACTAATTCGGTGGGCGAATCTAGTGATTATTACACTCACTATTAGTATTTTAGAGTACTTGATCATCCCTGCCACCAATGCTTGGAATCCAACTTTCTGGACAATGCTAATTGGGACTATTTGTATCGCTGCAGGCGGCAATATCATCAATGATATTAGGGACTATACCATTGACTGTGTCAATAAACCTCAGAAAGTAATTATACACCAACATATTCCTATTAGTGTTGCTTGGCTGCTATATCTCCTACTCAATAGTAGTGCCTTATGCCTAGTCTACTGGCTACAAAATGATTGGCTATTTCATTCTTTCTACATCACTATTATTCTACTTTTCTTCTACTCTTATTTTTTTAAGAAACTGCCTCTTATTGGCAATATTGTAGTTGCATTGCTCTGTGCTTGGGTCGTAGTTAATTTTATAGCTGTCAATATTAATCTACTACAAAGTCATCCTTACACCTCTACTGAGGACTCTTCTTGGTTTTCGATATTATCCTACTATACCTTATTTGCTTTCCTAGCTACTTTGGCTAGAGAAATTGTAAAAGATTTGGAAGATCAAATAGGAGATAAAAGTGCAGGAGCTCTTACGCTCCCCATTTGGCTAGGCGAAAAAGTAGCTAAATGGACTGCTCTGAGTGTGTTATTACTTCTCTTTATAATACTCTTAGCAGAAGGAGTTTTATTTTGGGAAAAATATTATTGGGCTGCTTGTATTTTTCTCACTGCCATATTATTACCGAGTTTGGCAACAATCGCATGGAAATTTTATTCTAATAATAGTATTTCTAGTTATCACAAGATCAGTCAGTATTTAAAATGGTATTTTTTATTGGGGCTAGTCTTATTATTTTTAATATAAAAATAGTACCTTAATTAATTATTGTATATCCAACTAAATGTATGACGAAACCTTACTTAAGTCCTTTCAAGCTTTTTGAACTTCCAGTAGATGCCTCTACGAGTACTCTAGAACAACACAAAAAAAATATTCTAGAGCAAATCAAGTATTACAAACTGGACGAAACTGTTTATATAAGAGGAACTAAAATCCTAAAAATAGAAGTAATCCAATTACTCAAAGAATTGGACAACTATTATATTCGTCAATTTCACGTTTCGATTTATGAAAATAAAAGTTTACTCAATTTTTTAGAGTTTGGTCACCCTAACTATTTCAGAAACTACCAGCCTAATAATTTACCAAACGATAGCGAATTCATTGACTTTATTGCTCCTTACTTTGGTTATCAATATTCAGAAACCTTGCTGCAAGCTATCAAAGCACAAGATCAACAAATGCTAACACTTTTGTCGGTGGATTCTTTCCCATTAGTGGATAGTTTTGAAGAAAAATGTTATCAAGAAACCAAACGATATGTTAGTCAAACAGCAAAGGAGCTACATGGGCTACAAACAAAACCTGAATTAGTACATATTTCTGAAAGCGAACTCCTATCCTATTTGCCCGACAAAACAATAGAAACCTACAATCTACTTCCTGATTATTTTCATCATACACGCAATTTGATAGGCAATGAAGTCTACAATCTTTCGGTGGTATTGCTTCATAACTACGGCCGAAGCGATCGTGCAGGAGCATTGCTCAAACAGGGGCTACAACTAAAAATAGATGCTCCTATTCGGAAAAACATGGAAAAAATGCTAAAACAGTTCAGTTTTGCCGCTAAAGTACCTTCTGCTATCTGGATTGCACTAGCAGTTATATCCTCCCTTTTTCTTATAAAATATATTGAAACAGTATTTTATAGTGGCTAAAAAAGTGCTTATAAAAGCCAAATTACTCTTCAAAAAGTAAACATCTTTAGGATCATTACGTATACTAAAGTACGCAAGAGCAATTAAGATAATTAGAGTGTAATTAAACTTATCTTTATCCTAACTTGGTAAGATCAGTAAGAGAAGTTTTTTTCTTTATAATGAACGTTCTTGTATCAAAAATTGTAGAACTGTCAAACTAAATGTATTATTGCTTTCGTAAAACCAACGAAAGCATTTTTATTGAACCAATTCACAAAAAAAGAGTACGTGGCAAATAGTGAAGTAATCCTACTTTTAGAAGACCTAGATCTAGTAGAATTCTATGGTCAGAACGATTCGAAGCTCAATCTAATTCGCAAAGCTTTTCCTGATATCACCTTGACTTCTCGTAGCAATATGATCAAGATGAATGGAGAAAAAAAGCGGGTTCAAGATGCAAAAAGTAAATTGGAAAGCATGAGCAAGCTCCTCCAACAACAAAAAAAACTAACCCTAAATAATGTAAAAGAAATACTTAGTGGAGGCAATCCGTTTGCAAATAAACTACCCAAGGATAGCAAGAATATTATTGTCCATGGTAGAAATGGAAAGGCTATTGTTCCTCGTACCCAAAATCAAAAAAAACTGGTAGAGCTTTCGACGAATAACGATGTAGTCTTTGCCATTGGTCCTGCTGGTACAGGAAAAACATATACGGCAGTTGCCTTAGCAGTTCGTGCTCTAAAATTGGGTATTGTCAGTCGAATTATCTTAACTCGTCCAGCAGTAGAAGCAGGAGAAAGTCTAGGTTTTTTGCCTGGTGATCTAAAAGAAAAGATTGATCCTTATCTGCGTCCGCTTTATGATGCTCTAGATGATATGATCCACCCTGAGAAATTAGGACATTATATGCAAAATCGTATCATAGAAGTTGCTCCTTTGGCATTTATGCGTGGTCGTACGCTTGATAATTCATTTATCATATTGGATGAAGCTCAAAATACGACAGAGACCCAACTAAAAATGTTTTTGACACGACTAGGTCCATCTGCCAAATGTATTATTACTGGTGATTTATCACAGATTGATTTACCTAGAAATCAACGTTCTGGTCTAGTTAGAAGTTTGGATATTTTGGATAATATTGAAGGTATTGGTATTCTCAGACTGACTTCTGGTGATGTTGTCCGTCACCGACTGGTCAAACAAATCATAGATGCTTACGACAAAGCTGGTACTGACCATGAAGATAGTCGCCGATTTAATCGCAATAGACGAGACAAAAAAGTGGACAAGCCCACAGAGGAAGGTACACCCGACAAAAAAGAAGAATAGATTTCATCAACATAAGCTGATAAAATAACAAATAGGACTATTAGAAATTCACTCTAATAGTCCTATTCCTTTTCTATAGCTTAACAATCTTCCGATAGACGGTTGTTTCCAGTACTCCCTCCAACTTAATAACATATACTCCCGCTGGATACGCTCCCATATCTATACCAAATTCATTACCAATACCTATACTTTGACTCTTCAGTTCAAGCCCATTAATTCCTATTAAGGATAAGGTGTGATAAGTATGTATAACAGGAAGCTCAACAAAAATAACTCCTAATGAAGGGTTAGGATATATCTTAATAAAAGCCCCTTTATCATTAGGGGTAGAGCCATTATTAGGATTAGTATTTGAATTACATTCCCATTTCTGTGGTAAAGTCATTTTTAGTCCAAATACATCGAAATTAGATTGTCTATTTATTCTTAGGATAGTAGAGTCATGATATAAGGTGTCAACAAAATCTCCCGTTATGTACAGATTGCTCTCTGTATCTACGAAAAGAGCATAGAGGTTAGGATTACGATTACTAGTTTCTTGATTGATTTTAAATCTCTCCAACCCCAATAAACAGCCATCTACATGTAATCGCTGTACAAATGCGTCAGGTAAATATTCGCTCTTGGTCTGAGTTACCCGTTTCGTTCTTGTTTCTAATAAAACAGCATTACTACTAAAGTCAAAATCAACCTCCATCATAAATTTTCCTGCCAAGTAAAGTTCATTTTTCACCTTATCCATTGCAATAGCAGTATATTTATCATGTCTCTCATTTCCGAATGAATACCCCCAAACAACAACACCATTTTCATCCAATTTGTACACAAACCCATCAGATTTGCCCCAACTACCTACATCTGGAACAGCTGACAACTGATAAGTGGTATCATCATCCAAACAAATATGATCTCGAAACTCTCCAATAACATAAACATTGTCATTGGTGTCTATTGCTACACCATTAGCTCTATCATTATTATAATCACTAATCTGTATCTTTTGTCCTATTTTTCGTACCCACAAAAACTTCCCACTACTGTCTAATTTTTGAATAAATCCATCCCCTTCAACCCGTCCTAGATAGCTACCTATTGGGATTTGATTTACGGATCGACTAGTAGTATCGGTAGGACTGGGATCAAAATCTATTGTCCCCCAAAACACACCCACTGTATAGATTGAGTTCTTGGAATCTATGGCTAAATCAAATATTGTTCCCCCATTACCTTGATACATGTAAGGTTGTACCTCTATTTTGTTGAACCAAACTAAATTTCCATTGCTATCAATTTTACAGCAAATTTCATATTGACTACTTCCCAAATTAACCACAGTAGAATCTATCACTATCGTCCCAGAAGCACTACCTACCATTATAGTAGCTCCACTGTTATCAATCACAAAACGATTGAGGTCTAATTGCCCCCTAGCCCTATATACTCTAGCCCATTGAAATATCCCATTCTCATTTAACTTTACAACAAAAGACTCTACTCCATAACTACTCCTAGCTACATTGTATACACCACTTGGACTAGGATCTAAATCCAATGTATCCTGTGAATAAACCCCTACCAATATAAGATTCCCTTTATTATCTATATCAAAATCCATAGGGTAAGAATTCAGATAACAAACTGCCCAAATTAGACCACCTTTGTCATCAAATTTTTGTAGCAAATTACTATATTCCCCTAATTGTCCCTGATTATTAACAATAGGTCCAGGATCCACATCCCTAATGCCATGTATCCTAGAATATATATATACATTTTTCTTTTCATCAACTCTGACTCTATGTCCAGTGTTAGCCTGTATCAAATTACCATCTAATCCAACCGTCCAGTCTACCTGAGCGGTAAGGTCTTCTCCTAGAGCAATAACAATCAATGCAATTATCCATAAATATTTCATCAGTATATTTTTCATTTTTTATAGCTGAAGTTTCTTTAAAACCTCATCTAATAATAAAAAAGTACTATTTAATATCCGTTTTTCGCAATGAAAATTCAATAAAAAAATACTCAAAAGACAATCTGCCATTTTGTCACTTTTATTTATTATATTTGCGATCAATTTTATTTGATTTTAATTACAATTATCATTGGTAATACTATGTATAACGACAATCCTACCATCAAATTTGATGATAAAAATATAGACGAAACAAAACAAGGTGATGTTTTTTTTCAAGAGCAAGTTGCTAACAAAGCAAAAGAGACCAACAAAAAATTCTACATTGAGAGCTATGGCTGTCAGATGAATTTCAGTGACTCCGAAATAGTGGCTTCTATCCTCAGTGATGTAGGTTATAGTGCTACACGTGATATAGAAGAGTCCAATCTTATTTTGATTAATACTTGTTCTATTCGCGAAAAAGCAGAAGATACTGTTCGCAAAAGACTTCGTGTATTTGACAAAGTCAAAGAAAGAAATCCAAGTACATTAGTAGGCGTACTAGGCTGTATGGCCGAGCGTCTCAAAAAGAAATTATTGGAAGAAGAGCGTCTAGTAGACCTTGTTGTGGGTCCTGATGCTTACCGTGATTTGCCTAATCTAATAGCAGGAGCAGAAGATGGAGATAAAGGTATCAATGTATTTTTGTCTAGAGATGAAACTTATGCTAATATTAATCCTGTTCGTTTGGGTAGCAATGGTGTTACTGCATTTGTGACCATCATGCGAGGATGTGACAATATGTGTTCGTTCTGTGTAGTACCCTTCACTCGTGGTAGAGAGCGTAGTAGAGACCCTTTCTCTATTGCCGCAGAATGTACTGACCTATACAGCCGTGGCTACAGGGAAGTAACTCTACTAGGTCAAAATGTAGATTCTTACAGTTGGGATAACCCTGATGAGGAAAATCAAAATTGTGATTTTGCTGATTTATTAGAATTGATTGCTAAAATTGCTCCTGACTTACGTATTCGATTTTCTACGTCCCATCCAAAGGATATTACGGATAAAGTATTGCATACAATGGCTGCTTACGAAAATATTTGTAAGTATATCCACCTACCTGTTCAGTCAGGGAATTCGGCTGTACTCAAGCGTATGAATCGTACTTACGATAGAGAATGGTATATCAACAAAGTAAAACGAATTTACGAAATCATGCCTGACTGTGCAATTTCGTCTGATATGATTGCGGGATTCTGTGGCGAAACAGAAGAAGACCACCAAGACACTATTTCTATTATGAAAATTGCTAATTACAGCATGTCTTATATGTTCTATTATTCAGAACGCCCCAATACATTGGCTCACAAAAAGTACGAAGATGATATTCCATTAGCAGACAAAAAACGTCGTCTAAATGAAATCATTCGCCTTCAAAATCAAATCTCGCACGAACACAACCGTGCTTGTGTAGGCAAAACATACAAAGTACTCATTGAGAAAGAGTCCAAAAAATCAGCAGACGACCTAGCAGGTAGAACCACCCACAATAAAATGTGTGTATTCCCTCGCGAAGATGCTCAAATTGGGACTTACGTATATGTAAAAATAGATGATTTCACCTCTGCTACGCTGAAAGGACATTTGGTAAGTGAAGAAGAATATCTGAATCAAAAGTAATTTTATGAGTAAGAATCTTTCTTTGAGAAAAACTCTACTGTGGGTATTCTTATTCTTAAACCTGCTTATATTATTTCAGTTCGTTTATTTAGTTTTCAATGAGTATGAACAAAGAAAGTTAATATTAAAGGTTGTACTCCCTGTTTTTGACTTACTTCTGCTGTACTACATCGCCAATAATCATAAATTTGAAAAAAAGCCCCTTTAGCAAAAATAATCTCATTTATAATGGTATTATTTATCAGTGCTTTTATGGTTTTTTCTATAATATATATGTCCTCTTGGACTTGTGCTTCCTGTTAGAAGATTACACCAATTTATAAGTCTTCTGCATCTATAGTTAAGTAAACTCATTTACTTAACTATCAATTTTATTTCTATGAAAATCAAATCATTATTTTCTACTGCTTTACTTTGCAGTTTTTCTTGGGGAGCAATAGCTCAACAGGGATTAGATATCAAATCTGTTTCTGTCTTTAAAGATCAGACTGCTTTTTTTGTAAAGGAAGGTAATGTCAAAACAAGTCAAAAAACTTGGGCATTGAAGAATGATACGATCCCTGCTGCTCTGAATGGTACGTTCTGGTTATCCTCTCCTACCAATGATTTTGAATTGGTAAAGGCTTATGAAAAAAAAGAGAAAATAACGGATCAAGCAGCCGTGACTAACTTCACTGCTATGCTAACTCTAAACGACGGAAAACAAGTCTCTCTCTATTTTAAGGATACTGCTTATACTGGGAAAATTATTGCTTTTAAGAAAAAAGATGATCCTAAAGCAGATATGCCTTTCCTAAATACGCCTTTATTTGCCTTACAACTAGCTTCTGGCAAGACGATGGTCTTTACGAGTAATCAAATGAATACGTTAAAGCATCTAGAATTTGCTGATACACCTGAATATCTCTATGATTACAAACGTCAAGAAAAAACGCGTATGCTCCAAGTAGATTTCAAATCGGACAAAACAACACAACCGCTCAATATGATGTATTTGAGCAAAGGGTTGGCTTGGAAACCTGATTATTTGGTCGAATTAGTAGAAGAAGGCAAAGCTAAATTGACCTTACGATCTACCGTAATCAATAATGCGGAAAATATTGAAACAGATAAATTGAATCTAGTTGCAGGAGTTCCAAATTTCAAATATGCTACGGTAGTTTCAGATTTGATTAATTTTTTACAACTTCCTGTTCCTGCATACAATCAAAACATTGCTACCTTAAGTAATAGTATTCGCCAAGAATCAATTGTTTATAATTATGCTAATGATTTTGCGGCCAGCCCTACCACAGCTACAGGAGGAAGTGGTGGCGGTCGCACTGCCAATATTACTAATTTTGGTGACGCTGCCGCAATGGAGGATCTATACTTTTATACACTCAAAAATATAGTTCTAAAAAAGGGAGAAAGAGCCTTTTTTGATATTTTCCAAGTAGAAGTACCCGTAGAACACATTTATGAATCTATTATCAAAGCCAATAATGTCAATTATACGGGACAGTATAGTTTCACTGAAAAGAAAAATCCAGTATTACACACGATCAAGTTGACCAATGATTCTAAATTCACATGGACGGCAGCACCTGCTTTAGTCATGAAAAACGATAAAAAGCAATACGCTCCTATCAGTCAAGATAAATTACGTTACACTTCTCAGGCAAATGATGTTTCTGTTAAGCTAACAGAAGCACCTGATGTCAATGTCAAATTTAAAGAAGAAGAAGTAAGTCGTACCCCCAATAAAAAATCTTTTAAACGAGGAAACTATACCTATTACAATGACTTTATCACTGTAGAAACAGAGGTCATTGTGCATAATTTTAAAAATAAAGACATTCGATTAGACCTCAAACGTCTCATTACAGGAGAATTGATAGAGAGTAATGAAGAATGGCAAAAGTCTCCTCGTGTTCAATATGGTTATCATATCAACTCTCTCACTGATGTCTGTTGGGAAATGAAACTGAAAGCTGGAGAACAAAAAACAATTAAATATAGCTATAGTTACTATACGACCGAACACCGTTAAATTAACATAGAACTCCAATCATAATGTGATTGGAGCTTTCTTTTTTCTTACATATTGATACACCACTCTTGAAAATATTTTTATTTACATTCCTACTTAGTTTTTGGAGCCTCACTGCTTTTGGTCAGCTAGGATTACTAGAAGATGCTGCGGTAGCTATTGCTGAATCAGGTTCTATCATTTTTTCTAATGACTACCATACTTTCAAAAAAAAGAAAGAAGTTCAGAAAAAAATAACTTTTAATGCCAACGAGACCATTCATGGTACACTCTACATGAAACAAAAAGTAGAACGTCTTTATGGTCGAGAAATAGACGGACAATGGACTATATCCGTCACCTTTGCTCTATATAACAATAGAGAGAAGGGGTTCTTACTTAACATTCCTGTCCAAAAATCAGAATACGAAAATCGTTTCCTGTGTTTCGAAATTGTTCCAGAACAGCTAGATATACAGAACCCCAATCATTTTAGTTTTTTATCTTTCATCCAAGATTTAGATGATAAAGCCCACAGTTTTAATGTCTATCTAACCAAACGCTCTGGCGTCAAAGGTAAAATGACCTTGGACTTGAGTAAAGGAAAGGGAAAATATCAAGCTGTCTTTGATGAACTAGAAAAAGAGAAAGCTCGTATAGCAGCCGAAAAAGAAGCGGCTAGAATAGCAGCGGCAGAAGAAGCCGCTCATAGAGCAGCAGTTCGCAAAAAAATAATTGCTACTTATGAATCCTCTACTGACTTTGTGGGCGTTTCGCTACAAAATAAAGGTTACACAGGAGTTAGTGGACGACTAAAAACTCAAAATAGTGTCACCGACAAATCGTTTAGTGTTGCCTCCAAAAATACTTACCTTCTTCGTTGTCGCCCTGGTGAAAAAATCTATATCAATGATGAATTGGTATTTGAGGTACTGTCTAATTCCAATGGAAAAAGTATTTATATCAGCCCTACCCCTATTGTTATCAATAAGATAAGCACTCAATGGAACAACGACGATGCTTGGAAATCTTGGAACATTGAAACTAGCGACCGCTCTAAATGGACCATGAGTACTCAATGGAACAATGATGACGCTTGGAAATCCTGGAATATAAAAGCAGGTCATCAACAATGGTCTGTCAATACTCAATGGAACAATGACGACGCCTGGAAATCTTGGGTATTCAAAACAAAAGAAGAAAATATTAGTATCTCTACTGTTTGGAACAATGATGACGCTTGGAAACAATGGTCTGTCAATAGTCCTAAATACGGCAAAATGACGGTACAAACTACTTGGAATAATGACGATGCTTGGAAACAATGGACCATCACTTCTGACTTTGGCAAAATGACGGTACAAACTACTTGGAATAATGATGATGCCTGGAAACAATGGACTATCACCGACAATATGAAAGATGCTCCACCACAACTAAAAACAGCCGCTATTTTCTGTTGTCTCCTCAGTGGTATTCTTCCTCAAACTGCTAGTAATGCTGCAGGTGCCAACTTTTGTTCCCATAATGGCATTGAGCTATTTGGCAAGATCAAATTTGTTGATTATGGAGAAGACATCAAAATTAAGTACGTAGACTACGGAGAAGATATTAAAGTTAAATTCGTAGATTACGGAGCAGATGAATGTGGTGAATGGCAAGAAGTAGAATACAGTGAAAATATAAAAATAAAAGTAGTCGATTATGGAGAAGACCTAAAAGTCAAAAAAGTAGACTATGGTCATGGAATGAAATAATTCCGCTTCTATCCCATTCGAATGATATATCAATTATGAATTTACAATCTCTAAAATTACGCTTTGGAATTATTGGTAACGCTCCAGGGCTAAACCATGCGTTAAAGACAGCTGCCTTGGTAGCTCCTACCGAATTGTCCGTATTGATTAATGGTGCTTCTGGTGTAGGTAAAGAATCTTTTTCTAAAATCATCCACTCTTTATCTACTCGCAAACACGAAAAATTTATTGCGATCAACTGTGGTGCTCTCCCTGAAAGTACACTTTATTCTGAGCTATTTGGACATACCAAAAATGCTTTTACAGGAGCTACTACCGAGCGAAAAGGTTATTTCGAAACAGTCAATGGTGGTACGATTTTTTTGGATGAGATAGGTGAAATGCCCCTTCAACTCCAACAGTATTTATTACGGGTTTTGGAACAAGGAGAATTTGTAAAAATGGGCTCCAATAAAGTGGAAAAAACAGATGTTCGTATTATTGCGGCAACTAATGTCCATCTTGAAGATCATGTCAAAAAAGGAAAATTCAGAGAAGATTTATACTATCGACTCAATACCGTTCCGATCAAAGTACCACCACTCAAAGAACGTCCTGACGACATTTCTATCCTTTTCAGGAAATTTGCTTCTGATTTTGCAGAACGCTACAAGACGTCCCCAGTAAGATTAGATGAACGTGCTCAACTGCTCCTAGAAAATTATTCTTGGCCAGGTAATATTAGAGAGCTTAAAAACATTGCTGATCAAGTTTCCGTTTTGTCTGAGGACAAATTAGTAACCGCACAAGAGTTGCTCAAATTTATCCCCAATGCTATTAGTAAAAATCTCCCTGCATTGTCAAACTTTGAGGGTTCAGGCAATGGTAGTAATAATAGTAGTGGCGGTTATTATGAAAGAGAAATTTTATTCAAATTTCTCTATGAAATGAAACAAGATTTGAGTGATGTCAAAGCACTGATCGCAGAATTAGCTCGTACTAATGATCTTCAGATGCCAACCAATGTACCGACCACTTCTAACAGTAATCTACCCGTCAATAATAACTATTACTCTCCTAACAATAATACAGACGACTACACTATAGATGATTTTGTTCCTTCTTCTAGTCATTATAATTCAGAAGAAGAAAAGACAGATTTCAGGCCTATTATTATCAATAATAGTACTCCAGAAAATAACACCCTAGATAAATATAGTGACATCGAAGAAGTAGAAGAATCTCTCTCTATAGAAGATATGGAAAAAGAACTCATCAAAAAAGCTCTAATCAAATATAAAGGACGCCGAAAGGAAGCTTCCAAAGAATTAGGTATTTCGGAAAGAACACTATACAGAAAAATCAGACAATACGAAATAGAACCCTAAATTACTTACTGGAGTTACGAATGATTCAAATATGTTTATATAATAATTGGCGATTGGACTAGGATTCGTTTTATAATATTGAATGTCTTAATGTTTAAATTCAAAAGCCTACTCAGTTTCTGATTTTTAATAGGGCTATTATTCTTGCTTAACTTCCGTTACTTACTTTAAAAACACACTGTCCAACCTTTTAAAAGACACTTAGTCATGCATTATTCATTCAAAAAAATTACTCTAGTACTATTTACTATACTAGGAATATCCGCTTGTGTATCTGTACCAAAGAATACACACACTACTTACGAAAAAATCAAAACAGGAGTTGGTCCTGAAGATATGGTACTCGATACGCTCGCTACCGCTTCCGCTAGACTAATCATCTCCTGCAATGACCATAGACTAGGAGAAAAAGCTCCTCCAGGAAATTTCTACACAGTTGACTTGACAGCAGATAAACCTATTGGTTCTCTTTTACCTAGACGAAACGAACCAGATAGCATTCGTTTACACCCACATGGAATTGATTTAGTACGCCAGAAAGACGGCGTTTTTCTCTATGCGGTATCTCACGATGATGCAAAGGGCAAACACTATGTCATTAAATACAAAGTAGAACAAGATTATCTGAACTTTATCGCAATATATCACCACCCTTTCATGAACTCTCCTAATAGTGTAGAGGCACTCAAAAGTGGTGGATTTTATGTCTCGAACGACCAAGGCAAACGAGGTAATACACTAGCAGTTTTGTTCGCTGCCAAAACAGGCAGCCTTCTTTTCTGTGACGAACAGGGTGGATGGGCACGTGTCCAAGAAAAAATTGCTTATCCTAATGGCTTGTACATTACAGAGAAAGAACGCTATCTCTATATTAGTACTTCTCGCCAGCATCAAATACTAAAATATACCATTCAGCAAGATGGTAACTTACTGAATCAAGAAAAAGTGACCAAACTAGTAGGAGGAGATAATATTCGACCTGGTAGTAATGATCAACTTCTTATTCCTGCTCATCTCAAAGTCTTCAAATTTGCTGGACATTTCAAAGATTCTACTAAAAATGCTCCTTCTGTAGTATATCAACTCGATCGTATCGCTGGAGAAAAAAAAGTAGTTTATGCCAATGATGGTACCCAAATCAATGCTGCCGCTACAGCTCTTTATTACAAAGGCTATTATTATATCGGACAAGTTTTTCAACCTTTTATAATAAAAGTAAAAGAAAATTAAAAAAAGTAACTTCAATTAAACAATTGATTACCAATACAATAAGCCAACAATGGCTTTTAATAAAAAAACTTTCAGATTTTTTCTGAAAGTTTTTTTTTGTAATAGTGACCTACCTTATTTAGTCCCGTATAAAGGATAACAAACAAAGAAAAAGGGATTGCAAAAGGCAATCTTAGAAAAAGAATAAATAGTTTTCATGACTTAAATTTTATTAGTAATAAAATTTAAGTGGGCTGGTCTGATCGGGGGAAATTTCCAGCCCATTTTATCTTTTTCATAAAATATATATGTGTGAAAATTGGAGTAGTGTCCAATTTATTTAGTGTGTGAAAACTGGGGTAGTGTCCAGTTCATTTTAGTGTGTATTAAGATTGGGGTAGTGTCCAATCTGATTACAATATAAATTGTTTAATATCAATTTATATTAAGTGTGTATTAAACGGAAAGTTAGTTCTAATATATAGAACTGACTTTTTTGTTTTTATCCCATCAAATTCAACTACAGCCTAAGAAACTAGAATAGATTTGTATAGGGACAAGAATATTTTACTAAAATAGTGACCTCTATTATTTGCACACGTATAAAATACAAAAGCAAAGGTAAAAGAGGTTGTAAAAGACAATCTTAGAAAAAGAATAAATAGTTTTCATGACTTAAATTTTATTTTGAATAAAATAAAGTTTTATGGGCTGGTCTGATCGGGGGAAATTTCCAGCCCATTTTATCTTTTTCATAAAATATATATGTGTGAAAATTGGAGTAGTGTCCAATTTATTTAGTGTGTGAAAACTGGGGTAGTGTCCAGTTCATTTTAGTGTGTATTAAGATTGGGGTAGTGTCCAATCTGATTACAATATAAATTGTTTAATATCAATTTATATTAAGTGTGTATTAAACAGAAAGTTAGTTCTAATGTATAGGACTGACTTTTTTGTTTTTATCCCCTTCGTTTAGCTCAAAATTACTACATTTAGGAGAAGAAATAACCACCTGAGTCGATAACACTAATTCCAGTACTAATTTCCTACACACTATGTCCTTTGCTGATACCTTCGTCAAAACTGCTCAGAGAGTTCTCCCTAGTCCATTTACCATTGCAGTATTACTGACAGGCTTAACCTTAGCCCTAGCACTTACGCTAACTAGCCCAGACCCTGCCAATACGCAAAATCATTTTTTACAGTTATTAGGACACTGGGAAGGTGGCTTTTTCACGTTTCTCAAATTTGCTATGCAAATGATGCTTATCCTAGTACTGGGACATGCCCTAGCCCTCACTAAACCTGCCAATACACTGATCCAAAGTTTGGTAAAATATTGTACTAGTACTGCCAAAGCAGCAGCTTTAGTCACTTTTACCAGCATTATTGTTGCTTTATTCAACTGGGGACTCGCATTAATATTGGGAGCTATATTTGCTCGGAAAGTAGGCGAAAATGCCCTCAAAAAAAATATCCCGCTCAATTATCCCTTGATTGGTGCTGCTGGGTATACAGGACTAATGGTTTGGCATGGAGGCTTATCGGGTTCTGCCCCTCTCATAGTAGCAGAAGAAGGACACGATTTTGTAGATCAAATAGGTATCGTTCCTGTAAGCCAAACTATTTTTTCGACGATGAATGTAGTCTGTATGGTCGCTCTCTTGCTATTGGTGCCATTGGCAATGTATTGGTTAGGAAAGCGAGTCTCCCCCACTCCTATTGATATAAAACTAGACCAGAATAACTTTAACAATAATACATCAGTTGCTCCAGAAGGAGCTGAAAAACTAGATCATGCTCGTTGGTTAGCATGGTTACTTGGAGGTACAATGCTTTTCATTGCGATTTACAAGGTATTTATTTTTCCTGTTTGGAGTGGCAATGGTTTTGATTGGAGTTTTCGTTTCATCAATCCCAATTATATTATCTTCTTACTTTTCGCACTGGCGGTATTATTGCATGGGAGCTTTCATCGTTTCAATCAGTCTATTGCACAGGGAATCGGAGGAAGCACAGGAATCATGATACAATTTCCACTCTATGCAGGTATTATGGGGATCATGAGTGGTAGTGGACTAGCTACGATTTTTTCTAACGCTTTTGTAGACATTTCTAGCAGTACGACCTTCCCTATTTTTACATTTTTCTCTGCTGGTTTAGTCAATATTTTTGTTCCTAGTGGTGGCGGACAGTGGGTCGTTCAGGCTCCTGTTTTGATACAAGCCTCTCAAGAATTAAATCTCCCAATTGCAAAAAGCATTATGGCATTAAGCTATGGCGACCAAGTCACCAATATGCTCCAGCCATTTTGGGCGTTACCACTATTGGGTATTACAGGATTACAAGCAAAAGAAATATTACCTTATACCTTATTTTTATTATTAACTGGCATTTGCATTTTCTGCACGATATTATTACTATTCTAAGACATGAACAAAAAAAAAATATTAGCCCTCGTTACAGGAGGGACTTTTGACAAAGAGTATAACCTTATTAATGGTCAATTATATTTCAAGGATACCCACTTACCTGAAATGTTTCAGAGAGGGCGTTCTACATTAGATATTACCGTACGGACATTGATGATGATTGATAGTCTTGAGATGACTGAAAATGATAGAGAAATTATCATATCAAACTGTATTCGATGCTCATTTGAGCACATTATTATCACACATGGTACGGATACCATGGTCGAAACTGCCCAATTATTAGCAGAAAAAAACATCCCTAATAAAACGATTATATTAGTAGGAGCAATTATACCCTACAAATTTGGTATGTCTTCTGATGGATTCTTTAATCTAGGGGCTGCTCTTGCCTTCGCTCAAACGATGCCTCCAGGAGTCTACATTGCTATGCATGGAGAGTGTTTCGACTGGAATGATGTCCGAAAGAATAAAGAAACAGGCTATTTTGTACACACGAAATCGAAAGGGTAGGCTGAGAGTGGAGTAGTTTTTTTTCAAATTGGGTAAATATTTTAAAAATAAGTAGATTTACTTTGACATGAAAAAAAAAAAACAATATGTTTGTGGCAATAAATTATTAGAGCATGTTTAAAATTATGTTTTTCAATAATATGAGTATCATTTTTTTGCTAATTGAGACTCATTTTTTGATGATGAATGAAATAAACCCATAGGGTAGAGGTCTAGT
>CAYOJF010000020.1:0-58359 GCA_964404215.1 uncultured Aureispira sp. | reverse complement strand
TAAAACAGTCTTCACGATACAAGATAATAATTTTTGCTATTTTAACATTTATTACTTAGACGTATTACTAAATATTAACTTTATGCTGTATTCGATGACTGGTTTTGGTCGTGCCGAACAAATAACCCCTATATTGAGAGTAGTGGTAGAAATCAAAAGTGTCAATAGCAAGAGCTTTGACTTACGCACCCGCCTTTCTAGCTCTTTCCAGTCCAAAGAGATAGAACTTCGAAAAATTGTACAGGAACAACTCATAAGAGGAAAAGTAGACCTTAACCTCACCGTTGAGCGAGTAGAAGAGTCCGATCATAAAATTAATACGAATGCCTTCAATAGTTATTACAAGACACTAACTGTCTTGGCAGATAACCAAGGGATTGACTCTGGGGATTTGCTCTATACCATTACGAGAATGCCTGGTGTCATTATCCAAAACTCGGAAGCAATTTCCAAAGAAGATTGGCAAACTGTCCAAAAAACAGTAGAAGAAGCACTCACCAAAATCATTGCTTACCGAACACAAGAAGGTATTGCGACCGAAAAAGATATTGTTCAGAATATCACTGCACTACAGGAACTACTATACCAAGTAGACCCTGCCGAACAAGGCCGAATAGACAAAATTCGCCAACGGCTCCTTTCTGCACTCGAAAAAATTCAGCTCAATAATCAAGTAGATGAAAATCGTCTAGAACAAGAAATGATTTTCTACCTAGATAAATTTGATCTCAATGAAGAAAAGGTTCGGTTAGAGCAACATTTCAACTATTTCTTGGAGGAACTACAAAAAGAAACACCATCTAAAGGCAAAAAATTGGGCTTCATACTCCAAGAAATTGGACGTGAAATCAATACCCTTGGTTCTAAAGCAAACTCTGCGACTATTCAGCGTATTGTCATACAAATGAAAAATTATGCCGATAAAATCAAAGAACAACTTGCTAATATTATGTAATTGAAGTGACGCACAATTTAGATAAATACTTACAAGAACTATTAGGTGGCTATTAAGGATTCGTTTCTAATGTTTAATGTTTTAATGCTGAATTTTTAATGTCAAGAGCTCTAAGAGCATGTTTAAATTTACCTTAATTTGTAATATGAAATCTCTTTTTTCACTACTTATCACCTATTTTTTCGTCAATAGCTATGGCTATTCACTCAAAAATAAGATTCAATTAGCAAAAAAATAGTACTCACATTATCAAAAAATATAATTTTAAACATGCTCTAAATATACTTTGTGAGTCAAATCATTAGTTCTGCACAAGGTTACTCAAGCTCACAAAGTATATTTGAAGAATACCCCAAAATTAATTTTGTGGGGAGTCTTTGACAAGTCTAGGGAACAACATTAGAAATCCTTGATATTCAAAATTAAACATTAAGAAATTAAGCATTGTATAAACATAAAGCCAAAGCAACTAACTTCATTTCTCATTTTAAGACGAATCTTTTTTTGCGTAACATCAGTTATGTAAGTAGTTCTTGGAAATCAATTCAATAGCTGATTGAGGTAAATACCACTCCATTATTATTACTAACAATGCTCTAAGTAATCGCACAAAAGTAACCGTAGAATGAAAAAATAGCTAATTTGGATTAGTTGGAGTTAAAAAATATAGCTTTAGCGGGCTAAAGCGAGGCTTTTTAACGAACAAATGGTCAAAATTAGACTTTTTGCAATACGGAAACATTTGTAAGATTACTTAAGCTATCATTCTATTATTATGGAACCATCCTATGCCCCTTGGCGAAATAGCATTCATGAAGTTATATTTGAGGCAGATACCAAAGCTGGTAAAACCTTTGATGTCCTTCTACTAGTACTCATTATTTTGAGTATTGTCCTTGTCATGCTAGAAAGTGTGGAAGAATATGCACTGCATTATGGACATTACTTTGCAGCACTTGAATGGATTTTGACCATCTTTTTTACGATTGAATATGTATTAAGACTTATTTGTGTCTACAAGCCTTCCAAATACGCTTTCAGTTTTTTTGGAATCGTCGACTTAGTTTCTATTCTACCTAACTATATTGGTCTGTTATTAGGTTCTACACCTTACTTTGCAACAATTAGAGCGTTGCGACTCATTCGAATTTTTAGAGTATTCAAGTTGGCTCAGTTTCTCAATGAAGGAGATAATATTGTAGCCGCACTCCGTGCGAGTCGTCCCAAAATCATTGTTTTTTTGACTTTTATTTTGATGATGGTGACTATATTAGGTTCTTTGATGTACCTAATTGAGGGAGGACAAAGTTCAGGATTTACAAGTATACCACGTAGTATTTATTGGGCTATTGTTACCTTAACAACAGTTGGATATGGAGATATAGCCCCCACTACTCCTGTAGGTCAATTTATAGCAGCAGTTGTTATGATTTTAGGCTATGCAGTACTAGCCGTACCTACAGGTATTGTTTCTGCCGAGATTGCCAATACAAATAAAAATGTCAAAATTGTAACTACCCAAGCCTGTAAAGGCTGCCTCAAAGAAGGACATGATATTGATGCTACTCATTGCAAATATTGTGGGGAAATGTTATAATTATTTAACGCTGTAAAACAACCCTACTTATATGTTTAAAAAAACCCTTATTATCAGCCTCTTAATAACAATACTAGCCTCTTTCACTCCTCCTAAAAACTATTGGAAGATCCTAGAAAAAACAAGTATTTTCAGTCGCTATGACTCCACTACAATAGGCTCAAAAAAAGAGATTATTTTTCATAGCAAAGTAAAACAACTGGTTGGTCAGGAGATTATTCTGGAAGGATACCTACATACACTCTGTAGTGATGATAATAAAGTCTTAGTCATTAGTAAAGATTCTATTGATTATACAGGATGTTCTCAAAACTATCTAGCTGTAGATATAATTCGCCTCAAGCAATATAGTGTCCGTCATTTTTCTAATGAATGGACAAAAATCAGTGGAGTTTTAGACACTAACACCATTATCCCCTCTGAGTACATCTATACATTAAATGACTGTTTCATTGTATCAAAATAAAATTGTATGAAAAGCTTTTTCTTTATAGCTGTATTCAGCCTAAGTATTTTAGCTACTCTAGTTGCGTTTCAGGCTCCTCCCAAACGTACATGGAATATTCTGAAGAAAGTAAAAGTAAAATCTACTTATGATACGGTTTCTAATGATTACAAGTTTAATCATAAATACACCAATCCTATACAAAGACATCATCAAAAATCAGTTACCTTAACAGGCTACTTGAATAGCTCTAGTCCCAATAGAGCATGGCTCACTCAACATCCAGATTGCTTTATTTGTGTCTCTCCTCCTGCTGCTACTTGTATTATCGTTCTAAATAATCTGGAACAACCTTTGTCTCCTCAAAACAATCAGCAGGTAACCATTACCGGGATCCTAAACCTCCAGCCCCATAAGGTCTATCCCTATTCTATGTCTGATCCACAAATAACATTTGTGGATAAATAAATTATTCTGACCTTACTAAGTACACTGTGTAAAGTGAACCTCAATATTATCATAAAAATCCTTGGTTAAAGTTTTTTATTTAAATTTAGTCTAAATAAGTTTTGATTTTTAAAATCAGAATTTATCTTTGCAGTGCATTTATATTTAACTAGACTTAATCTAAATAAAATGAAAGTTTCCATACTTCTAATTTTGGCTTTTACTTTACTATCTGGGCATAGCCAAGCCCAAACGACTACCCACAATTTCACTTCTGGTCCAAGTTATGCCAACGCTCAATTTTACAATTTAAGCACAGACGCTGTTCAAAGTATTGCTCATACCGACTGGGACATAGCATTTAGTGTTTATGGATTCACAGATGGTGGAATTTTTATCAACGAAGGTAGCAGCTTCTCGGGTACAGCTCCGAAAGTTTATGTCGTTCCCAATAAAGTATTTAGTGATGTAATTACTAGTGCTGATTTTGGTTCTGAACTCAAGAATGATGAAAAATCTTGGAGTGATGGAGCATTTAATAGTATCAAAAGCCCTAGCAACTTTGCCGATTATGGTTGGGGTGCTTATAATATGACTAATCATAAAATAGAGGGAACGGCTCTCTATGTGATTGAACTAGGAAATGGAACGCAAAAAAAGTTTATGATTGATACTTTGACTAGTGGTACTTACTATTTCCGCTATGCAGATCTAGATGGTAGCAACTTAGAGTCAAAAAGCGTTATCAAAAGTGCTTATCCTAATCAGACTTTAGCTTACTTTTCGTTTGCAACAGGACGAACTACTGTTGCTGAGCCTAGTACAGGCTGGGATTGGGTATTCACTCGTTATGAGACATTGCTACATAGCACAAACCCTCCTACCCCATATACAGTCGGAGGCATATTGACCAATAGAAATGTTGAAGCAGTGTTAGCCGACAATATTAATCCAAGTACTGTCAGTATCAACAATTATACAACCTCTAGTGATAGTTTATCTATTATTGGACATGACTGGAAATCATTTGATTTTCAACAAGGATGGATAGTTGATAGTGATCGCGTTTATTTTATCAAAGGTGCTGACAGCAGTCTATATAAGATACAATTCATTGATTTCAGAGGTTCGTCTACAGGTCAAGGTAGCTTCACCAAAACCTTCTTGGGAATGTGGACGAGTATTAATTCAATCGAAAATCAAGTTTTTGAACAGTTTGACATTTTCCCAAACCCTGCTACAGATCAAGTCAATGTTACTTTTTCATTATTAGCTCCACAAGAAGAAGTACAAATTAGCTTAACTAATATGCTAGGAAGTATTGTATTTCAGACTACTATCAATGGACAAGAAGGCCTCAATGCTGCTGTTGTAAACACCTATAATTTTAATGCTGGCAATTATGTCTTAACGATACAAACCCCTCAGTCTATACAAAGTCGCAAATTGGTACTCAAGTAAGTAATAAGTAATGATAAGTTTTTGTCCACTTAATTGATTCCATTTAGTATCTGATTTTGAATCCTAGGAGCAGCTGCTTCATAGTCTTGGTGGCTGCTCCATTTTTTAATCCTCTCTCAAATTAAATATAGTTTAGTATTTATCTTCCTCCTGATTCGGTTAGCAGTGAGTGTTAGCTTTACTAATAAAAATATAACCAATTATTGTCCATTTAATTGATCTGATCTAAGTATTTGATTTTAAATCGTCAGGAGCAGTTACTCCATAGTCTTGGTGACTGCTCCATTTTTCAAAAAAGTAAAAAAACATGAATAAGATATTCTATTTTTTAGCAATTTTCTTGTTGATAGCTTGCCAAGCCGAAACAGATAAAACAACTACTCCTGTAATTACAGAAGTTATAGATACCGCTACAAAATCTGATGCAAAAATTATCGCTCTAAATGGCACTATTACCGAACTTCTATATGAAATGAACTTAGGTAATAATATTATTGGAGTTGATAGAACAAGTACTTTTCCTGAAGCCGCTCAGTCTATTACCAACTTAGGACATATCACTCAACTCAATGCAGAAGCTATACTTGCCTTGCAACCTACTATTGTTTTGGTAGACAAAAAAAACGAAAGCAATGAAATACTAGAACAAATCAAAACAGCAGGTGTACAAGTAGAAGCCATTGACATTCCCTATACACTAGAAGGTTCTATTATGGCTACTCAGCAGCTCAATAGTCTATTAAGCATAGAAACGAGTACCTCCGCTCTACAGGAAAAAATAACACGCAATAAAGCAAAAATCCAAGCTATCACAGCTACCAGTGAAAAACAACCAAAAGTACTGTTCATTTATGCCCGTGGAGCCCAAACACTTATGGTTGCTGGCGACAATACCTTTGCTTCGGCTATGATCAAAATAGCAGGTGGCACACCTGCTATTGCCGAATTTGAGTCTTTCAAACCTTTAACCCCTGAAGCACTATTGGCTAATCAGCCAGAGGTCATTCTCTTGTTTGACTCTGGACTAGAAAGTCTAGCAAATGAAGAAGAGCAAAAAACAGCGATCGAAGGTCTACTCGCTATTCCTGGCATGGATAAAACTCCTGCTGGTAAACAAAAAAGGATCATTGCTATGGATGGTGCCTACCTTTCAGGTTTTGGTCCTAGAGCAAGCGATGCTGCCTTAGAGTTGGCTCAAAAAATACACGAATCAAAGTAGTTTCACTATGTTCAATAGTCTATCCTTAAAATTATTCGTTCCCTCTCAAAACTTAGTACTGTGGTCTATCCTAGTACTAAGTTTGGTTACGTTTATCTCTCTTTCATTAGGTGCTTATCAACTGTCTTTAGTTGATCTGTTATCTGCTGTAAGTAGTCCATTCGCATTAAAAGAAAACGTATCTGCTGAGGACCAGACAGCTATCTATTTGTTGTGGCATATCCGAATACCTCGTATTTTGATGGCTATTTTGGTTGGGAGTGGTTTGGCGATTTCAGGAGCTACCGTACAGACTATCTTCCGAAATCCTCTAGCTGATCCGACCCTTATTGGTGTGTCTAGTGGGGCGATGCTATTTGCTGTTTTATTTATTGTTATACAACCCTATTTCCCTCCTATGGAAGGATTGCCCAAGCAGCTTTTGTTAGCCTTCTTTGCTTTTATAGGTGGCTTGCTAACTACAGGTCTAGTCTACCGTTTATCCTACAAAAACAATCAAACTAGTATTGCAACCATGCTTTTGGCAGGTATCGCCATTACAGCACTCTGTGGCGGGCTGACCGGTCTGCTAATTTACTATGCCGACGAATCTCAATTGAGAGATATTACCTTCTGGAACTTAGGTTCTCTCAGTGGTGGTAATTGGTCTATTATAACATTGATTAGTAGCATTACTGTTCTGGCTGGATGGAAAATTATACGATATGCACCAGAACTCGAAATCATGCAACTAGGAGATAAAGAGTCTGCCTACCTTGGTGTTCCTATCGAGCGAATTAAGAGAACCTCTATCGTTATGGTATGTCTAATGGTTGGATCGAGTGTAGCCTTTACAGGATTAATTGGTTTTGTAGGACTAGTAGTCCCCCATTTGATTCGGCTCAATGTTCCCACTATTGGTTTCAAACAACTCCTTATATTGGCAGGGTTGGTCGGAAGTATACTCCTCCTATTGGCAGATACCTTGGCTCGCACCATTATTAGTCCATCAGAACTACCGATTGGAATTTTAACGGCTATTATGGGAGCTCCATTTTTTCTCTGGTTATTAGTCAAAAACAAATATTAATATGCTTCTCCAAGTAGAAAAAATAACGGTTCAGCGAGGTGTTAAAAATATACTACAAGATATTGACTTACATCTACACCAAGGAGATTTACTAGTACTCTTAGGAGGTAATGGGGCTGGAAAATCTACGCTACTACAAGCGATTGCAGGTGATTTACCTTTGAAACAAGGAAACATTCGTTTCAAGCAAAAATCACTCAGCAAATGGAATACAGAAGAGCTAGCTCAAGAAAGAGCCGTTTTGTCTCAAAAAACACCGCTTCATTTTTCGGCTACACTGCTAGATATTGTCTTGATGGGACGCTACCCTCACAGAAAAAAATCCTATGCCCCCAGTATAGATCAAACTATTGCTATCAAAGCTCTAGAACTAGTAGGTCTAGCTCATAGAGCAACGGATGATATACAAGCCCTCTCTGGTGGACAACAACAACGGGTACAAATCGCTAGAGTATTGGCTCAAGTCTGGGAAAGCTCCCCTACCAATCCTAAAGTGCTCTTCTTGGATGAACCTACAGCTGGACTTGACATTAACCACCAACATCTATTGTTACAACTACTCCAGCAAAAAACGACTCAAAAGGAACTGACAACTATGTTAGTGCTACACGATATGAATCTTGCCGCTCAGTATGCGTCCAAGATTGCCTTACTTCAAAATGGTGCTATTGCTACTATTGGCACACCAAAAGAAGTCCTTACCCCTCATTGGATCAGACAAATATTTAATGTAGAAACCACTGTCCAGCCACACCCTACTGCTGCTTGTTTGCAAGTTTCTTTTATTAGATCTTCTACCGACAGTATTACTACACCAATAAAAAATGAACTTAACATCTATTAATCATAATCAATATACTATACTATGAAAGTTTTATCATTGAAAGAACAACTTGCTGATTATAAAAAAGAAAATCCCAAGGCACGTATTTATAATACTGCCTGTGACTTAGGTGTCTCTGAATTAGAGATTTTAGAAATTTCAGAAGACTTGACGATTACTTATCTTGGAAATGCCTACAAAAGTATTTTACAAGCATTAGCTCCCTTAGGTAGAGTTATGGCACTGACTAGAAACCACCATGCTGTCAGTGAGACTAAGGGTATTTACGATCAAGTAAGTTTCATGGAAAAAGCTCCTATGGGTATCGCCCATAACGAGATCATTGATATGCGTTATTTTATAAGCAATTGGGCACATGCCTATGCGGTACAAACTACCACTAGTAGAGGAGAATCCAATAGTTTGCAGTTTTTCGATAAATATGGGACTGCGGTACATAAAATATATGCTACACCAGAAACAGACCTTGAAGCATTTCATGCTCTAGTAGAAAAATACAAATCTAAAGTACCTATCCGAATAGATGTATTAGAAACGAAACTAACTGCTAGTCACGCTCATACGGCTATGGACAATATAAATGTAGGAGCGTTTCAGACAGAATGGCTTAACATGAAAGACACCCATGATTTTTTTGGTCTGCTTCGCAAATACAACTTAGATCGTCAAGATGCTTTTCGTCTTGCCCCCGAAGGAGCTGCCTATCAAGTCTCTAAGGAAGCCATTGTTCAAATGCTACAAGGAGCTGTAGCTAAAGAGCTGCCCATTATGGTGTTTTTAGGTAATCCATCTTGCCTACAAATTTTCTCAGGGAAGGTAAACAAACTATTTGAAATGGGCGACTGGTATAATGTCATGGATGAAGACTTTAATCTCCATCTCAAGATGAGTAGCATTGAGAATGCTTGGGTCGTCAAAAAATATACTAGTGATGGTATTGTCACGAGTTTAGAATTGTTCGATGCGGATGGACAACATATCCTATATTGTTTTGGCAAACGCAAACCTGGGATCCCAGAATTATTAGAATGGAGAGAACTTGTTCGCCAGTTAAAATAAGAGCCTATTTAAAAATTAATTAAGATTTGTCTGTTTTCTTTCGACCTTCTTGCTCTATCAACTATGAATAATAGGGAGCAAGGAGGTTTTATTTCCTAATGCTATTATCTTCGTTATTATGTCAATGCTATTCATCATTTGTCTATTATTCTGTAGTACGTCTGTCATGATAGGGCAAACAGATACTGACAGTATTCCTCTATCGTTTACAATCGAAGACGAAATAATCGTGACGGGACAATCTATCCCAACTGATATAGAATCTTCTGTACTTCCCACCACTATCATTACGAAAGAAATGATTAGTAAACGTGCTGCTACCAATGTATTAGAAATCCTACAGCAAGAGTCTAGTATTCGTATAGAACGAGATGGCGTTTTGGGTACTTTCATTACGATGAATGGACTAGATGGGAAACATATCAAAATACTGATTGATGGCGTACCTATGATTGGTAGAAGTGATGGCAATCTAGATTTAGAGCGTATTCCCGTACAAAATATCGAACGCATCGAAATCATTGAAAATGCCATGTCTGTTGCTTATGGTACCAATGCTATTGGAGGAACTATCAATATTATCACCTACAAACAACAGCAGCAACAGTGGGATGCTTCTATAATTAGTCAATTGCAGAGCAACAACACTTTCAATAATAGTGTAGCACTAGGAGTACAATGGAAAAACTGGCAACTGGATTTATATTATCATTACAATCATTTTGATGGGCATTCTACGGATACATTCCGCAGCCAGACTTTTAATCCTAAACGGCAACATGCAGCAGATGCCAAACTAACGTATGCTAGCAAGAATAACCTTTGGAGAACTACTTATCAATTCAATTATCTGCACGAAACCATTGATAACAAAGGTAGAGTTCGTCTAGGAAATTTCCCAACACTGAGTTATGCTCAAGATTATCAATTCGTAACAATCACACAAAATCACCAACTAACCAGTAGTGGCTTTTTCTCCTCAAAGAAAAAGTATTATCTCAATGCTATGGTTTCATTCAATGATTTTGATAGAGCCAAAAATAGCTACTACCAGCCTTTGAAAGAAAATACAGAAGCAGTTCAACTTGATTCTCTTGATTCTGACACTACTGGGTTCCAAGCGTGGAATGCTCGTATTTCTATTGCTAGTAATTATAAGAAAAAAATAAATTTTGAACTTGGGACAGACATTAGATATGACTATACTACAGGCAGTCGTATAGAAAACCAAGCAAGCTCTATTGGGGATTATGCTCTTTTTGGATCTTTACATTATCAGCCTATCCAGCCTCTAAAAATTAGTCTAGGTAGTCGTATTGCCTATAATTCTCTTGGTCGTTTGCCATTCACTTATTCTTTAGGCTTAAAATGGAAATTGATGGCTGGGATGAATATTCGTTTTTCGTATGCTCGTGGTATTCGTATGCCCTCCCTCAAAGAGCTTTACCTTGATTTCGTAGACATCAATCATTATATAAAAGGTAACCCAGACTTACAGCCCGAATATGCTCATAACCTTCGACTGAAATGGACCTATAACAAAATGTTCCAAAATAAACATCTAGTTCGATTACAAGCAAGCGTCTTCTACAACTACATTGACCAGCAGATCAATTTATTCAGTTTTGAATTAGACGAAAATGGTAACTACACTCCTAGTATTAGTTCCAATGAATATGCTTACTTCAATCTAGATCGTTATCAAAACTGGGGAATCAATAGTAGTATTCATTACCAATTTGGAGGATTAACAGTACGAGCAGGAGCTTTGGTAACAGGTAACTATAATATCGCACACGACGAACAGCCTGATGCAGTCGAACCATTTACTTATACTCTAGAGTTTTCGCAAGAAATTAGCTACGAATTCAAAAAAGCAGCTTTGTCCATTTCACTGTTTCGTAGAGACTACGATCAACTGATTCGTTATACCATTCAGACCAATCCTGTTACACAGGAAGCTGAAATAGTTCAAGGAAGCTTAGCTGGGTATGGTCTGATGGATTTAACACTGTCTAAATCATTCTGCAATAAAGCCATACAACTCTCTGGAGGAGTGAAAAATATACTCAACACACAAACCATAGCTCAGAGCAGTTCTACTACTGCTCATTCTGGTAGCAGTGGAGATTTACCCATTGCTATGGGACGCATTTTCTTCATTCGACTGATAGTAAACCCTTTTGCTCTCAACAACAAAAAATAATTGATTATCAAGCCATGAATAAAAATAACTTAACAGAAAAAGAAATTAGAGAAATAGAAAAACAATTGAGTTGCCCAAGCGGAACAAATGGAATCGCAGTTGGACAAAGAATGAATCACTCTAATATCGAAATGACAAAGAGTTCTATTCAGCAACTCGAATTAGAAGCTAATCAGATGATTCTAGAACTTGGTCATGGCAATTGTGGTCACTTAGATTTAATATTTTTAGAAGCTACTAATATTAAATATTTTGGACTGGAAGTATCCGAAACGATGTGGAAAGAGGCTCAAAAATTACACTCAAATACAAGTGCTGAATTTAAACTTTATGATGGTCAAAAAATTCCATTCCCTGATAATTTCTTTCACCGAATAATGACCGTCAACACGATCTACTTTTGGGAGAATCCTTCTTTATTAATAGCCGAAATCGAAAGAATTCTCCAACCTAATGGGATTTTCATTTTAACTTATGCAGATAAATCTTTCATGAAGGATTTACCCTTTGTAGGAGAAAAATTTAAACTTTTCGGAAAAGATGATATTACGAATCTAGTCTCTCCATCGAACCTATCTATCATTGATTTTCAAGAAAAATCAGACGAAGTAGAAAGTAAGATCGGTGATAAAGTCCAACGAAAATATTTCGTTGTCACAATAAAAAAATAGAAGTTGTTTAAAAATAGAATTATGCTGATAATGAGTACAATTTTTTAGCTAATTAAGGCAAAAATTTAGCTCATAGCCTAAGCTATGGGGTCAATTTTTAACGCCAAGTAGCGGAAAACTTGTATTCATTAGCAATTTGAAGCTATTCTTAAACAACTTCATACTTACTCTTCTAATGTTCTAAACTTGCCTAAGCTTGCCTGCATGGGATCCTTTCCTTCTGGTGATAATGCCATTCCAAAAGGCTCAAAACTCAATTGTTCTTCTAGTGAAGTTAATTTCCAGTATAAAATCCCTTCCAAGTTAATTTCCTTTTCTTTCACTACTTTGTAAAGTCCATCTATTGCCAACTTGCGTTCTGTTCGATTAATAGGCTGTTTTCCCCAAACTACTAGACGTTGTTTGGATCCCGATCCTACTACCATGAATCCAAAACCTTCCCAAGGAGCAATTGTCGTACTTTCTCTAAAAATGTACCCTAATTCAGTGAACATGATTGGGGTCTCTTCCAAATCATACCGTCCTCTAAAAGCATTGATTTGACGAAAAACTTTCTCCCATCCTTGTTCCAAACCTTTCGCTAGGTCTTCTTCTGTATCATAGTCTTTATTTGCATTTCGCAAAGGGAAATAGGCATTAATACCCATAAAATCTAGCTCTTGCCAAAAATTGACTTCCATATAATTGTCAAAATTGGCTGCATAAGTCAATTTTCCATCATAAATCGTTCTGGTGTGAGCGATTAGGTCTTTCCAATGTTTTAAGATTTGTTCTCTTCGTTCATTCATCAGCTCTACCCGATTAGGTTCCTTCGCAAAAGTCACAATCTGTCCCCAACGGTAATGAGCATTAATTCTATCGTTGATATAGCTATTCAAGCTAGGATAGTTCTCATATCCACGAACCCAAAGATCTTCTTTTTGAAGTTCTTTTTTGTATTTGAAGCTTCGCTTCTCCCACGACTTTTGTAGCTTTTTGTTATTGAAGTAAGCGTAGCGATTGGGTATAGATGAAATGGGTGTGGTAGACGATAGAGCATTCATTTCTGATCCTATTCCGAATACATCTACGCCTTCTTTTTGAGCTATCTTAGCCCAAGACTCCACAAAGTACTGGTATCTTTCAAACCAACGATTCAGTTTCTCTTCACCTGTCGGCAAAATCATACCATGCCATAAGAATCTATTTTTTTTGAAGGCATGATCCAGTGCCACTCTCAAAATCCAAGCTACTTTTAGTCCTGCTTTCTTGGCACTCCTAATTTCTGCTAAAGCACCCTCATCCATAGTAGGCACTTGCAACGAATCACTATCCCACTCTCCTTGTCGTGCATAAATTGTCACCTCAACTGTATTCATATTGGCGTTCTTCAGAGCCGTTGTCCATCTTTCCTGATCTGGTTCATTAATCTGAATACCACCCAAATAAAAAACCTTCGTTGGTGCTAAACAAGCTAATCCAATAAAACCAACTATACTGACTAGAACTACTAATCCTATATATTTTCGCTTACTCATTTCTTTTTAATTGTAGTACTGATTATATGACGACCTTGCTAGTAAGTACATGCTCTTAGAGTATTAATCTAACGTCTAAAGAAAACAACAGTTTTCTTCTCTAGTATCTGACAGCAAAGCGGTCTATTTCTCATCAGCTCTCGTTAATTCCTTTTTTGAGGTTGCTCAGTATGTCCTTTGTTTTTTGCAATGTTTTCACGTTTTCGCATACCAACATGAGGTAGCGAGGGGTTTGTTTCAAAAAGAAACGATGATCAGCATGTTTCTGTATATATGCCATCAGTTTCTGAAAAAATTCACTCTCAAAAAAGGGGGATTTTTGATTTGTGATAAAATAACACCGTAATTTTTTATTCTTAAGTAAGATGCGTTCAAAACCAAGCCCTTTGGCTATCCAACGAATACGCAAAGCTTCGAATAGATTTTCGACTGGAGTTGGTATTTTACCAAATCGATCTTCTAGCATTTTTTGGAATTTTTCAATCCCATCTTCATCTTCAATCTTACTCATCTGCTGATATAAACGTAATCTCTCTTGAATACTAATCACATATTCATCAGGCAACATCATATCAATATCTGATTCAATATTGACTTCGTCCACAAATTCTTGTTTCTGAGCCAATTCTTCTTTGAACAAATCCTTATAATCTGTTTCTTTGAGTTCTTGAATAGATTCATTCAATATTTTTTGGTAAGTTTCATACCCCATATTAGTAATAAAACCACTCTGCTCTCCTCCCAGCATATTTCCAGCTCCTCGGATATCCAAATCACGCATCGCAATATTGAATCCACTACCTAACTCCGAAAACTGCTCAATTGTTTTGAGACGTTTGCGAGCATCTACTGATAATGTAGACATTGGCGGAGCCAATAAATAACAATACGCTTGTTTGTTCGACCTACCAACACGACCTCTTAGTTGGTGTAAATCACTTAGACCAAAGTTATGTGCATTATTGATAATAATAGTATTCGCATTCGGAATATCCAATCCTGTCTCAATAATATTGGTACAAACCAACACTTCATAATAGCCTTTGATAAAATCCATCAAAGTCTGTTCCAATGCCGTCGCATCCATCTGACCGTGAGCCATAGCAATATCTATATTCGGGCAAAGTTGTTTGACCATAGACCCCATATCAGCTAAGCTCTGTACTCGGTTATGCACCAAAAATACTTGCCCACCTCGATTGACTTCATTTTCGATCGCTTCTTTGATAAATTCTCCATTAAAAAGCTGTACTTCTGTCTGAATAGGCTGCCTATTAGGTGGAGCAGTACTCATAACAGACAAATCTCTTGCTGCCAACAAAGAGAACTGCAAAGTACGTGGAATAGGAGTTGCTGTTAGGGTTAGCGTATCTACATTGACCTTGATATTACGTAGCTTTTCCTTAGCTCCTACCCCAAATTTTTGTTCTTCGTCAATAACCAATAAACCTAAGTCATTAAACTTAACTCGCTTATTCAGAATAGAATGGGTACCGATTAGTATATCAATTTCTCCTGCTTCTAGTTTTTTGTAGATCGCTGTTTTTTCTTTAGCTGTTCGGAAACGATTGATATACTCTACTCGTACACCAAACTCTTTGAGCCTTTTTCGGAAAGTTTGGGCATGTTGTAATGCCAAAATAGTAGTAGGCACCAAAACAGCCGCTTGCTTACCTGCGGCTACTGCCTTGAATACGGCACGAATTGCTATTTCAGTTTTTCCAAAACCAACATCTCCACAGATCAATCGATCCATAGGATACGGTTTCATCATATCTTCTTTGACCTCTTGTGTCGCCTTGGCTTGATCGGGAGTATCTTCATACATGAAGGATGCTTCTAGCTCGTTTTGCAGATAACCATCTTCTGGAAATTCGATACCTGGAGTTGCTTTTCTTTTCGCATATAGTTGTATCAAATCAAAGGCAAGTTCTTTGATTTTTTTCTTGGTCTTTTTCTTTGTGTTAGCCCAAGTATTTGATCCTAGTTTGTGTATTTTAGGAGAAGTCCCTTCTTTGCCCGTAAATTTAGAAATCTTGTGCAATGACTGAATCCCTACATAGAGAATATCATTATCTCGATAGACTAGTTTGACTGCTTCTTGTTTTTTGCCCTGAAGTTCTATTTTTTCGAGTCCACCATAACGCCCTACACCATGATCAATATGGGTAACAAAATCACCTGGTTTGAGTTCGCTCAGTGCTTTGACTTTCAGAGCAGTATTCTTATCAAACCCCTGACGTACTTTTGATTTATGATACCGTTCAAAAATTTGATGGTCAGTGTAGGCCGCTATTCCTAGTTCGTAATCTACAAACCCTTGAAATAAAGCGGCTGGAATAGAATGCCACTGCACCACCACATCCAAATCTTCAAAAATATGGTAAAAACGTTCGATTTGCTTGCTGTTCTCAGCAAATACAAAAGTCTTGATTGCTTTTTCTGTATTCTCTTGCAAGTGCTTTATCAGCAATTGAAAATTTTTATTAAAACTAGGTTGTGGAGCTGACTTATAATTGATTTGAATACTCGCATCAAACATCAATGTATTGCTCAACTGTATCAATGGACGTTGACCCAAAGCATCTATAATTTCTCTAGGAAAAACATAGGACTGCGTCCGAATCAGTTCAGCCTCCTCCTTTCGGTCCTTTGTATCCATTTCATCCAATTGCCCTTTGAGGTCAGTGGCATTTTCAAAACAAATCTGCAATTTGTCCAATAACATCTGCATATCTGCTACCCAAATAGTAGTGTCAGGAGGCAATACCTCCAGTACGGTTACCTTTTCGGAAGCTTCAAACTGTGTATTGACATTCGGTACAATTTTAACAAAAGCAATCTTTTTGGTAGAAAGTTGTGAAGTAGGATCAAACGTTCGAATGCTCTCTACCTCTTCATCAAACAATTCGACTCGGTAAGGATATTCATTGCCATAGGAATAAATATCTACAATCCCCCCACGAACAGAAAACTGTCCTGGTTCGTACACGAAATCCACTCGATGAAATCCATATTCTATCAAGACCTCTATAATAAAAGCTACGTCTACTTCTGCTCCTACAGCTATATCAATAGCTGTACTCTTTAGATTAGCAGGGGCTACTACCTTCTCAAACAATGCCTCTGGATAAGTCACAATAATGTGCGGTGTGTTAGGGTGCTCTACTAGATTACTTACCACTTCTGTACGTTGCAGCACATTGGTACGATGCAGTTTATCTAGTCCTGCAGGACGGCGGTACGAATCAGGAAAATATAGGGCTTCTCTTCGTTCAGGTAATAGTGTTGTAATATCATTTTGCCAGTAGGCTGCTTCTTCTTTGTCAGATGCGACGACCAAAAAGGGTTTCTCGCTCTTTTGGCTTACCGCTGCTATTACAAAAGCAATCTGAGAGCCTACCAATCCTTTTAACTGGATATTTTTTTGTTGTTCTACCCCTGTAGCAATTTCCTGTGAGCGAGCATCCCCTATATACTTCGCAAATAATTGTTCTAAATTCATACCCTATATTCCTAAATATTTTGATGGTTTTATCAACATAACAGCACGAATACCATATCGTTTTCACCAGTGTACATTTGAGCTACAAAAGTAGGATAAAAAATGAAAAATAGATATGCCATATTAAACATTATTACACTTAAGTGAATATATCCCTCCTAGTAAACATTTCCCCAAAATGAAACTAATTAATGAATTTAATAATAAAATCACATTACACCCTTCTATTAAAGATGACTTTTACGCATTTTTGGGAACCAAAATCATTATTCAACACCCAAAACGTTTTTTATGAAAAAGACACTATTCCTATTTCTAGTATTCTATCTGACTATCCTAGCAGAAAATCATGCTCAATTCCAGATCCATCCAGATTCCTCCTTTTATACCTTTCTAGACTCTTTCTATCATTACAATCAAGATGATAGTGCCGAAGGAGGACTGTATAATCAAGTACGGCGAGATAATATTACTTGGGGTACTCGGCTCGCTCCTAGTGGTAACATGAGCCAAGCGACCAAAGCCCGCAATCAATATGCTCAGACTTATGCCCCGAATCAAATCTACTCTAGGAACACCCCTAATGTTCCTATTCCTATTTATCCTAATGCTCCTTCTTGGACAGAGTTAGGACCTATTGCTCCTGTGCAAGGTGCCAATTCAGGTAAAGGAATGGGGCAAGTTCATCGCCTAGCCTTCCACCCCAACTTTGGGAATGGAAACCAAATACTCTATGCAGGCTCTCACTATGGAGGACTCTATCGTACAGATGATGGGGGTAGTAACTGGTACAATTATGACACAGATAGAGGGCTGCCGATTACTTCTGTTGGAGGGGTAGCAGTTTCACTCAATAATGTCTTTGTCTGTACAGGTAATGGCGACCATGGCTACGCCAATTTTGGAACCAATGCCTTATATGACCCTCTCAGAGGAAACATCAATAACTATAATCCTATCCATACGCACGGAGTCTATAGAAACACCAACAGTAATAATGGTTGGCAGAGTATCAATGGGAATACCACCCTATTAGATGGCACCAATATAGGAGATCTTAGAACCGTCTTTGAAGCAGGGGGAACTATGCGACAGATTATAGTGCATCCAACCAATGATGCCATTCTGTTTATTGCGACCAGTCAAGGTATTTTCAAGACCAACAATCAAGGTATCAGTTGGGAACAAGTCTTACTAGGAAAATCAAATGGCAGTGGTGGCTATACCCTAGATCCAGAATGGAGAGGCTTAGCCTTTCATCCCACCAATCCTAATATTGTGTATGCCAGTGGGAAAGATATTTATCAATCTGTAGATGGCGGAAGTACATGGCTACTATTAGCCGATCATACCAACCTACCAGCAGCTTTTCCGAGTGGACTCGCCATAGAACGCTCCAATATAGCCGTTACTCCTGCCGCTGATTCACTATTATATGTGTATGCCATTGGCAAAATCAATAACTCTAGTACTCGCTATGGGAATATTTTGATTTATAATCTTAACAGTAGTTCATGGCAACTATTGAACTCGACACGAGGAGATGGTAGTCAAAAAGACTACAAACCTGGCTGGGCAGGAATAGCAGTCTCACCTACTAATCCTAATCTGGTTTACAATACAGGAACAGATTTGAGGGGTTCGTACACTGCCCTTTCTGCTAGTGGTTGGGGTGCACAATCTCCTTATGCTAATCAAGGATTCCATGCTGATGTACACGAAGTCAAATTCCCTCCTAATGAAAATGGCTACGTCTATGTCGGTACCCATGGAGGTGTGTCCCAAAAAGATACTATCGTGAAAGGTAGTGGAGGCTGGACGGCACTCTATAATGGATTGGGAATAGCTACTATTTGGACCTTTGATGACTGGGAAGGGAACGATAGTATCTTAATCACAGGTAACCAAGATGTAGGGGTTAATCTAACGATTAACAGAGGAACTATATGGGATTCACACAATAATCTGGGAGATGGATATAATGCACGAGTCGAAGACCAAACAGGAAAAGCCTACTTATCTTACAATACTTATGAGGGAGTATTTGATATTAGTAGTGGAATACCTGTCAGTAGAAACTTTTATCATGGCGTAAAGGGAAAAGAATTACCAATAGACACTATTGGTAACCCAATAAATATCATTGCTCCTGCTACTTTCCCTGTAGTCAACCACCCTAAAACAGATATTCCTTATGTAGGACTAACAGAATTGTATACCAATATAACCTGTGGTATTCCTTACGAAATAATAGAAATAGTTATAGATACTCCTACTATATACTATGAAGTTGGAGACACTATAAGAATTAGAGGTGGTCGTATAGACACAAATGGTGTACTCCATCTCCCATTAGTATCTAATTTACTCTCCACATCAGGAAGAGGAGCCACTTCGATTGCAGTTCCCCCTTGCACCTCTATAGGAACTGTGTTAGATACTGTTAGAACACCTCTCCTTAATCCTAATTTTTTATATCGAATAGATACCTTATGTATTGTCAATCTTGATTCTTATGATATTAGAACCACTCCCATTTATGATTCTAACTTTTCTAAAGACCAAGTCCTAGACAGTATCTGGTCTACTCAATCCAACTTAAAAACCTACTTTAGTTCTAAATATAGCCGACGAATACTAGAAATAGCCTTCTCGGAAGATCAAAACACCAACTATACTTACCTTGCTACTCTAGGGGATAATGTAACAGGTAACAGACGTTCTGACTTCTATTTCCAAGATGCAGACAATGCTGCCTGCGACACTTGTTTTTTGAGATTAACTGACAGTCTACCGATTACAGCCAATGCTACCTTTGGCGACCCCAACCCCATCACAGGCATCGCCGTAGATCCTAGAGATGGAAACCGTGTTTGGGTGAGTTTTTCGGGTTTTGATAGCAATATCAAGGTGTACTACTCGGCAGATGCAGGGCTGACATGGACGAACTATGATGATGATGATGGATCATTGGCAAATCTAAATATGCCCATCAATGATATTCAGTATCAGAGAGGGACAAATGATAGACTCTATATCGCAACAGATGTAGGGATCTATGTACGAGAAGCAGGCGGCAATTGGCTACGCTATGGCAATGACTTTCCGAATGTACGTACAACCGAGCTCAAAATCAACTACTGCCTCGGCAAACTTAGAGCCGCTACCTTTGGTAGAGGAGCTTGGGAAGCTGACCTACTAGAACCAAGAGAAGAAATTGCTTTTAGAAGTTTCCGTACCATAGGTACCAATCAAACTTGGAATACAGACAAAAATATGACGAGAGACCTCAAAGTAATGGCAGGGGCAACCCTCACCCTCTCTAATATGACGCTCAATATGCCTAAAGGTGGACTCATCATAGTAGAACCTGGTGGGAAACTAGTGGTAGACAGCAGTACCATCACCAACCTCTGTGGACAAACTTGGGTAGGGATACAGATATGGGGTAATAGTGCCTTGACACAAACCCCTACTCAAAATCAAGGACACTTGGTACTGAATGAATCGACTATAGAACATGCTAAAGAAGCCATGAGCCCTTGGCAGGTAGACAATTACAATGGTACAGGAGGTATTATAGAAGCGACCAATACGACTTTCCGAAACAACTGGCGTACCAGTGGATTTGTCAAATATATCTCGCCTGTAGGAGCGAGAGAAAAAAGCCGATTTACCAACTGTACTTTTACCGTCAATGACGATTTGAGAACCTTCAATAACCAGCCGAACTCTTTCTTAGGGCATCTCTCTATGTGGGCAATAGGTGGAATGATTATAGAAGGTTGTACCTTCCGAGATGAACGAACCAGCAAGTCAGGAGATGCCTATGGTATCTTGAGTCTATCGGGAGCACCACATATCCTCAGCCAACAGTTGACGACTATCACAGGACCTAGACGTAGAAATACCTTTGAGGGAATCGAGCGTGCCGTAGAGATCGGGGGAATGTCCCAGCATCGCTATACGACTTTCGTTGACCAGAGTGATTTCATAGACAATGAACAAGCCCTCACGATACGAGAGCACGATGGAGCCAAAGTCATCAGAAATACTTTCCGTGTAGGTGGGTTTGATAGTAACAATCCCCCTGCTAGTGGCGTATTCCCTGAATATGGGGTAGGATTCATCAACTCAGGAAGTTTTGATGCGGAACAAAACAGCTTTGAAGCGACCAACGCTACCGACTGGGTAGTTGGCTCTTGGCTAGATGCTACGGGCACGACCGACAATAATATTTTTAACAATGACTATACAGAAATGCCTGTAGCCAATATTGCTCATGGCGATAATAGAGGTACATTGCCTAGCGAAGGGACTCAATACCTCTGTAATACCAATACCAACAACTGGAATGATTTTGCCGTAGTCGACAACTTCAATAATACCGCTACCAATGTGCGTATTGCACTTAACCAAGGAGCAAGTAGTGCCGCTACCCAAAATACTTTTTCTGACCTCAGTACACCTCGACTGGATTGGCATTTCTTCAATGATAGTACCAGTGGGGGAAGTCCTATCAACTATTTCTACGATCAAAATGTACCAGCAGAAGAACCTGCCACTAGTCGGATTCAGAATGTATTCAAAGGAACAGGAAGCAAAAGAATTGGTTTCTGTGATGACAAATATACCATCCCCAGCACCACTAGCAATACAGGGAATAATGGAGGTCCTATGCTGAGAAGCACCATGAAAAACAAGCATTATGCTGCTAAATCTGCTTATACTCAATACCAGAGTGAATATGCTGGCAAATTGGACAATGGAGACACAGAAGTGCTCCTGCAGACCATAGAGGAAACCCCTCCTGCTGAAAAAGGAGACTTGAAAGATTACTTGTTATCTATTGCTCCTTTTTTGAGTCAAGAGGCACTGCTGTTTACTACAGGTGTAGGGCTGTACAATGCCTATGACCTCAAGGACATCATTATGGCGAATCCAGATGTGATTAGAGCCAGTGGATTTATGACCAAACTATCCAATGTGGTGAACTCCCCACTGACCGTCAATGACCTAGAAGAAATTGCCAGCTCACCAGCCAACACCCAAATTCCTAATACCCCTGCTTTTGCTCGTACTGAGTTGACCAGCAAGCTAGGAGATACTTATAGAGAATTGAATTTTTGGGCAACAGAAGTATACAGAGAATATGCCAATGATACCATAGTACCCAATCCTGATACTTTACTGGTTTGGTTGCAGCACAAAGAAGGGATGTCCGCAAAATATGCCGTCGTCGAACACTATTGGAGAACAGGACAAGAAGCTAAAGCTTTTGATGAATTGATGGTCATCAAAAACACCTATAATCTACAAGGCATTGCCCTACAGAACCATGAAGCATTAGTCGAAATCAAGACACTCTTCCAAAATATAGCAGCGGAAGATCGCAATATTGCACAGCTAGAAAGAGAAGAAGTGATACAGCTAGAAGACATTGCCGAGCTCAAAGCTGGAACAGCCTCTTCACAAGCTGCCAATATTGTTTCTTTCTTCTATACGCCTAGTACACGCTATTATCCCTACTTGGCAGGTGAAGGACGTTCGGGAGGATACAAAGGCACTATAGAGCAATCTAGCGAGCCTATCACGACTAGTAATCTACAAGGTTATCCTAATCCAGCCATCAACTGGGTAGACCTGATTTATGAGTTGCCTATTGACAATACCAGAGGAATGGTTTATATTACGGCTAGCAATGGACAGTTGCTCGACCAAATAGACCTCAACCAACGTATGGGTTCTCTGACACTCAATACCACTACTTGGGCACCAGGCATATATTTTGCTAGCCTATGGACCAATGATCACCAAAGACTGAATGTCTATAAGATTATCGTTAGAAAATAGATTCGTTTTTCAAACTAAAAGACTGTTCCAGCATTCTACTGGAACAGTCTTTTTTAATTTCAATTGTTATGCAATTAATATTTATACTAATACTTAGTATTTTATTAAATACTCTACATGCTCAAACTACTACTTTCAATAAAAGAATGCTCATAGGTTGTACCAATAATACTATCCTGACAGGTATTCAAGTCACAGATTCCTGTTATTACATCATGGGCAATGCTAGAGAGGATAGTACTTGTAGATTTGGTAGTTTATTTTCTAAGTTTGATACTTTAGGGAATGTTATCAGCTATAGCATTACCCCAAGATCAGAAACTTGGATGCCTAGTTTCCATAAAACACTGGATAATAACTTTGTTAACACGCCCTATTTATTTGATAGTATAGGAGAACGGGGGGGGGTTTATAAATATGATCAACAGGGAAATATAATTCAAAGAATTATCTTTGATAATCCCCTAAACCCTGGATACTCATCCATTCCAGAAGAGGTGATACCCACTAAAGACAGTGGGTATTTGGTACTTTCTAATGCTGGGGATACACTGAGATTTAGAGGAGATATTTTTTTACATAAGTTTGATAAATATGGTCAACTACAATGGTCGGAGCATAGAGGATTTAATAATAATCTAGCAGAAAATGAAGGTGCTATTTATCATGACACCATCAATGAAATCTACACTATTGGTTACCAACAAGATAATATTCAAATTCTAGTTAATAGACCTATTATTCGATGTATGTTAGAGCAGTTTGATCCTGTAGGTAATAGCCTCTGGACTTGGGAGAGTCCACTCTTCAATAAAGAAATCTATGGAGCTAATGATTTGATTCAGACTAAAGATAAGGGCTGGGTCGTTGCTTCTGCCTTGGGAAGTAGTATTGTTACAGGACAAACTCTGATGAAATACTATTATGATCCTTATCTCTTCAAATTAGATTCTGCTCGTAATCTTGTATGGGAGATAGATTTTAATGACGGTTTTAGAGAAGAAGCTGCCTTTAAACGTGTCATAGAGTTAGATGATAGCAGTCTAGTGGCTTTTGGAGTCAATACACAATCTTACATAGATACAACTAATACTTCTTATTTTATCGTACATGGTAGAGTAGTGAAGTTGACTGCTAATTCTACTATTTTATGGGATAGACAATATGAATACTTGACTAGTTGGGATGCTTTACATCGGGTTAATGATGCTGTATTAACGCCTGATGGTGGCTTCTTGATTGCAGGCGAGGCATTAGGTTCTGGACAAGGAGCAAGACAACAGGGCTGGCTCCTCAAACTAGACGAGCACGGCTGCTTAGTCCCTGGTTGTCATCTAGTCAGTGGCGTGCTGCCGCCTAGTGCCACTAGCTCTGTCGAGCTGCTCCTCTACCCTAATCCTACTACTCAATTTCTGAATGTCTTCTATCAGTCTAGCGAGCAAGATGGAGAGCTCTCTTTTCGCATAATTAATGTGCAAGGACAGACCGTACAGCAGTATCAGAGTGCTGCTATCTCTGGCAAGACTTATCTATTGGAAGTGGAGCAGTTGGTCGCTGGTAGTTATTTTTTGGAGGTGCTGCTGGATGGGGAGTTGGTGAAGACGGAGAAGTTTGTGGTTAGTCAATAGTGGGTGGAGATTTTTAGTAGCAAGTATGAAGTAGAAAGTAGTATGATTGTTAGAGGTTAGTAAATAGACCGTTAGAAGCTAGATTGTTAGAGGTTAGATTTTTTCTATTGTGGGTGAGGTAGCCAATGGTGGGGGTAGTTTGTTGAATACCTATTGACAATACCAAGGGAATAGTTTATATTACAGCTAGCAATGGACAGTTGCTCGACCAAATAGGCATCAACCAACGTATTGGTTCTCTGACACTCAATACGACTACTTGGGCACCAGGCATATATTTTGCTAGTCTATGGACCGATGATCACCAAAGACTGAATGTCTATAAGATTATCATTAGAAAATAGATTCGTTTTTCAAACTAAAAGAAAACAGAAGTCTATCTAAAATAATTTTTTCTTATTGATCTTACCTCTTTTTCCTTGGTCTCTCTTTTTAGTCCGTGCATTGATTAGAGCAAATTGGGCCTCTTTCCCTTTGATGGTAATGACTACTCCTATACTTATTGAAAACTTATAATCTCTATGATTGTTTGGATAATCTATTCCATTGCTCAAATGAGAAGGATTGTATAAATCTAACCAATCACCATTAGTGATTGGCATAATCCAGTCAACTTTTAATAATAACGATACCCATTCTGTTAAATAAAAGCGAGTACCTAATTCCCAATCAATCCCTAGTGAAAACTTTGAATAGTCACTTTCTTTAAGTGATTCTAAATCAGGAGACAATATAACGCTCCCTTCTTCAGCATTGATTCCTACCAATTCTAAACCAACCCCTCCATACGGGAAAAAATTAGTTTCTTTCAAACGAAGTAAGCCATTGAGCTGGTATTGGAAGCTAATACCTGTACTAACATGAGAAAAAATAGCTTCTTCACCATATAATCCTCTTTTAAAGTCGAAATGATCTACTCGCACGCCCCCCTTTAATGTCATAGAAGGATTAATAGCATAAGAGTAATTCACTCCTAGTTGATAACCAATGGGTTTCACACCTCTTTCATTCTTAAAGTCGCACTGTAAATTACTCCCCCCAGCATATAAACTAATGTTATGTATAGCTCCCCCTATATAAACATCCAAATCTTTTTCATTTTCTATGATGCTAAGATAATTAGGATAATTGATCGAAACACTATCTATAGCTTTACACATTGAAGGAATAATCAAAAGTATAATTAAAAATATGCGATAGTAACTATCCAAAAATTCTCCTTTAAAATCTGCTCGAAGCATTTTTTTTATCTTTTTCTAGCATTAAAAAATCCATTTTTTGTTCATAATATAGACTCAATTCATCCCAAAAATCTAATTCCTTATCGAACGAGGAAATTATCTCATACAATCTCTCAAGACTTTTTTCTTGATCTTCTATTAATGTCGATATAATGTTTATTTCTGTTGATATTTTTTTTTCTATTTCTGCTGTATTAAGTTCCGAGTTAGCTAATTTTTCAAAATTGGATTGATATTCTCTAATGGCTTTTTCCAACCTCTTGGAGGAAAGGTTTTTATCCTGATCTAGTGTACTCATAATTAGATAAGTAGATATCCGTTGTGTCAAGGAACGTTGTTTCCCTACCGTATATAAAAAAAAAGCCACATTGTTTTTTTCTTCTGAAAGGTAAAAGGTTTTATACTGATTAATTGATTGGGCATCTTTTTCAATTTGCTTAATCACTCTATCACAACAAGCCATCAAAACATGGTTCCGTTCTAATACTTTTCCCGTTTCATTTTTTTTCTTATTGAGTAACATTTTTTTGTAGTTACCCCACAATAACTTCAATACCTTAATCTCTTCATTCACTTTACCGGAAGAATTATATAGTAAAAGATCTATGTTATCTTCAAATAGTTTTGTATCTGTTATGAGCTGTTGTTTAGATTTATTGGGAATTTTCTTAAAAAGGGAAATTATCGTGTAATTCTTTGACATACGCTGCACTAACATGCTCTGAAAAGTGATTAGGTTGATCCTTTTACTGACTGATAGTTTTTGATTTAACTTGAAATACAATTGGCGTGTATCCTGAATGTTTTCCAAAATACGTTTCACTACAGCTAATATATTTGCTGTCTCTTCAGGAGTAGAATTTAAAGGTATATTTACTGTACTTTCTATGGATTGCCAATATTGTCTAGATTCAATATTATTATCATATATTGAGTGGGAGTTAATTTCTAATGAGTTGATTTTACTAAAAATTGTATTATAAACATCTATGCTCCTTTTTAACTCTACTATATTATTAGTGGTGTCTATATCATTATGAATGGCAAGATAATAAAATAAGATACGGTTAATAAGCAACTCTTGCTTGGTCAGTAAATTCAATGGAATAGTTAAATCTAAGTAATTACGGGATTTAGAAACTTTGTTTATCGTTTGATTTGCAAAAGATTCATATGAATTCGTAAGTTGATTGCAACTTTGTAGGAGATAATCACATTCTAACATAATTTTCCCCACCCCTTTATTATTGATCGTCCAGTTCGCTACCTTAACGTAATGCTTCCATTCTTTCTCTACGTCCCTAATACTTTCATAAACTTTATCACTTGGGCTATTAGATTTTAGTAAAGTTAGATTCTGATCAAATTTAGCAATCTCCTCCTCTCTTTTGCGGTAACATTCAGACTGATTGATATTATGATATAACTTCAAATAAGTAGCTGTAATAGATTGTGACAAAACCTTTTGTTCGTTTACTACTTCTATAAAGTCTATTTTATATGCTAGTAATCTTCCCTGGACTCCCAGAAAAAAAAGGATTATAAATAAAAACCTAAACACAAAAAACATATCTACATAAAATTAAAAACCACTTTCAATTACCATGATTTCATCAAAATCATTTCTATATAAAAATTGAAAAAAATATTATCTTAAAAAGATAAACTGATTCCTAATTTAGTTTTTTTTATTGCTTAACACAAAAAAAAATGATAGTCTTTTAGTCTCATTATCCCCCATTGTTATCAACACAGAATTGAATATAAAAAATATAAATAAATATACTTTTAAATACAATTTCATTTAAAGCTGCTAATCATAACTTTATACTCAAACATAAAGGCAATATGTAAGGTACATCTTAGGCATTTATCTATACAAATGCCCTCGTTCTGGTAAATATATTATTTCAAGAATCATCATACTCCTGGGAGTAGCGAAGTATTTGCTACAAACCTCTAAGTAATCTAAATTATTAGATTGCTTAGAGGTTCTCCACATTTAAAGTTATTTCTTCTTTTTATTCTTAAAAATACTCCCTACTGCTACGCCACCAAAAGTAAATAATAATCGATCAGTTAAGCCTTCTACCTCTACCCCCGCACCTGTCTTGAAGTACTTACGAAAATCAAAAAATAGATTAAAGTCAGTCAATGGAATTTCAATCTTACAGCCAACACCAATGTATCCTCTAGCGAGTGTTTCATTTTGTGGTAATTTGGTATAAGTACGGGTTACCTCCTCAAAAGTAAAGTCCCCAGGTGCATTCATTACAAATAACATATCCAACTGCGGATTAATAGACATTCCAAATACTCCTATTCCCCATTGTGTCATAAAACCAAATTTCCCACCCATGTTGAGTGAAACAACTGTCAAACCTTTATTACCATAAGCACTATTCTGAATCTGATAAGGAACAACAATTAAATCAAAAAAAGCACTAGAGATCCCCTTCCATTTCGCATTCTCTTTATTTTTTGATTTAATGAGATTGTATCTCCCTCCCAATGTAAAACGAAAATCATTGTCTTGAAAAACAAATCTCCGTATATCCAACGAATCAAAACGGCCATCAAAAGATGTATTATTGAAAAGGTTGAATTTTATATCCAACAAAAATGTTTTCAGCTTCTTCTTATCGTTATTAATTTTCTCTCCTAGATTGAAATTAAAATCCCCTCCTAATACTGCTGCCCCACCTGCTGCATTGAAAAAATCATATAAATTACCACCACCAGCTCCTAAAAGCGAGAAAGTATTTTGGCGGGGTTCGAATAGCATTCGAATAGGAGAAGTTTGTTGTGCCTGTAGACTGATGTTAGCAATGATGACAAAGACAAATGTGATCATCAAAAGTTGTAATGTTTTCATAATAATTAGAATTGTGTTTGATAAAAATAGATAAGATGATTATCCATGATAACATCGAAGATATTGAAGTTGACGGAGAACTTAGAGCATGTCTAAAAATTAAGTTCTTCAAAATCAATGATTTCATAAAAATGAATTGTTTTTGGAGCAGAGATAGGTTGTTGGTCAATGATGTGATATTTCGTACTGACAAAGAGCCTTAGTATTTCGGAACCAATAATGCTTTTGTGAAGCACTGCTATGTTAAAAGATGTTCTAAACGTCTGTCTAAGTTGACAATAACAAAAAATAATTGCTAGTGTCATTTTTCTATCGTATTTTAGAGAAGCTCTTTCCTTTAAGAGTATATTTAAATTTATCTTAATTTAAGCTCTAATAATATTATATATAACATCTATGAGAAAAATTTATTTTACGTTCATAACTGCTTTATTCAGTTTTATGACTTCCGAAGCACAGGTCCCGACCTTTGCTGATGATGTTGCTCCTATTATCTTTGATAAATGTAGTAAATGTCATCATAGTGGTGGTGCGGCACCTTTCGCACTTACTACTTATAGCCAAGTATCTAGCAATGGGAATTGGATACAATCTTCTGTCAATTCGGGCGAAATGCCTCCTTGGCCACCAGACAACAACTATAATCAATATGTCCATGATCGTAGTCTCACAACAGCAGAAATTCAGACGATAAATGACTGGGTCAACGGAGGAATGCCACAAGGAAACCCTGCCAATACTCCCGCCACACCTGTTTTTTCGACTGGTCCCCAATTAGGACCTGGAGATATTTCAGTTCGTATCCCAGACTATGTTAGTAAAGCGACTACTAATAATGATGACTATGTTTGTTTTGCACTTCCTTCAGGATTGACTACAAACAGAACCATCAAAAAGATAGAAATCATCCCTGGCAATCCTGCTGTAGTACACCACTGTTTGGCTTATTTAGACCCTGCTGGAAATTATCAGACAGATACCACTAGTCATGGTTGTGCAGGTCCTGCTAGTCAATCTATTCCTCTCATTGCTGGATTTGCTCCAGGAGGAAGTCCAACAACTTTCCCTGATGATAATCTATTAAGACTAGGAGTAGAAATGCAAGCTGGTTCTAATATTGTCTTAGCAATGCACTACCCAGAAGGAAGTCAAGGTGCATTGGATAGCACTCGTATTAATATACACTTTTACCCTACAGGGACAAGTGGTATTCGTGAAGTCAGTGCTGATCCCGTTCTTTATGACTATAATTTCACGATTAACGCAAATACTATCGATAGTGTAGAATCATATTTCCCTAGTGCGACTAGCCCTTTGCCAGTCCCTGTCACTATGTATAGTATTTTTCCGCATACTCACTTACTAGGCAAAAGTTTTATTGTTTATGCCGTTAATCACAATGCTCCATTTGATAGAATTCCATTGATGCACATACCAAAATGGGATTTTGAATGGCAAGATTTTTATGTATTCAAGTACTTACAAAAAATACCTGCTGGATACAAATTGTATGGAAAAGCATTGTACGATAATACAACCAACAACCCATATAATCCTAACAATCCGCCACAGAATGTCTCTTTTGGTCTGAATACCGCCGATGAAATGTTTATTGTCTATTTCCAATATTTAACTTACCAAAATGGGGATGAAAATATTAATGTAGATAGTTTGATTCAATTACAAACACTAACTAATAATCCAGTATTGCCGATTGCAACCAATGAAAATGGTTTATTCTTAAGTACGTATCCGAATCCAAGTAATGACCAAACAACATTACATTATTTTGTAGGGCAAGAAGAAGAAGTAACGCTCAACATCTATAATATGACAGGACAATTGGTAAAATCATTAGTGCAGACAACACAGAAAGGAGAACAAATTATACAATGGGATGGTACTACTGATAATGGAGCGATCTTACCTGCTGGTATTTATGTCAGTCGCCTAAAAGTTGGCGAAAAAATGGTCACGAAACAAATTATACGATCTCATTAAAATTGTATTTAAGTAGGCTGGTTAATAGTCCATTTTCACAAAAAAAGCACTTGGAAAGTTCCAAGTGCTTTTTTTATGTTTAGAGTGTATTCAAATTCATAATAGGAAATATATTTGGGGGTATTAGCACCCACACACAATAATGTTGAAGTGACTCTATTAGAGGTTACTATTCTCTAATAATTTTGACCTTAAACCAAACATCTTCTTTGGGGCGAGCATAGCTATCTGTTGTTTGTGTACAGATTTTATCAATCACATCAAAACCTTCATATACTCGTCCAAAAACAGTGTATTCCATGTCTAACTGAGGGGCTCCGCCCAGTTTGTAGTACAACTCTCGTTGCTCTGTCGTATAAACCATTTCGTATTCTCGCTCATTTTTATCCAACTGGGTAGGACTCACATTAGCTCCCTGTACAATATAAAATTGAGAACCCGATGATTTTTTTTCAGGATTAGTGTCATCAGGTTGTCTAGCGGCAGCTAATGCCCCTTTAATATGAAAATAATGCTGTCCTATTTCTGATGGAATTTCGTAACCAACTCCCCCCGTTCCTAATCTAGTGCCTTTTTTTGCATTTTTAGAATCAGGATCTCCTCCTTGAGCCATAAAATTCTTAATCACTCTATGAAACAGTAAACTATCATAAAGCTCATTCTTCGCTAATTTTAAAAAATTAGCTCTATGCTCCCCTGCATCAAAAAATAATTCAATTTTCATCACTCCAAAATTAGTTTCCATTTCTACTAAAGAAGAAAAAGGATCTGGAGTCAAACGAGTGGTATCTTCTACTGGTTCTACTACTTGCAAATTACCTGCTTTCCGAACAATCACCTCTCTCCCATTAGTCGATACAGGTGGTTTCTCTTCTTTAGTAGTCGTGGTGGTAGTTGTATTTGTGGTCGTACAAGCAGTAATAGAAAACACTAAACAAATGAAATAAAAATAAATGGTTGTTGCTGTCGTTTTTTTCAAAAGAAACCCGTTTTTTGGCTTATAAAAAATATCCCTTTAGACATCCTCTAAAAAGCCTTTATTCAAAAATTATTTTGTGTGCAAATATAGTACCTTTGGTCGCTATTTGTAATAGATATTTACCTTTTGGCAAATCTCTAGGAGCAATAATAACCTCTTGCTTACCTATAGACTGATCCTCCGAACAAACCACTCGTGCTACTCTACCCAACCAATCATACAACACAATCGTCACCTTAGAAGGTTTCGAAAGAGTATAGCTTAATGTTATATCTCCTTTGCTAGGGTTAGGGTAAACATATCCTTTTTCTCCTTTTATTTGCTGTTCTATCTGGTGTATTTTCAAAATAGTATCCATTTCAAATTTAGCGACAAATACATCAAACTGTCCCTGACTGATAAGCGTATCTGTAATATAAATCGTTGTATCTTGAAAACTACCTGTAATATACACTTCAGAGGCATCTATCACCTCCATATCATAACAAAAATCATTGTAATAATGCCCTAGTGTCTGCGACCATTTATAATTGCCATTTTTATCAAATTTTGCTAAAAAGATATCTGTGGGACGATTTAGGTGACGATTATACAGAGAATCATTATCTATAATCAAAAAACTATCTAAGGTACCTAGGACATAAACATTGTTTTGAGCATCAAAGTCAACCTCATATCCTCTTTCATCAAATCTATAAGCAATATCTTTTGCCCACAACAATTCTCCTCCACTTCCTATTTTTATCAAAAAAATATCTTCTTCCTGCTGGTCTGCTAGACGTATACTATCTACATCCAGATATCCATTGTACCACCCTGTCAAACAGATATTCCCCTCTCCATCTACAGCAACACACTGAGCTCGATCAGACGAAGGCCCTCCCATTGTTTTTGCCCAGATAATCGTTCCATTGCTAGTGTATTTCGCCACAAAAACATCATTCCCTAAACTTCCATACAAGGTATCGGTTGAGGTATAAATCGCATCTCTAAAATTTCCAGTAATGTAGCACTGTTCATTATCATCTACTGCAATAGAAATTCCCTCGTCAAACCCTGGACCTCCTAGGTGTGTTAGCCATGTAGTATTTCCATTGCGATCCAGCCCCCACAAAAAAGCATCTCTTGCTCCATAGGAAATCACTGAATCTTGCTCTATTTCTAATTTATTTTCAAAATACCCTGTCACTCGAATTTCTCCTGTAGATGTTACCACAATATCATTGGCACTTTCATCACCAATCCCCTTAGCTAGTTTTGCCCAATTGACTTGACCACTACTATCTAGCTGTATGACCATTGCATCCAATCGATCTTCTGCGACCAAGCTATCAGTTCCATAATTCCAAACCCCTTTCATTTCACCAACAACTACAATAGTTGTATCATCTACTACAGCAATTCCATTGAGTCGTTCTGTACTACTTCCACCTAGTTGTTGCACCCAAACTAGTTGCCCGTCTGCTGTATATTTGGCTATAAATCCATCCTCTCCTCCCACACTAGTCAGAGAACCAAATCGCTGCTGAAAAAAGCCAACAGTATATACCGCACCGCTTGGTGATACCGCAATACTATTACTTTGTTCATATAGATCACCAGGTATACTCTTTGCCCACTTGGTCTGCAATGCTTGTGCCTCTAGTCCATAAGACCAAGCAACTAATATCATGATCAGCCATTTTTTCATTTTATCTCTACTTGTAGAAGTTGTTTAAATCTATATATTTGACAAAAAGAAATACCTACTTGGTTTAGTTTTTGGACATGAAGACTGTATACCAAAAATTTTCTTAGTGAAATCTTCTACTAGGTATTAGGTGGGTTCGTTCTCTACAAAATACGTTATAGAAAACTTCCCTTATTTTTATTACCACACACTAAACAGTTGTTTCTTTTTGTTGTACTTATTGAAGTTGTTTAATGATAGCAAAAAAATACTAGAATAGTTATTTCCTATAAAATTATTTTTTTGTATATTTGATAGAAATGCACTGCGTTTTTTAGAAGGTCTCTTTACCTTCCAAAAGCCCATCTAAGATTAACACAAAAACTATACTTATGAATATTAAAATTTCTACATTATCTATTTTAGCTGGATTAGGATTAAGCTACACTAGCCATCTCCATGCTCAGCATAATAATGAACTGTTTAATGACGGTGCATTGATACACATACAAGCTGGTGCAGAAGTACACGTTTGGGGCGATGTTCATATGAACGGGGCTACAGGTTTATTAGAAAACAATGGTCTCATTAAGGTACAAGGTGATCTGCACTCTGATGCTAATTTTCAACAAAGAGGCACCGGTACGACTCGTATCGAAAATTCAGATGTGAATGTAGGAGAACGTCAATCTATACAAGGCAGCTATGCTGTTCGTGGTGCTACTGCTCAAACAGGAGTAAATGATGGCTCTTTTTACAATTTGGAACTAGCCAACGACCAGGGAGTCGTTTACCTCGTCAATACAGGAGCCGGTACTAACCCTGAGTATGTTGCTGATGTTCGAAATCAAGTTAATTTTTTAGCCGGAGGTACAGCCAATAGCATCATCACACATGATGTAGGACGTACAGGAGCTATTGTATATCCAGCCAATGGATCTAACTATAGTGCCGAATTTGGGATGATGAACAATACCCCTGGGCTAGTTAACTACCTGAATAACAATGCTACCGCCAATGGTAATGCATCCACTACAGATGCTGCTTACATACAAGGAAAACACCGCCGTGCCATTGACCCTGCTGGAGGAACCTATGGTTTTTTAGTTGGACTAGAGCCTGCTGCTGTCAATGGACAACGTGGGTTTCAATATATGTTAGTAGATATGGCTAACAATAACTATGATGTGATTCGTGGTTACTTCCAATCAGGTAGTTCTAATAATGCTACTGCTAGTATTGAATGTAGTGGTTACTTAATGGATGAATTCTGGGGTACTAGACATGGTGAGTGGGTATTAGATGATATAGCAGGTAGTGGCACAGGCGACTATACAGCACAAGTGTGGCCACAAGACCCGACCACTACTAACTTTACAGGTACCACATGGACGATATCCAAAGATGATGTTTTTCGTTATCCTTCAGGTAACCCACTCCACAATGACTGTGGTCCTTCGCCAGTAGGTTTAGATAGAGGTCCTTTCAATGGTTTTTCAGAGTTTGGGGTTGTTAGTGCAACCATTTTGTTAGATGCTGAAATTACAGAAATAGACGCTACTGCTATTAATAACAAATTTATTAAAGTGGACTGGAGTACTAGCCAAGAAAAAGATTTGGACTACTTCGAAGTACAACGTAGTACTGATGATATGCATTTCCAAACCGTAGGTATGGTTCAGGCAACTGGCAATAGTACCCAAACAAGAGAATACTTCTTTGATGATCGTGCTGTATTACCTAATACTTATTACTATTACAGAATTAAGAGTATCAACAATGATGGAACGTATGACTTCACCAATTCAGTAGTAGAATCTATCCAACAATCTGATGTAGTAGACAATGTAAACCTATTCCCTAATCCTATCTCTAATGGTAGTGCTACACTTGAGATCACCTTATCGGAGTCTAGTGAGATGAGTTTACTCGTATATGATGCGATTGGTCAATTGATCGAAAATCGTCAAATCAATGCTCAAGTTGGTATCAATAGTTACACTATAGAAACTTCTAGCTGGCCTGCTGGTGTCTATTTTGTACACTTGAAAGGTGCGACTATGACTAAAGTTAAAGAATTGATTAAATCTGAATAAAACGTATTTTTCAGACTTAAGATTACAATATAAGAAGCCAAATACAGCTCAAAGCGTATTTGGCTTCTTCATTTCAAAAAACCTCTGTCCTAATGAAATTCACCACTCCAATAGTATTATTTTGCCTTTCATGGGGCATTGCTTGTACATCTAACATAGACCAACCATCTCAAAAGGTGCTACCTAAAATAGATTCAATCTCTTCTCTCACTCCTACCAAGAGCCAATCATCGATTTCAGATGTTGTCTCGCCGTCTTCTGCCATACAACCTAGTCCCACTTTCATTGCATTTACGCAAGAGATCGAGCTCCTAAATTGGGTAGATGATACCAATCGACTAAATAAACAGCACTTCTACCCTCAATTGAAACGAAAGTCAGTTTTGTTTTTTGAAGGGCAAGCCTTTTATCCGATTCAGTTTGAAGAAAGTAAAATTTATAACTACTATCATCATGGAGATATTAATCGAAAAACTACCTTACTGGACATAGATCTATTCCGAAAAGCTACCCATATATGGGGCTATTTTTACCGACGTACTCCTGTAGAATCTTGGAACTCTGATGGTATCATAGAGCAATGGGAGTTCCCAGATTCTATATTAGCTCAAAAAGCCTTAGAAATTTTAAAAAATAGACAAGTATCAAATATGCTATATTTCAATATTCAACCCTATTTTGCTAGATTCGAAAATTCGCTCTATATCTTTCATAGTAGGGCATCTGCTTTTAGTTATGACCAAGAAGCTGTTTTTGATAAATTTATCGCTACTATCCCTAAAGAATGAAAGTAAATCTATTGGTAATCCGTACTCACTCCCCTCAATTGTTAGCAGATTGGTATACCAAACTAGGGCTCACCTTCACTTATCATAAGCATGGTAATGGGCCATGGCATTACAGTAGTACGATAGATGAACTCGTTTTCGAAATCTATCCCCTACTCCCCAAACAGTTGACCCCAGACTCTTCACTTCGACTAGGATTACAAATCGAAAATTTAGAGGAATTAATGAAAATTATCCAACAAGAAGCCATCCTTACTCTACAATTGCCAAAACAAACAAAGTGGGGCTATACCGCAATAATAAAAGATCCTGATGGAAGAAAAATAGAGCTTACAGAACCTTTAAACATCACTAAAAATTAAATATCTTATGAAATATCTACTACTACTTATTACTATTTTATGCTTAGGTGCTTGCCAAGTTCCTTCCTGTGAACAAGAATCAGCTTGTAATGAATTTTCGCCTCCTGCTAAGAATACAATTACCTGTCAAATGTATGTAAAAGGGTATTATTATAATTCTTCTACCAACCAGTGTACCTACTATGAAGGAAGTGCTTGTAATCAACCTCCTTTTCAAAAAAGAGCAGAATGTATTCCATGTGAATGTAAATAATTGGTAATATCATTTGATCAAAAAAAAATCGTTCGCTTATATCCTAGAGAGTTCCGTATATTTACAACCAAATATTTCACCAAAACATGCGATTACTCTTTATTACACTAAGCTTCTTATATATAGGATTCACCTATGGGCAAGGAAAACGATTCTTAAGCCCCCTTTCCCCTCGTACCACTAACTACACGATGCAAATAAAGTTAGATACAGGCAAAAAGCAGGTAATAGCTAAACAAGAAGTTAATTTTCGAAATCCTTCTGCTGATACGATTTGGACAATGCCCTTTCATCTGTACTACAATGCATTCAAGAATAATAAAACTACTTTTGCTAGTGAGTCGAGTGGTTTCCTTATTTCTTCGCCTGATGCTTGGGCATGGTCAGAGGTAACTCAAGTTGTTGATAGTGATGGAAACAACCTGACAGATAGTTTACACTACATTACTCCTGATGACCATAACATTTACGATCAAACTGTACTAGAGATACGGCTCAAAAAGCCCATCCTACCTTTCCAGAACTATACTATTCAAATGGACTGGCAGGCACACATTCCACTCAAATCTATCAGAACAGGTTACAATAAGGATTATTACTTTATGGCTCAATGGTATCCTAAATTAGGTGTCTATGAGCCTACAGGAATGCGTTTTGCTACTGAAGGACAGTGGAATTGCCACCAATATCATGCGAATACAGAGTATTATGGTGAGTTTGGCGTCTATGATATTACTATTGATGTTCCTAACAATTATATTGTTGGAGCTAGTGGTTTTCTGGAAGAAGAAAAGATCACTGGAAAAAGAAAAACGTATCGTTACATTGCAGAAGATGTTATTGATTTCGCGTGGTCTGCTAATCCTGATTTCATCATCATCAAAGACCAGTGGAAATCGGTAGAAATACAGCTTTATGTCAAACCTGAACATACCTGCAATGCCAATCGTTTCTTAGACGCTGCCAAATATACCTTAGATTTTTTCGAAGATTATATCGAACCTTACCCCTATCCTAATCTAACGATTGTGAGTCCCCCTTGTTATGGGTTGTTTTCTGGAGCAATGGAATATCCTACCTTATTTACAGCTCCTACTCTATGCTTATTACCTCCCAATATACGGACCACAGAAACACTAACCATGCATGAACTCACCCATCAGTATTTCATGCAAATGCTAGCCACTAATGAACAGGAAGAACCTTGGCTAGATGAAGGATTTACTGCTTTTTTTGAAGCAAAAATGATGGACAAATACTATCCTAAAGGTGTTTTTTATTGGGATTATATGAATATCAACTTAGGCTCAGAGGAATATCGTAGAGGTCGCTTTTTCAATTCTGTTAATACTAAAGCTGGGGCTATGAGTGATTTTGGTTGGCACTTCAAACATGGAGGACAACGAGAGATATTCTATGGTAAAGGAGCACTAACACTACAGACCCTAGAAGGATTGACAGGAGAAGCCTGTATGCAGAAAATCATCCAAACCTATTTTCAACGTTGGAAGTTTAAGCATCCTTGCCGCAATGATTTTATTACTATTGTGCAAAAGGTTGTCCCACAGTTTCATACAGAGGCATACACTCAAAAAGTGCTTTACTTTTTAGACCAAGCTATTCATCAAACAAGTGCCTGTGATTACAAGGTACAGTCTATTTCTAACAAAACGATCCAACCTCTAAAAGGGTATGTTGGGCAAGTTGATACCTTGCTCACTGATAATGGTGCTCATCAGTCGCAAGAATCTTATGAAGCAAAAGTTATTCTATATCGCTCAGAAGCGATGATTGTACCACAAGATATCTTGATCACCTTTGATAATGGAGAAAAAATCCTAGAAAAGTGGGATGGTATTGCTAGAAGTAAGGACTTTACCTACATAGGCACCCGCAAAATAGTTTGTGTAGAGCTAGATCCTAATTTCAAAATTACACTTGACCAAAACCTACTCAATAATAGCTATACCTTACAACCAGATCACACTGGAATCACTCGCTATTTTACCTCATTTTTGACATGGATACAGGGAGCTATGGTTAGTACTAGCACCCTCCTATAAGCCTAACATTATGTCTCTACTTCGTTCTATCACACAAGGATTGCGATACACTTGGCGATACCAGCGTGTTATTGTTTTTATATATTTGCTAACACTAGTATTAGCTACTATCGTCGCTTATCCCCTACAACAACTATTAATCTCTACTGTAGGGCACTCTCTTTTAGTCAATGATTTAGTTCAAGGTTTTAATTATACCTTTTTGAATGATTTCAAGAATGCCTATGAAGGTAGTTTTACCCCAATACTCAACCAATCCATTTTAGTATTGGCACTTTCCTATTTATTATTTAGCTTTTTCACAGGAGGATATCTTGCTCTGTTCACTACACAACCTGATCGTTATGAGGGTAGTTTGTTTTGGTCTAATTGTGCTCGATTTTTTGGTCGTATTTTCCGACTTTCGCTTTGTTTCCTACTTCTACAAGGAGGGTTACTATTTGGCTTTTTATCTATTTTCTACCAAATGACCAGTGGTTTTTCTTTATTTGAGCTAGAATGTGAACAAATTATTATAGAGAATTTTTACTTACTCAGTCCTATCTATTTTATCATTGCTAGTATTCTTTTTCTTTGGCAAGATATGTCCAAAATCATTCTGGTACAAGAAGAAAAAAAATGGATTCTAGGAGCTATAGGGAGTGGGCTTCGATTTACGTTACGATACTTTTTACGCTCTTATCTATTGTATCTTCTATTATTTTGTTTTTGGCTAACATTGATAGTCTCTAATTATTTCCTTTCGACTAGCATCACTATAATAGATAGTACGACTATTGGGTATAGTTTTTTACTTTCCCAAGTATTTGTAATCCTTCGACTTTATTTAAAACTCTGGTCTGCCAGTAGCTTAGTGGAGTGGTATAATTTACAACAACCTACCTAAGAGCGTCTATTAAAACCTCCCACGTAAAACGCTATTTATTCTTCTTTTCTTTAGACCAATAAGTAGTATGTGGCAATAGCAATGCCTTATAATGATCCTCATTATAAGTATTGAGAATATTGGGTCGAGAAGTATTTGCCAAAACCTGTACATCATAAATTTCGTCCACACTTGCCTTCCAGGTCATCGAAGCTACTATTTTAGCAGAAGGTAGATGAAGTACTTGAATACTTGCATTATCTTCGTTAGCCGTCAATTCTAGATGCTTAAAAGTAGAAGACTCTTTACGGACTTTAGAAGTCGCTATAAACAAGTAATCACCATGCTTTGCCATTCCTCTCACAAAACCAGGAATGTGAGCAACTGTCTCTACATGACCATTGTTAGGATCAATACAAATCAAAGATTCTTTCGCGGATAATAAACAATATAGTTTCCCATCATACCATCTAGGAGCATGTGGCATTGCCAACCCTTTCACTATAATTTCATTCGTCGGAATATGCATTATAATACCACCTTTAGTAATATTATCCCTCCAAGATTGATGAGTATTGCCACTACCTAAAGCCGAAACATAGGTAGGCTCATCATTGACCATTGCCAGACCATTGAGATGGCACCTATCTTCCGAGACTAACTCAGTCACAAAATGAGGTTGCCAAACAGGCGTAAAACTATATTCTGGATCTATTCGACACAAGCAAGAAAAAGAAGTATTTACTCCCCACAAACCTGTCTTCCCAAAATGTAAATCATGCATATCCAAATGCCCCGTATAATAGGTAGCTTGAGGCATATATAAAGCATCATAAGTATTCGGCTTCTTGGGGTAAGTAGCTGCCAACTGAGGAGAATTACGCAACAAGACGACTTCATTAGCCGTTGCTATCGCCATATTCTTCCCTTTTATAGCAATCCCCATTGCTCTTTTGAATGTCCGAGGGAGTTGTACTAACCTTTCTTGATTGGTTGCTGACACCAATACCACTTTACCAGCTTGATAGGTACTCAGCACAATAGTACAATTAAGCTGGTGCAATAAGGCAGGCAAATTAGGTGTATGAACACAAGCAAATGGTGGATAAGCAATTTCTTTTTGGTCTTTCATTATTAGTGTTTTCTTTTCGTAAAATTATAAATCTACAAGTCCTTCAGGCAATTCCATTTGCACCGTTTTATGCTCTGTATCTATTACTGTGATCCAATCTTCTAGTAAAGGGATCAATAGCTCTGGTCCCTCTTCTGTCTGCACAATTGCCATTTCTTGTTGTGGATAGTCAGCTACTTCTAGGATCTTCCCAATCCTATTTTTTTCTTGATCCAGCAGTTCATAATCTTTTAGATAATAATACAACAAATCACTTTCTTCTTCCGCCAATTCTTCATCTGTAAATGGAATATCTGTACGACGCAAGTAAACTACTTTATTCGCTAAAGCATTGGCTGTTTCTTTATCATCTACCTCCTCCAATTTAGCGATCATAGCTCCTTTGCCCCTAATAGACTCTATGAAAAAAGGCATTGGGCTTCCTGTCTGTTCTACAAAAAGTACTCCCAAAGCAAACAATAGTTCCAAAAACTTATCCTCTATTTCTAACTTTATCTCTCCTTGTAGACCATGTGTCTTTTTTAGTTTACCAATTGGTACAAATTCCATATTATTGATTGTTTCTAAAACTTTTGTAGTAATCTTGTGTTTCCTTTCACAAATTTAATCATTAAAATACAAATAATACTACTCATGAACTGGAAACACCTAAATAGTACCGATGATTTGAAACAAGCTATAGAATTGTCCAATAAGCAACCTATTGTTCTATTCAAACACAGTACTCGCTGTTCGGTTAGTATGGTGGCAAAACGAGGACTAGAACAGTTCTGGGATTTAGACATGGAAGCTTATCATCTAGATTTGATTGCTCACCGTGATATTTCTAATCAAATTGCAAGTATTTTTGGTGTAAAACACGAGTCACCCCAAATTCTGGTCATCAGAAATGAAAAAGCTGTTTATAATGCTTCTCATGGTCAGATTGATGTGGATGATCTTCGACCATTTGCCAAATAAAGAAACTTGACATACCTCTAAGACGATCCTTTATTAACTGATGTTACGCACTATTCAAATAGGTTGGTAAAATAACAGTTAGATATTAGATAAGAAGTCGTTTTACAATGTTGAATGTTTAATTTTGAATGCCTAACGTGCTATTGTACGAGCATTAAGCATTCAAAATTAAACATTAGACTAGGAACAAACTTTAAAAGCCTACCCCGTTGCTAGTTTTCAATAGGGCTATTATTAGTGCGTAACATCAGTTATTAAGTGAAGTTGTTTAAAACTAACCAATAGGAATCATTTTCTATTGGTTAGTTTTTTTTATACTGCTGTATGAATAGCGTTTGAAATTTCGATGATCAGACTGGGGTCTTTTTCTATGGCATTTCCTACCACCAGTATATCTGCTCCAGCTTGTACATTAGCTGCCGCTTTCTCTGGTGTATGGATTCCACCTCCTACTATCAGGGGAATATCTGTTGCCATACTAACTGCCTCTATCATAGAAGTGCTGATAGGATTAATCGCTCCACTCCCAGCATCCATGTATAATAGTTTCAGTCCTAACAATTCTCCTGCAATAGCGGTACAAACAGCAATATCATTCTTGTTAGCTGGTATGGGGTAAGTATTGCTCATATAAGATACAGAAGTAGGGACACCTCCATCAATCAACATATATCCTGTTGAAATAATTTCTAATGGAGATATTTTCAAAAAAGGAGCTGTTTCTACATGTTTACCTATTAACAGTTCTGGGTTTCGTCCAGAAATTAAAGATAAAAAAAGCAGTGCATCTGCTTGATAACTCAATTGTCTAGAGCTACCAGGAAAAAGTACTACTGGAATGTCAGAATCTTTTTTCAAGATGCGAATTACTTCATCCAAAGCATCATTTACAACCAAGCTTCCTCCTATCAAAAAACAATCAATCGTTGCCTCTTCGGCTAGCCGAAGTACTTGATCTACTTTTGTTATTTTTTGTTTATCAGGATCAATTAATACTGCAAATTTTTTTTCCTTTGCTTGTTTAGCTTTTTGAAGCTGATTATAAATTCCCTTATCCATTCCCATTTTTTTACCTTGTAATATCTTCTCCAAAGGTAAGAGAAAGGCGATAAAATAACGAAAGTTGCTCTAGCTAAAGCAACACTATCAACCTAATTCTCGTTTATATCTAAAATAAGTTGTATTTTAGTAGTAAAGAACAAACGACTTTTGAAGTATCTATTTTCCATATCACTTTTAATCCTATTCTTCTTGCCTCAGCTAATGAAGATAGGGATATTTATGAGCTTTAGTGTGCAGCAAGAAAGTATTGCGGAAACCATTTGTAAGAAAAAGGATATCCCCAATAACTGCTGTCATGGTAAGTGCTACTTAAATGCACAATTCAAAAAAATAGATCAAAGTCATGCCGATGCCATCTCTTCCGAACAACAAGAGAAAAAGAAAACAACTACCTCTTACGAGGTTTTACAGCATTTTTTTCCAACAACAATAGAACATTACTCTAATGCCACCTTGAATTGGATTTTTATGACAAAAAACAGACCTTATTTTTCCTTCCAATCCATCCTTGGCCACCATTTTGTGCCTAGTTTATTGAAGCCACCTCAGCAATCATTCCTGTAAGACAGGTATCTATTGGAATACGACCGTGTCCTATTCCCCCCTGTCACTAAGCTTCTTTATCAACTCTTTAATGTGCAATCGTTTTCATTGCCCATTTATTTTTTTTAAAATCATTAGGCAAAATCAACCAAGGTTTTGACCCTATAACTATATTATCATGCGTACACTTAATATTTTATTTTTTATTGGAGTCATTTTATTTTCTGTTTCTTGTAAAGAAGAGGCTCCTACTGGTACCTTAGAAATAAATTTCAAAACAACTTATAATGGTCAAACACTCCCTATGTTTGAAAATCAAGCAACTGGAATGACTGACCCTACCACTATCATATTCAAACGATTAGAATTCTTTCTATCAGATCTACAATTCAAAAATGGAGATATGATTTCAGATGTAGAATATATTAACCTAACCAATACTACTTCTGCTGCTACCGCAGCAGAAGGTGTCACCATTAGTATTGATAAACTAAAAACTGGCAGTTATGCTGGACTACAAATGGGATTTGGGCTGCCTGATGCTCTCAATGCGACTACTCCTAGTGATTATGCTTCTGATTCTCCACTGGGAGTCAATGCCAACTACTGGGCAAGTTGGAACAGCTATATCCTATCTAAAATAGAAGGTAGTATTGTCAAAGCAGATAATAATACCTCTGGTTTCTTATATCACTCTGGTGTAGATGGCATGTTGCAAACCAGAAGTTTTGACAAAACCATAGAGATTGTAGACGGACAAACAACGCGTATCACTTTTGAGATTAAGGCGGAAGATCTGTTCTTCAAAACAGGTAGTGAAATTGACTTGATTACCAACGTCATGACTCACTCTGGTGAAGTAGGAAGTGCTAAATATAACTTAGCTAAGCAGTCCTTAACCAATCTAGCTGATGCAACAAAAATACAATAGACTTATAGCAGGTCTAATATCGTATTAGGCCTGCTACAATAGTCTACTTCTTTTTATCATTTTTGAAAGATAATAGCTCAAGCGAACCATTGCTAATAGCTTATTATCTAATTGTCATTTGAATCTAGATTAGCATGAAAAAAATAACTTTTTTATTTTTGAGTCTTATCCTAATTCTGGGAGCTTGTAGACCAGAACAAGACAGCACCAACACCAACCTGGAATATATTACTTATGCTCCCAGTAGCTATACAGTAACGCCACCTAATGGGTTTCCTGCTATGGAAGTTCCAGCAGATAACCCCATGACAGTAGAAGGTATCAAGCTGGGGCGTCATCTTTTTTATGATCCTATTCTCTCTCGTGACTCTACTATTTCTTGTAGTAGTTGTCATCAAATTGACAAGGCATTCACCGATGGTCAGCAATTTTCTCTCGGAATTGAAGGTAGACGTGCTAGGCGAAATTCGATGTCTCTCATTAATATTGGCTATAGTCAAATCAAAAATAGAAAACATAATTTCATGTGGGATGGACGTTTTGCGACACTAGAAGAGCAAGCACTCGCTCCTATAGAAGACCCGAATGAAATGGATGCCAGTTGGTTGGATATAGAACAAAGACTCCGCACGCATCCTGACTACCCTCAGCTCTTCAGAGAAGCTTTTGGAATTTCAGGTACTCCTGATATTACAAAAGAACTCGCAGCGAAAGCATTAGCTCAATTTCAGAGAACACTGAACTCTGCCAATTCTCAATATGATGCTGATCGTTGGGTTGCTTTTGAATATATGACCCCACAACAACAACGTGGATTTGATTTATTCCTAGGCGATGCAACAGGTAATCCAGTTGCTAAAGATGCAGAATGTCTACATTGTCATAGTTTCTCAAATAATCAAGCTCTATTTGCTAGAAATGATTTTACTAATAATGGATTAGATTCCGTTACTTCTTTCAATGATTTTGTAGATAAAGGCTATGGTGCTGTTATTGGTGATCCTACTAAAAATGGATTTTTCCGTGAAGTTACCGTCCGTAATATAGCCCTAACAGCTCCTTACATGCATGATGGTAGATTCAAAACGCTACGAGAAGTATTGGATCATTATGCTACAGGAGGACATGCTGCTCCTAATTTGGCACCAGAGTTAACGACCTCTTCTAGTATTCAAACATTGACAGAATCCGAAAAAGATGACTTAGAAGCTTTTTTAAATGCACTAACAGATACCACTATTGTCAATCGAACAGAGTGGTCCAATCCTTTCAATTAACAGACTAAATACTCAACTAATCTTGAATCAAAATAGAGTTATCTCACTTAGTGAAGATAACTCTATTTTTCTATTTTAGATTCAATCATTTATTTGATAATTCTATACTATGAAAAAAATAACTTTTTTATTTTTTACAATTATACTAATTTTAGGATCCTGTAGGAGTGATAAACTCACTTCACATGACTCCGACCTAGCAGATCTCCCATATACTTCTACACCACACACGATGGAAACAATTAAAGGACTACCTGCTATGGAAATTCCAGCAGATAATCCCATGACAGTAGAAGGGATACAACTTGGGAGACACCTATTTTATGATCCTATTCTATCTAGAGATTCCACCATATCCTGTAGTAGTTGTCACCAGATAGATAAAGCGTTCACTGATGGAGAAGTTTTTTCTCTAGGGATTGATGGTCGAAGAGCACTTCGCAATTCCATGTCTTTGATAAATGTTGGATACAGCCAAATCAAAAATAGGGAACATAACTTCATGTGGGATGGACGTTTTCAGACACTAGAAGAACAAGCTCTAGCTCCAGTCGAAGATCCAAACGAAATGGATGCTGATTGGGCAATGATAGAAAAACGCCTCCAAACGCATCCAGATTATCCTCAAATGTTTAGAAATGCCTTTGGAATAGAAGATCGCAGTCAAATTACAAAGTATCTAGCAGCAAAAGCAATGGCCCAATTTCAACGTACATTGAATAGTGCCAATTCCAAATACGATTCTCTACGCTGGATATCATTCAGTCCCTATACAGCACAAGAGGAACGTGGGTTGTTACTCTTTACAGGAGATAATTTCTCTAACCCTAGTGTCAAAGATGCAGAGTGTGCTCATTGTCATAGTTTTTCGGATACCAAGACCCTTTTTGCTCGAAATGAATTTACCAATAATGGCTTAGATTCGGTTACCTCTTACGAAGACTTCGTAGATAAAGGCTTTGGCAATATCTCCAATGATGATACCCGTAATGGTTTTTTCCGTGAAGTCACGGTACGTAATATTGCACTGACTGCACCCTATATGCATGATGGCAGATTCAATACACTACGGGAAGTACTCGATCATTATGCGACTGGCGGGCATGCTGCTCCTAATTTAGCTCCTGAGCTGACTACTTCAACGAGTATCAGAACACTAACGAATGCCGAAAAAGACGATTTAGAAGCCTTTTTAAGGACTCTAACGGACCATTCTATTGCTACTAAAGAAGAATGGTCTAATCCGTTTAAGTAACTTGGTATATATTTCTTCATACCTGAAAGCGGATCATTCCCTAGCGGAGTGATTCGCTTTTCTATTATTCATTTCTAACGAATAAAAATATGTTCCCTGTGCCACTCGAAATTTGCCAAGCTTGGCAAATAGTTCTTTTCTTTCGGCAACAGAATCCTGTTCCCTTCTAACTGACTCAAATTAAATGGATTCTCTACATTTTCATTCAAAGCATCTGATATTATTATCCTATAATTATCATCTATACCTATCAATCCTCTGTCAAATGCTCTATGAACCGTTGGAGAAAGTGAAAATCCATTAGAAATGGTGTCATCTCTTGTTTCGCTAAATTGCCTAATATGACATGCATCTATCATTTGTCCACCTTGCTTCGGATCAATTCGTAAACGAGATATACTACAGACATAATCATAAATTCTAGGAATAGTCCGCTGAAACATAGCTCCTCTCCTAAATTGGTCTTCTTCATCTATGTGAACAAACTTCTCTTTATAAACAACAGAAGATTCTTCCAGTATAGACTGTTCTAGTAAATCCAACTGCTTACCATATTTATTGTTATTAGTATAGCAATATTTTGTAGTTGGGAAATAGGTTTCTAGGAGAACTTCTTTCAGTAAGTGACAATGAGTAGGATTTCGTAAAATTTCAAATAATCTTTTATCCAAATAAGCATAGTAAAAACATTGTGCAAGCATGGTAATACTTGGAGTTTTCAGTTTGTGTTGACTCCCTTTAGCGTACAAATGCCAAAAACCATCTCCCCTTAAATGATAAAATGGCAGTGCAAAACGACAAAGATGGTTGGTAGTAACCAAACTTGACCAATTTGACTTAAAAGTCTCCATTAACTCTGGAGTTAAATGGATTTTATTACACTCTATCAGTCCTGCTTCAACATTTTCAATAACAGAAAGCAACAATATAGGCTTATGTGGAGCCCTCCCCAATTTAGAAGAGCCTCTTCTTATTTTCCTAAAAGCCTTACTATAATATGCGATATCACCCATACCCTAAAATACAAAAAATGCCTTGCAACAATAATTGCAAAGCATTTTTATTTTAAGAGAATAACTCTGTATCTAAGCTCCTTCTAATGCTGCTACACCACCAACGATCTCTGAAATCTCTGCGGTAATAGCTTCTTGACGAGCTTTGTTATAATTAATCTTGAGTGCTTTCAACATATCTTCTGCATTTTCAGAAGCCTTGTCCATTGCAGTCATACGAGATCCCTGCTCAGAAGCATTAGAATCCAATATTGTTTTGTGAAACTGTGTCTTTAAGATAGTAGGTACCAAATGCTCTAATAAAGCTTCCTTGTTAGGCTCAAATGTAAAGTCTGCTTTGACAGGAGAAGTATCTTCGCCTGCTTCAATTTTTTCTACTGGCAAGAAAGGCTCTACTACAAAGTTCTGTACTGCTGCATTTTTGAATTGTCCATAAACAATATCAACCTTATCAAATTCACCTGCTTCAAACTGTTCCATTACACGAGCAGAAACTACAGATGAGTCATCAAAAGAAAAATCTTTTCCAACTAACTCTGTATGATCTGTAATCAAATTTAAATCTGTACGACGTTTGAAGGCATCATATCCTTTTTTACCAATAAACATTACTGATAAATTTCCACTCTTAGCTAAGTCACTATACTCCTCTTCAATCAATGCTTTCGCCAATTTGACAACAGAAGAATTGAATGCTCCACACAAACCTCTATTCGAAGTAATTACTACTACCAATGCATTTTTGACAGGACGAGCAACTCCAAATGATGTTTCTACATCACCTTCTAAGTTAGAAAGGATATTAGAAAGCATTTGACTCAACTTATTAGAATAAGGACGTATTTCGACAATAGCCTGCTGTGCACGACGCAATTTAGCAGCAGCTACCATTTTCATTGCTTTGGTAATCTGTTGAGTAGAGGTTACAGAGGATATACGGTCACGTACTTCTTTTAAATTTGCCATTTTATCTATCTACTTGTAAGTAAAATTATAGTCTAATTGTTTGAAATAATTTCAAACGAAAAAAAGCATCAAACAGCATAATAATATGCTGTTTGATACCATATATATTCTTAGTTAAATCTAGAAGTCAATTCTTTTGCTAGGCTTTCTACCTTCGCCAAATCAGCTTTGTCATATTTACCTGAACGGAAACTGCTCAATACCTCAGGAAGACGCTCTTCCATTTTAGCCAAGAAAGCAAATTCGAATTCTTTAACGCGTTCTACTGGTACGTTTCTCAACAAACCTTTTGTTCCTAAGTAAATGATTGCCACTTGCTTTTCTACTGATACAGGAGAATATTGTGGTTGCTTTAGGATTTCTACGTTTCTAGAACCTTTGTCCAATACTGATTTAGTAGCAGCATCCAAATCAGAACCAAATTTAGAGAAAGCCTCTAACTCACGATATTGAGCTTGGTCTAATTTTAGCGTACCAGATACTTTTTTCATTGGCTTAATCTGAGCAGATCCACCTACACGTGATACCGAAATACCTACGTTAATTGCTGGACGTACACCAGAGTTAAACAAGTTTGATTCCAAGAAAATCTGACCATCTGTAATCGAAATTACGTTGGTAGGGATATAAGCAGAAACATCTCCTGCTTGTGTCTCAATGATAGGCAATGCCGTCAAAGATCCACCTCCTTTTACGATACCAGCTTTTTTCAAAGATTCTGGTAAATCATTCATTTCTCTAGCAATCTCATCTTTGTTGATTACTTTAGCCGCACGCTCTAATAAACGAGAGTGTAAATAAAATACATCACCAGGATATGCCTCACGTCCTGGAGGACGACGTAGCAATAAAGATACCTCACGGTAAGCTACTGCTTGCTTAGACAAATCATCATAAATGATTAATGCTGGACGACCTGTATCACGGAAATACTCTCCAATAGCTGCTCCTGCGAAAGGTGCATAAAATTGTGTTGGTGCTGGATCAGCAGCAGAAGAAGTAACAATAACCGTATAAGCCATCGCACCTTTCATTTCCAATGTCTGAGCAATCTGTGCTACAGTAGATGCTTTCTGTCCGATAGCAACATAAATACAGAATACAGGCTCTCCTTTATCGTAGAATTCTTTTTGGTTCAAGATCGTATCAATTGCGATAGCAGTCTTACCAGTTTGTCTATCACCAATAATCAACTCACGCTGCCCTCTACCAATCGGAATCATAGAATCGATTGCTTTAATTCCCGTCTGAAGTGGCTCACTTACTGGCTGGCGATAAATAACACCAGGTGCTTTACGCTCTAATGGCATCGCATAAGTAGGTCCTTCAATTACTCCTTTACCATCTATAGGCATTCCTAAAGTATTGACAACACGTCCTAGCATTCCTTCTCCTACATTAATAGAAGCTACTTTTTCCGTACGTTTTACTTTGTCTCCTTCTTTAATCTTTTCAGAAGGTCCCATCAATACCAAACCAACGTTATCTTCTTCCAAGTTAAGAGCAATGGCTTGTACACCACTTTCGAACTCTACCAACTCTCCTGATACTACATTGGTCAAACCATAAACGCGAGCAATACCATCACCTACTTCCAATACTGTCCCTTGCTCTTCTAGTTTAGATTGATTATCGAATCCACTGATCTGCTTTTTTAATATCGCAGATATTTCATCTGGTTTTACGTTTGCCATTTTTATATATTTTTGGTATAAAGATTTTCACTAAATTTCTTTTTCAGACTTTCCAGTTTGTATGCTACACTAGCATTGTATACTTGGTCGTCAAACTCCAAGATAAACCCACCAATAATAGCTGGGTCAACTGCTTTTACTAACTCAACTTGTTGTTGTACCAATCCTTTAGATTTGAATACAGCTAACAAATCCTCTACAACTCCCTCACTTAATTCTACTGCTGATACCAAACGTACCGAAGAAATATGTTGTGACTCGTTGTACATCAAATGGAAAGCACGGCAAAAATCTACCAAATAGCTTTCTCTTTTATGCTCTACCATGGCATCAAAAGTACGCAATACACTTGCTTCTACTCTATCACCAAATATAGCCTTAAATACGTTTTCTTTCTTTTCAACTGGAATCAAAGGGCTTTTCAGAAAATCTCTAAAATCTTCTGTCTTAGCTACCTCCCATGCATACATCACATCCTCATGTACTTTATCCAGCGTATTATCCGCTTTAGATAAATCAAAGAGTGATTTAGCATACCTCGAAACTATTTTTGTTACAGACATAATTATTGTTTTAAGACAAAACTGTCTTATTAATCATTATTAAAGATTATCCAGCAATCAACTCTCCCTTATTCATCTTCTCAATCTGAGAACGAATATAAGCTTCGTGATTCCCTTTTAGCTCACCATCAAGAATTCCTTTTGCAATCTCAATAGAAGTCTGTCCAATACTATTTTGGATATTTACTTCCATCTCTTTCAAACGATTCTCTTTTTCTTGCTCCGCAGCTTTCAAGATATTCTCTTCACGAGTTTTACCTTGTGCTTCACCTTCAGCGATCTTCTTCTTTTTGATAGCTTCTGCTTCACGCAAAATCTCTAATGATTTTTTTTCTGCTTCTTTGATTTTTAAATCTTTCTGAGACTCAATGCCTGCTAAAGCTGATTCAGCTTCTTTAGCTTTAGATATCGAGCCGTCAATGAAGTTTTCACGATCTTCTAATGCTTGTGCGATGTTCTTGAAAAAACGGCTCAAAAATACCCATACCAAGATAAAAATAAGTGTTGTCCAAATGAACAATCCATAACTTGGATTCAATACTGAAAATTCTGCAAGAAATAACATAGTATAATGTATCTATTTATATTAAATATTGTGTTGTGGTAATAATCAAAAAAACTTGTGTTAAAACAAGATAAAAGATCAAGCTGACAGCCAATCGCTGCCAGACTTGTTCTATTCATTTTTCTAAAAACTATTATACGAATAGTTTTAGAAGATCAACAACGATTGCGAAAAGTGCCGCCCCCTCAATAAGAGCTGCTGCTACAATCATGTTTGAACGGATGTCTCCTGCTGAAGCTGGTTGACGTGCAATACCTTCCATAGCTTTTGCACCAATCATTCCAATTCCTAAACCTGCTCCAATAACTGCTAATCCTGCTCCTGACATTTTAATAAATGTTTAAATGAAAAAAAATATAAAAAATTGATTGCTTGAATTCATCAAGCATAATAATAATCTAAACTCAAATTTTATGCATGCTCTGTATCATGATCGTGATGATCGTGTTCCTCTAATGCAGACCCTATGTAAAGTGCTGCTAATAGTGAGAATACAAATGCTTGTAAGAATGCAACAAATAGCTCCAATAAGTTCAATGCAAATACAAATGGTATTGCTAAACCCATTCCTGCTACTCCACCTGCTACTCCACCTGCTTTAGCAAACAAGAAGATCAAACTAACAATACTTAAAATGATAATGTGACCTGCTGTGATATTGGCAAACAAACGAATCAATAATGTAATTGGCTTCATGAATAATCCAACTACTTCAATTACCATCATTAATGGTTTAATCGCAGTAGGTACACCTGGCATCCATAATACGTGGACCCAATAATCTTTAGTACCATTAAAGTTAACTACTAAAAACACAGCAACTGCCATTACTACAGTAAATCCAATATTACCAGATATATTTGCTGAGCCTGGAAAGAATGGGATCAATCCAAGTAAATTTACTGCTAAGATGAAGAAGAACAAGCACATGATGAAAGGGAAAAACCTTTGCCAATCTTTTCCTAATGCTGGCTTCACTACTTCGTCTCTCATGAAGATAATCAATGGTTCCATTAGTGACTGAACGCCTTTAGGTGCAGCTGTACCACGAGTAGTGTACGCTTTTGATATCTTAGAAAACAAAAACAGTAAGATGATTAAGCCTAATAGCATTCCGAATACGTTCTTCGTGATAGAAAGATCTAACCAAGAAGAATCTGTACTTTTCAATGCCTTAGATGGCTCTAATTCATATGCTACTTTTTCACCTTTGCTATTAGTAATGTAAACCGATGGGGCATGCTCTTTGGCATCTTCCATATGTTCTGCACCTCCTGCTGTGGTAACACCATGCTCACTTACTGTCTGGTGACCACCATGTGCATCTGCTGCGTGATCACTGTGTGACTCTCCATGTCCTCCAGTAACATCTACCAATCCTTGAGGAAAATCATCCCCTTTGACTTTCATCAAAATACCGTGGTGCATCACATAACCATTGTAAGCTTTGTGTCCATGTTCGAATTTGCTAGACATCGTAAACATTAAACCATCGTCTGACCATGCTATACATGGCAATGGAATACTGTAAGGTCCCGCAATATGAAATTCGTTCGCATCTCCAATGTGATGTAACATCGCTTCAATTGGGTCTTCCTCATGTCCACCATCTTCGTGTGGATCAGTCGCAAATGCAGGCTGAATGAGCCCTAATAGCAAAAATACAAGTAAAAAATATGTTGTTTTCAATGTAATTATTCTTTGATAAAAACTTAAAATTAACTCCGTTTTCGACCGCAAAGATATGTATTTATTCAGTAATAAAAAACCTAAACAATTTTTTTTTCACTATTATTGAGATATTATTTTTCAATATTTATTGAAAGCATTACAAATAAAGGTCAAACCTTGCTAAAAAACACAAAAAAATGTCTTTAAAGAAGTTCACTCGAAGCCAATTAGCACTCCATAATGGACAGGATAAATCAACGATTTATGTAGCTTATCAAGGAGAAATTTATGATGTTACAAACAGTAGACTTTGGCGAGATGGCAAACATTATGAACATTGGGCAGGGCAAGACTTAACTCCAGAACTCTCTGATGCCCCTCATTCTGCTAAAGTTTTTGAACGATTTGATAAAATTGGTGTGTTAGTTTGATGTTACCCCTCGTATATTCTTATCGCCTTGTTAATTAATCCTCAATTCACTATGAAGTAGTTAGTTACATGTTCTACAGTATTTATAATCTTTTAAAAATGCTATTTCCTTCATCCTATAGCACCTACGTCTGTTGGGACAGGCTAAGGCTATCAGGTTACGGGAGTCTTTGATAATAACATTTTTTTAGCCAATTCTATACACTGCATTACATACAACCACCTACTTAAAAATCAAATAACAAAGCATTCCGACAGGAAAATTATTAATTCTATCATTACTAATTGTTAATTATCAGGTTAAAATCATTAAGTTAGTAAAAGCAATTAAACCTCACGATCATTTTATATGCAGACTATTGACCATCGTTTTTTAGATAACTTAAAACAGAAACTTTCTACTGGCAATCGCCGTTCTATTTACTTGAACGCGATTCCAGATCAATATCTAACTCGGCTGGATGTTCGTGACTTAGATTTCCTACAAGAGGGCTTAACTAATAATTTTTTAGATTTGCTATTTGGGAAAGCTAACTTTGATTGCAAAATTCAACCTACCCCTAGTAGTATTCCTGCGACTCAAAAAAAGCAAAAAAGTATCCTCAGAAGGTTGCAATCTATTGGAATAGAGAATCAGGATCATTTCTCAGAACATGGTGTCAAAACATTTAGCTTCGGCTTTCCTATTCTACTGATGCGAGATCCAAAAGATCCCACCAAAACAATTAAAGCTCCATTATTAATCTGGTCTTTGGATATTGAAAGAAATTTTGGTAGTGTCAACGAATGGCGGATTAGTCGTCAAGAAGATTATGCTGTTGTTACCAATATGGTATTGAATTCCTACTTGATGAGTCAAGCCAAAATTCAACTACAACCTATTTATGACCAACTACTAGAAGATGCCATTCTCGATAGAGAAGAATTGGCTAAGATGGTGTTCCTGCATCTAAAACAACTCCACCCTACTCTACCTGACCAAATGGAAGGCACTTTTAGACAAATACTTCAACAGCCACTCGCACCACTTCCATCGTCCAAAAAAATAGCTCAAATGCCGTTGGAAGTACCAACCATACTTTGGTCTGGTGTTTTTGGTCTTTTCCGTTCTCAAAAAGAAAGTATTATCAAAGATATTGCTTATTTCTCTGCCAATATTGATACTATCAATACTCAACTCACAGAGCTAAAAGATAAGCTTCCTCAAGGAGATTCTGCCTTCATGAAACATGCTTTTACTGTTGTAGATACGGACCCTAGCCAACAAAAATTATTACATCAGCTTGATCAAGGTAAAAATTTGATTATACAAGGCCCTCCTGGTACAGGTAAAAGTCAGATTTTGACAGGAATCATTGCCAATACTATTTCTAATGCGGGAAACTGTTTGGTTGTGTGTGAGAAAAAAACAGCCTTAGATGTCATCTACAATAACTTAAAGGAGTTAGGACTACAAGAATTAGCTGTTATCATAGAAGATACTCACCGCGACCGTCGTGCTGTCGTTGATAGTGTTCGAGAGAGAGCCAAACAGCAACATAAGGTTTATCAGCCCTCTCCTACCTTCATTCGACTGCTTAGAAGTTGCACTAGTAGTGTACAATTGCTACAAAAGTATCAAGAAAAAATGCGAGTACCACTCTCAGGAGATTTGACTTACAAAGCACTGGTGGGACAATACCTAAAGACCGATCAGCTCAAAGAAGGAGAAGCAATTCATGCTCCCATCAATCCCAAAAATTTTGCTTTCAACCTGATGGAGCATGAAGAAATTTGTAATATACTAGAGGAAGGAGAATATCTATTCAAGAAACTCGGAACAATGCAACATCCGCTCAATGCCTTGAGCGATCATTTTTTTCGTCAAGCCAATGTGGCTCAAGTAGAAAAGAATATCAAACAATCACTAGATAGTCTTTCTAAAGTAGTCCAATCTGCTCAAAGAGATATGCTCGCTTACTTATTTGAGTACGAAAAACTACTGGAGCGACACTATGAAGATGTGTACTTGCAAAAATCTAGAAAAACCAGTAAAATGACTGATTTGATAGAAGCAGGTATGAAAACTAGTAAATATTATTTCAATAAAAACACAGGCTTGTACCGTGGGTTTCTAAAAAACATAGGTAGTAAATACAAGCAATTAGATGACGATAAGGCTACTATTTTACAGACGTTTATTGAACTCAAAAAAACACATCAACAATACCAGTATTTTGATTTTAACTTTTTGGACATTAGTAATCAAAAAAAATTAGTTTTTGAGCAGTTATTAGAAAATATTGAGTCTTACCAAGCCAAAGTATACGAATGGCATGAAGGCAGGGGACCTATTATTCGAGATTTAGTTAATGAATTAAGTCCTACCAAAATCTACAAACATGTCCACTTCCATACAAAAGTGCAGGAAGTAAGCAAAAGTCTTGATATTTTCGAACAAAAGTTTGCCAGTAGTCAAGTATTCAAAGTAGACTTTAAGTTTGCCAGTAGAACCATCCACAAAAGACATAAACAACTGGAAGGCCTAGAGCAAAATTTAGCCAAACTACAAGAACAATTTGAAAATTTTGCAGACTATCATGCCCTCAAATTTTTCTGGCTGAGCCTAACCGATGGTCAAAGAGTAGCAATGGAACAACTGATCGCTACCAACCCATCTGACTGGGAAAAAAGTTTTAGTAGTTGGTATCTCAATGCTATGTTGAGTCACCATCAAGACGAGGCTGTCCCCAACGAAATGAGTTATAACTTAACTCGGAAGAGTTACGAAAAAGAATTAGCCGCATTTCAACGAATGCTCCTACCACATACCCTCAAATATTGGAGAGGAGAACAAAGCCGTCAAGTACAACTGTTTCATCATGAGCAAGCTCCGCTCAAACTACATAGCTTGTACAACAAGCGAGGAAATAAAGGAGAACGACGAAATCCCCTACGTAAAATTATTGGCGTAGCACCAGAACTCTTTCAGAGTTTTTTCCCTGTATTGCTGGTCAGTCCCTCTGTTTGTTCTTCTATCTTGCCACTACACCCAGGACTATTTGATGTGGTACTTTTTGACGAAGCCAGTCAATTGCGAGTAGAAGACACTTTCTGTGCCTTGACACGAGGTAAATATAAAATCATATCGGGCGATAGCCAACAGATGCCCCCTTCTGATTACTTTCAAGCTGCTCAGGTGTTTCACAATGAAGAAAGTAATCCATCGGAAGAAATTTGGGATAACACTTCCCTTGTCAATGATAGCATTGATTACCTCTCTAGTTCTGAATCCTTACTTGAATTTGGGTTAGCAGAGGGGTATTATGTCGAATCTTTTCTAGAGGTTCACTATCGTTCTAAACATCCTTATTTGATTGATTTTTCGAATGCTGCTTTTTATGGTAATCGCCTAACTCCTGTTGTATTGCCAAGTGGTCAGCCCCCGATCAAACTCGTATCCATCAATGGCACTTATGCTGATAGCTGCAATGAAAAAGAAGCAGTGGCGGTCGTAGACTATTTGGTACAAATTGCAAAAAAATATAAAAAAACGCCTTCTGTAGGAGTCGCCACATTCAATCTACATCAACGTAATCTTATTCTGGATTATATACAGACTAGAGCCATAGAGCAGCCAGAAGAAGGGAGCTTACTCCAACGTCTTTTTTCGGCAGGTTTGTTTGTCAAAAATCTAGAAAACATACAAGGTGATGAACGAGATTTTCTAGTCATTTCGACCACTTTCGGTAAACGTGCAGACGATTCCTTCATTCAGAACTATGGCCCAATTAACAAACAGGATGGCTACCGTCTACTCAATGTTATCATTACTAGAGCAAAAAAACACATTCAAATTTTCACCTCTATTCCAGCCAACTATTATCAAAACTACCGAGCTGATATTCTGAAAAATGGAAACCAAGGCAAAGGTATTTTTTATGCTTATTTGGCTTATGCTAACGCCGTCAGTACAGAAGATGATGATACTCGAAAAGCAATTCTTGATTTAGTGTTAGAACATTGTCAACAAAAGCCTATTGAAGAGTTGCTCTACAGCGTAACAGATACCACGTTTGAAGAACATATTATTAACTATCTGCAACAAAGTTTCGCTGACGCACGCATAGAAGTCAATTACCAATATGCGGGCATGCGTCTGCCGATTGCTATTTTTGATGCCAATAATGAGCTAAAAGTAGTACTCTACTATGATATTTTCATTGATAAAGATACCCCCGAAAGTTATGCTTGGGATATATTTGTAGAACAACGCTTAGAAGCTATGCAAATTGCATGCTATAGAGTTTGGTCAAACGAATGGTGGGAAAATACTGCTAAGGCTCAAGAAAAGCTCTTGAAACAAATAGAACAGCATATCCTCCTGTAAGGAACTTTTGTGGCATATTTTTAGCTTATCAATTGTTATATACTGAAGTTGTTTAAAAAATCTCTTCCTGTACAAATGAAATATCTTTTTCCGTTACTTATCGTTAAAAATTAGTCAAATAGCTAAGGCTATTAGTCAAATTTTTGCCTCAATTAACAAAAAAATCTTACTCATCTGTCCACAAACGGACTTTTTAAACAACTTCATTTCTTAAATAAACAAGACTAAACGATATGAAAACCCTCCTACTTTCTTTATTC
>CAYOJF010000019.1:0-58650 GCA_964404215.1 uncultured Aureispira sp. | reverse complement strand
ACTAGAGCTCAAAATGCTTGATAAATCAGCCTGCATTTCATTCCAGTTGGCGGTAGTAAAGACTAGGTCAATTCTATTTACTTTAGTTTGATCAAAGACAATGTTATAATTAGGCGATACTTGGTCGGTATGTGTCGCTGTTGTCCAGTCTTCTAAGCCTTCTCCATACTCTACAAATATTTCTTTTTTGCAAGAAAAAAGTGTCAGTGTCAAAGCGGATATCAAAATTATTTTTTTCATTCTAGCTTGTTTTTAGATATGCTCTAATACCATGTAGTATTATCTTCTTTTTTGTTTTTATTCTTTAGGGTATAGGTGTATTTCAACCCTATGATATGGGTGGTTTTAGGATAAGGAGCAATCAACTCTTGCTCTATTCTATAAAAAAGACCAATCTTGCCCCATGACTTTGTTTTGTATTGGGTACCTACTGTCAATCTAAATTTATTGAAACCATTTTGTTCGCCTTTTTCAAAATGATGAAAGATTTCAGCAGAAATCTCTGGATCAAATTTCCATTTTTTGATGTTGTATCCAACATTAATTTTCAATCGTAAATGATTGTTAGCATAATCTCCTTCTTCCTTTGATACGCCAATTTGATCCTTGAGCTGATACCTCAGTCTATATTTGAAATTGAATCTTTGAACAGCATGCTTTACCCCTAGATCTATATGGAATCTGAAGTAATGCTCGAAATCTTGGTTGGCACCAACTCGGTCGGGCTGTCCTGCATATCTGAATCCTACTCCTCCAAAGATATATTTTCCAAAATCATAGTTGGTGCTCAATTCTGTTATATAATCATCTATTTGAGTGGAGTTGTTCCCAAATCGAAACTGTTGTTCCAGCTTAATGCTCCATTTTTTACTCGCTTTGTATTTCAGATTGAGCGATGCCCAAGATTCTAAATCTCTGACGGTTACATATTCTCCATTTTGAGCAAAGGCTGAGGTAGCAAAGGATAGCATGGCTAGAGCAGTTAAATATTTTGTGAATGTCATATACCGTCTTTTTATAATTTTGAGTAGTGTTTTAGAATTAGACGAGAGTTCTAGATTCAAACCTTTGTTTTTGTATGATTGTAGGTAAAAGTTTGTTAGAATGGTTCATCATCCAAGATAGAACTGTTTTTGCTTGAGGGGATAGTTTTATGATTAGCCATGAATTGGTTTATTTTAGGTTGAATAAACCATATTCCAATGGGAAAGAAATGAATACCTAGAAGTGTCCTTATGTATTCACTAAAATTAGGTTTTCTTTCTAATATCATGGTTGTTATCGTTTTTGCTACAAATTGCAGGATATACAGAATACATAACATTGCTGTTATATGAAGGAAAACCCAAACGATAAGAAGTATAGATGACTTCTGAGCTAGGAAAATGAAATGTGACACTAAAAGTAGATAGCTAAAAAAATAGACAAAGCAGTATTTGAATTTTGAAGTTGAAAGTTTTAGTTTTTCTGGCAGATACACATTTAGACCAATTGCCATGCTCCATAGCCAGATTCCCCAGAATAGAGACCCCAATATTTCAGGTAAAAAAATACCTACACCATTGAGTTCTAGTTTTTTTAGTAAAAAAGCAACTACCAAAGGTATTAGGATAAAAGAAAAAATTTGCCAACTTTTGGCTTTTAAGATTTTGTTAATCATATGTTATTTTGATAACAGGTTTCTATCGAATAAAAGAGGTGTTTAATCAAAAATGAAGAAGAACTACTTAAAAAGGGACTGAGCTTGTTGTATTTTTTCAATTCTAAATTAGCTATCGGCTATCGCCACAACCAGATTTCATAAGGGGCTATTAGAATCTAAAATAAATGACTCTCCAAGTATTCTTTATTAGAACACTTGGAGAGTCATTCATTTTAGATGAAATTGACAATTTGACTATTCCATTTTCCAATCAGGAATAGCAGAGCTACCAGGTGTGTAAGGAGCACCCATCCCATTGAGTTTTTGTTCGAGTTGGTTCATTTCTGTTTGCACTTTGGTCAAATCAGCTAGAAAGTTCTCAAATAGTTTTCCTGCAATCATATAATTTTTCTGAGCCGTTTTACTTGGTGTAGCCGTACTGTACCAAATGCTCCAGATGGTTCCTTCCATTCTACTAATAAGTCCTGGATTGACTTCAAACTCACGACTGCTTAGACTACCATCGCCATATAGCGTGATGCCAAGCTCTTTTAGTTTTAGGCGTATTTTGTCCGCATCTTCTAGCAATTTTAGATCTGCTTCACCTGTTTGCAAGATAGATTTTTGTAGGTGAGCAATACGTTTATTCATTCCCACATAGACACTACCGACTGCACGTCCTGCTCGTCTCATTTTGGTTAGTTTGACTTCAAAAGCTTCTAGGGCTGCCTTATCTGCTGTAGCTAAAGTTGCATTGTTGAGTGATTTGATTTCAAAAGGGACCTTTTCGGTCAATTTCGTTACTTTTCCATTATGGACTTTAGTCAAATGAGCAAAGTATTTCCCTGGAGCTGCTAACGCTCCAGAAGGTAAAGAGCCATAACGCCCTGCCTTACGATCTTTGAGCTGAATAGGAATTAGTGATTCGTGTCTGAAATCCCAAACAATACGATTAAGTCCTTTGCTAGGTTTAGTTTTGATTCTACGGATAACAGTACCATTCTTGTCACTAATACTTAAGATTAAATAAGGTTTTTGTTCCCAATCTTCTTGATGCAACTCTGTTGTAGTAGGATATGGGAGTTCTTTTTGATCTTTAATTAATTCGCTTTCTTTTTTCTGACGGTTTTCTTTAGCGGTTAGCATGGTGGTATCTCCAAACCAATAGCTGATAACTGACCCAACAGGTGGATTGTCAGCCGTATAGAACATAGAACCTTGATTAGATTTGCCTCGTAGTCCTAATGGACTACTTTCGATGAATACCAAAGCTGTTTTAATAGGGTAGATAGTGGCTGCTTTTTTGCTGTCATCTTCTTGAAAATTGCGTAAAGGGCTATAATCATCCAACACAAAAAATCCACGCCCAAAAGAGGCCAGTATTAGATCATTTTCTCTAGGCTGTATCTCCAGATCTCTAATCGCAATGGTAGGTAAGCCGCCTTTGAGTTGTTGCCAATTTTTACCACTATTTTTAGTGAAAAATACTCCAAATTCAGTTCCTGCAAAAAATAGATTCTTATCAATAGGATCTTGAGCTATATCGTAGACGGAACCTCTTTCGGGCAAATCGCCTTGCATAGCACTCCATGTATTTCCCTTGTCATCTGAACGGTAGATATAAGGTTTGAAATCACCATTTTTGTGATTGTTGAAAATGGCAAATACGGTGTTTTTGTTATAAGTAGAAGTAATGAGTGAATTGACATAAGTGTTTTTAGGAACTTTGCCTACAGTAGTTACTTTTCGCCAAGTTTTACCAGCATCTTCTGAGATTTGAATCAAACCATCATCGGTACCAACATAGAGCAATCCTTCTTGTAGTGGTGATTCATCAAATGCTACAATATTTCCATAGATAGAAGTAGATTTATTTTTCATGACAGCATCCGCAGACCAGACTCTATCCATTACAGGAAGTTTATTTCTATCAATTTGCTGAGTCAGGTCATCTGAAATAGCCACCCAATCATCTCCTCTGTTGTCACTTCTAAATACTTTGTTAGCACAGAAGTATAAACGTTTGTTGTTATGAGGCGAAATGAGTAACGGAGCATCCCAGTTCCAGCGGTAGGGAGCTTCTTCTGCACCTGGTTGAGGCTTGATACCTACCTTTTGCCCACTACGCTTGTCATAGCGAACCAACCAACCATATTGAGCCTGTGCATAGATAATATTTGGGTCTTCTGGGTCGATTTGGGATTCAAAACCATCTCCACCATTGGTAATAAACCAGTCGGCATTGGTTATGCCTGCTTTATTAGTCGTTCGGCTAGGACCTCCCATAGAGTTATTATCTTGGGTACCTCCATGTATGTTATAAAATGGAGTGGCATTATCCACTGCTACTTTGTAGAATTGTGTGACAGGCAAATTTGGTTTGTATTGCCAATCTTGTGCATGTGTCCATGTTTCATAGATACCGCCATCACATCCAACAATCCAGTGAGCACTATTATTAGGGTCAATCCACATACAGTGATTATCCACGTGTTTGTATTTTTCACCAGTTCTCTTCCATGTTTTACCACCATCCTCAGTATGGTGTAACCAAGTATTCATAGAGAAAACTTTGTTTTCGTCCGTCAGATCAGGGACGAGTTCTTGGTAATAATTGCCAGAAGTGCTATAACTACTTTGTTTGGACCAACTGGCACCTCTATCGGTAGATTTGTAAGTACCTCCTTTTCCATTAGAAGCTTCTATTAGGGCATAAAGTATGTCAGGGTTGGCAGGAGAGATTGCCATTCCAATTCTACCCAGATAATCTCCATTAGGAATTCCTCCATTTAGTTTTGTCCAAGTCTTACCTCCGTCAGTAGATTTGTGGATACCAGAACCTGGTCCACCACCTAAGTAAGTAAATACATGTCGTCTTCTTTGGTGACTAATAGCATACAAAACATTAGGATCACGTGGATCAAAATGTATCTCACTAACACCTGTATGTTTGTCAATTTCTAGAATATTAGTCCATGTCTTGCCTCCATCAATAGTTTGATAGAGTCCTCTCTCTCCACCCTCAGACCATAAAGGACCATAGGCTGCCACATAAGCAATATTTGAGTTTTGAGGATGGACTTTTATCATACCAATATGTTCACTGGTTTTGAGTCCTACATTTTTCCAAGATTTACCTCCATCTTCCGATTTGTAGACTCCATCCCCATAAGCTACAGAGCGTTGGTTATTATTTTCTCCTGTTCCCACCCAGACAATGTTAGGGTTGGATGGATCTAGTGTGACACAACCAATAGAATAAGAGCCTTGTCCATCAAAAATAGGACGATAGGTAACCCCTGCATTAGTCGTTTTCCAAACCCCTCCAGAGGCTATTGCCACATAGTATTCACTATGCTTGTTAGGATTGATAGCAAGATCAATGACACGACCAGAATTGATCGCTGGACCAACATTTCTGAATTTTAACGCATTGAAATTATGCTTGACTACTTTTTGTTCTTGTTTAGGCTCAGTCTCTAGCTTTTTCTTGCCACGTTTTTGAGCAGATAGCAAAGTGGTGAAACATAGTAGTGGGATTAATAGTAATGGTCTCATAGTTTTTATTTATAGATTATTTTTACTCATTCCTAATTTTCTTGTCAAATTATAACTGTCAAATTTTATTTCTTCTAGCAGTTGATTAGATAAGACTTGATTGTCTAATAGTGTTTTGATTCGTGACGATGGGGCACAATCAAAGTATTAAAGAATTTTTTTTTAATCGTTCTACTAGTCACAATAGGAGTATTAAATGAAGAATAGTTTGGTGTTGGCTTTATTTTGCAATTTAGTGAAAAGAATAAAGGGGTGAGAATAATATTAGTCACATTATTGTCTAGATGCAGGTATGCTCAAAAAAAAAACGAGATAACATTTTGAAATGTTATCTCATTTAAATTACTTCTAACTAGAAGAGGGGAGTTTATTTATCAATAGTAGCTTCTTTGACATCTTCTTTCATAAAAGGAGATTTGAAAGTATTGATAATTGATTGGTAATTGTTTTTATCGGTACAGTTGGGGTACGCGGCAATAGCTACTTCTTTTTGAGAGAAAGAAGAGCTTATTTCCGCCATTATTTGTTTAATTTGATTTGTATTGAGCTTGTTTGATTTTACCAGATTGACAGCTAAATCTTCTTTATCAAAAGAAGAACGAGTATTTTTGATTTTAGCCAATTGAGTATTGAAATTACCATTTGAACTGGTATTAGGCGTTACCTTATTGTCAGGTATAGTTGTTTTTTGAATTGGCTCTTTTCCTTCATCGTCGTCATCAAAGAAAGAATCTCTATCCTTATCATCAAAAGCAGATTTCCTTTTAGGGAAACGATTCTTCATTTTGTCTGCCATTTCTTTTTGTCTCTGCTTAATTTCTGCTCTTGACTTTTCTATGTCTTCGCCAATTTTTTCTAAACGGATATGAAGACTATTACTTTGGTCTAATTTAAGTTTTCCTTTGATACTCCAGTCTCTTTTAGTACCACCGTTCTGATACTTTCCAGCTACATCAATTGATTTGCTACGCAAGTTAGAAACATATATGGAAGCGAAACCACGAGCATTGGTACGTCCAGTACCAATTACATAATCTCCATGAGAGACCGTAATATCATGATAAGCCATTGCTTTGCCATCGTCAGTAACTGTAATGGATAGTGTTTGAGCATTGGTACCAATTGACAAGAGTACGAAAAGTGAAAATAAGAGGTACGTAGATTTCATTTGTGTGTAATTTTGATTGAAAAAAGATACAGTTCTAAAGTGTTTCTGAACTGTAAGATTTGAAGTTGATGGTTATCCAAAAAATAAGCCAACTCTTTGCTAAAGAAGATTTAGAGATTTAATGGTAGTAACTTTTTAAAGTTATTTTTTACTCAGATGTTAATTTATTGGGTTATAAGGCTGTAACTGATGTCAATGATTTTACCTAATACTTTATGAGACGTTGCCAATAATAAACCTCTCGTACCAGCATTGATGTAAATTCGATCTAGCTCCAAAATAGAATAATCTCCAATAATAAGGAAATCTTTTTTCATTCCAATAGGAGAGCAGCCCCCTCGAATATATCCTGTTTGCTTTTGCAATTTATCTATGGACAATAAGGTCATTTTTTTATTTCCAGTGACTATTGCCAACTTTTTAAGAGACAACGTTTTATTTCCAGGAACTAAGGCAACTACAATTCCTGTTTTATCTCCTTCTACTACTAATGTCTTATAAATTTCATGCAGTTCTAGTTGGTTGTCAGAAGCTATCTTTTCGACATTCAAATTGTTCTTATCGTATTGATAAGCAATTAATTCATAAGGAATTTTATGTTTGTCCAAAATACGAGTAGCATTTGTTTTTTTCATCTTTTTATATTAATTTATGATAGCTCACACAACCATACAACACTTAATTAGCATCTAATTAATTATTAGGTATGATAAAATTCTATTTCAATATACTACTTTATGGAATACTTCTAGGAAGTATAGGGGCTATTTGTGCCCAGAAGCCAGTCTGCTTGTCTGGTGACTGTATCAATGGTTTTGGTCATAGTCGATGGAAAGGAGGAGAGGAGTACTTGGGGAATTTTTGGCAAGGTAAAATGAATGGTTATGGTGTTTTTTATTGGCACAATAAACGTAAATATGTTGGTTATTGGAAAAATGGAAAGATAGAAGGAAAAGGAACCTTGTTTAATGCAGAAGGTATTCTGAAAAAAGGCTGGTGGAGTAACAATAAATTGGTAAAATTAGAGCGGAAAGAGGCGGGACTGACAGAACAAAACTTAATTCACGGCTATACACAATTAAAAACTATTACAAAGGATAGACCACTGATGTTATCCATAGTCCATGCTAGTGATGAAAATGTAATTTGGAATTGGGTTCAGCGGAAACTAGCAGGGGAGGATATAGGGAGTCGAATCTTTTGGCAAGATACCGCCTCTTATTCTTTTCCCATTCCTACAGGAGTCAAAGCGGTTCATGCTTACCCCACTGCTACTACAGAAGGACGTGTCTGGCTACAGAATACCAAACATCCAGAACAGATGTGGTCAAGTCTTATTTTTGAGTTGCATAATATACGAAATGGGACTGCTTTTCAGGAAATAGAAAAAGCAGCGGTCAATTTTAACTGTGATAAAGAAACGTATATTTTGAGCTATGCACGATTGGAGTATCAAGCGGCTAAAGAAACCAAACAGTTTTATCAAAAAATATGGTTGCCTTATTGCAAAAAAAAGGGACTCAAAACAGAGCCTATACATTGGTTTTATTATCTACCTGATACTTTTGAGGAATGGATGGCTTCGTTCAAGGACAAAAAAGGCTATCCTTGGCATCCATATGCTGGGTATTATAATAAAATAGTGAGTAGAGTTATAGCAGATTATTAGAGAATAAATTTTCTTCTAAATTTGTTATTCTACGTTCGTTATACTCCTATGATTGATATATATTTGTAGCCTACAATTATGGCAAAAGATAAACTTTCATACCGACAAATTATTAATCACCTACAGAAGAAGGAATATTATCCTATTTATTTCCTCCATGGAGAAGAATCTTACTACATAGATGAGATTACCAAATGGATTGAAACAAAGGTGTTGGATGAAAGTACCAAAGCATTTAACCAAACAGTATTATACGGAAAAGAAATAGACTACAAAACTGTACTAGATAATGCTCGTCGTTATCCTGTTATGGCAGAGCGTCAAGTGGTAATTATCAAAGAGGCTCAACACCTCAAAACATTTGATAAGCTAGAAAGTTACTTTGAAAATCCACTAGATACAACTATTTTGGTGTTTGCCCACAAGCATAAGAAACTGGATAGCCGTAAGAAATACGCAAAAGTCCTTAAAAAGTCAAAGAAAGCTTGTGTCTTTGAATCGGCAAAGTTATATGACAATAAAATTCCTAATTGGATTAGCAATTATATCAAAGATAAAGGCTACAATATCAAACCTGCGGCGGCCAATCTATTATCAGAATATTTGGGAGCAGATTTGTCTAAAATAGCCAATGAGCTAGACAAATTGGTTCTTAACCTAGGAGAGGGGCAAGCAATTGATAAAACAATTATCCAGAAAAATATTGGAATTAGTAAGGATTTTAATGTTTTTGAATTGCAAAAAGCTTTAGGGACTCGTAATCAGTTTAAGAGTTTCTTGATTGTTAAATACTTTATATCTAATCCCAAGAATCATCCACTTCCGATGATTACGGCAACTCTTTACAATTATTTCAGCAAAGTCTATGTTTGCCAATCTATGCTACGCAATAGCAGCGATAAAGAAATATGCAGTGCTATTGGTGTCAACTCTTTCTTTTTGGCAGATTACAAAAATGCTACGAAGGTATACAATCGCCAACAACTAGAACAAATTTTTGCTTTACTCAAAGAATATGACCTTCGTTCTAAAGGGGTTCAAAATAGCTCTACACCTCCCGGTGAGTTATTACGCGAAATGATTATTCGCATTCTTGCATAGTTTTCCGAAATAAAAATAACTGTAGAAGCAGCAAATCCAACCTATACTTCGTTTTGTGAGTAATGATTGTTATATTTAATAGCTGTAATAGCTATCAATAGACTTTTTATCTGATAAAGAATAAAACAAAAATCAGCACTAGAACGTCTAATAGAAATCAACAAATATGAGTATAGCTTTGAATTTGCAAACAACAACTAAACATATCACACCTAAAAACTACCATGTGGACGTAAAAGACACAGAGGCAGGGATGGTGCAGGGCTGTCTGAATGAAGAACGGTGGGCCCAAAAAAAGATGTATGAATCTCATTATGGCAAAATGATGGGGGTTTGTCTACGATACTCCAATAATAGGGAAGATGCAAAAGATATTATTAATGAAGGCTTCATAAAAGTCTTTAGATATTTGCATCGATACAAAATTGGAACTTCTTTGGAGGGGTGGATTAGACGAATTATGATTAATACTGCTATTGATTTCTATCGAAAGGAAGTCCGTCACCGTACAGAAGACATAGATAATGCTTATGGAGCAAGCTCCAAAGAAGCAGACGCTATTAGTCGTTATTCTGCCAAAGAAATATTACAGGTCATTCAGAAATTACCACCTTCTTACAGAGCTGTATTTAACCTCTATGCTATTGAGGGGTTCTCTCATAGAGAAGTGGCACAGCAATTAGGTATTTCAGAGAGCACTTCTCGTTCTAATCTAGTGAAAGCCCGTACAAAATTGAAATCCCTATTAAACAAACTCTACAAATAAATAATCAAAGAAGCTAATGAACAAGAGAGACTTTGACCATATCGATAAATTGGCACAAGATGCCCTCAAAGATTTCGAGGCAGATTATTCGCCTCAAGACTGGTTTGAATTTGAAGAAAAATTAGAAGCAGAAATACAAATAGATCAACAAGCAGCAGATGCTTTTGAAAATTTCAGTGTAACACATGAAGCTGCTGATTGGAATGCTTTTGAAGCTATTTTAGAAAAAGAAGTAGAAAAGAAAAAACGTTTCTATCCATTTGCTTTAGGTCTAAAAGGTGCTGAAGTAGGAGCCATTGCACTATTTTTATTTACTTTCTTTAATTTCAATTTTTCTAACTCAAACCAAACGAATGATAATAATTCAACACTAAAAACAACTATTACAACTAATGCTACTGCTACTAATGATGCTGCTGTAAGTGGAATGTTCACAGAACAGGAAACTACTAGTTCGGACGCATCCCAAAATACTGCAGCTAGTTTAGAGGATATTTCAGAAACAAAGAATAATACTTATCGCTCTGATGCTACATCCAATTCAGCCCAAAGTAAAAATTACTACACTTCTACTCTAACTCATCAGAGGAACAATAATTCAAGAACTATCGGGACATCTTCATCGACTGATGGGAAAAAAGTGAACAAATCTAATGTATCCAGTGCAAATAATAGAAGATTGACTTCAACTGCTATTGCGGGACTACTAGAAGGAAGTGAAAAAAGTATAGGAACAGGTAACAATGCGGTATCTAACACGACTATAAACCAGAATACTACAAATAATACACTAGGGATTGCAAGCGAAAATACAGTAGCAAAGGAAGGGACGGCCTCAATAGATGGAGTTCCAATCATAGATGCAAAAAGAATTAATACACTATTGGTATCAAACAAAATGCTTTCTGCTGTTAGTCTTAAGAATAATCAGATTGAAAATAAAATTGTTGAGCCAGCATTTGAATTAAAGTCAGTACAACAAGACAAAGCCTTTATTAGACGAATTCATATAGGAGGAACAGCTTCTGTAGATGCTAATATTGCAAATAGTATGGGGAGTACAGGAGTTGGTTATGGTGCAGGTGTTTTTGTAGATATTGATTTATCCAAAAAATTCTTTATCAAAACAGGAGCGTTAGCTTCTTACAAGAAGTATTTGCTGGAGCAAAACTATCTTACAGACAATTCTATTATAGATGGTACTATTTATGAAGTAGAAGAGAGTAAGATTACAAATCTAGTTGTTGTTCAAATTCCAGCAGATTTAAATTATATCTTCTTTGAAAATGAGAAATGGCGTGCATTCGCAAGTGCTGGACTTAGTGCTAATTTGGTTGCTAGTCGCTTTTACGAAGGAACACAAAGTACAGTAGCAGATAATGGATTTTTAATTAATACCTCTATTAATTCAGAAGGGCAAGAAAGAGGAAGTGTAGAAGGAGGAGACTTGATGAATAATTTCTACCTATCTGTAGGTGGTGGAATTGGTTTGGAACGACAACTAGGAGAAAACATTAGCTTATATTTATTACCAAGTTATCGTCATGCTATTCTCCCTATTGGGGCAAATAAAGATCGTATAGGAACATTCTCTTTTAATGTAGGAATCAAAACAACTATTAAATAGAGACCTAATATATAGATTCGTTTCGTAACGAACATAAATACAAAAAGGCTGTTAATAATTCATTAATGAATATTAGCAGCCTTTTTTATTTTTAAACAACTCTTGTTGTTTACAATCAAATTAATTGAAATGAAACGATATTTTGTAACTGGAATTGATACGAATGTAGGAAAAACAATTGCAGCAGCTGTCCTAACAGAAGCATTGGAAGCGGATTATTGGAAACCCATACAATCAGGAGAGCTAGAAAACTCTGACACTAGTAAAGTAAAAACATTAGTTCAAAACAAAAAAACAGTTTTTCATCCAGAATCTTATCAACTGAAAGTACCTGCTTCTCCTCATTATTCTGCAGCTCTTGAGAATATACAGATTGATGAAAATAACATTAAATTACCTTCTACCACTAATGACTTAATCATAGAAGGAGCGGGGGGGCTATTTGTTCCTTTGAATGATACTTACCTCATCATAGATTTAATTGAAGCTTTACAAGTGCCAGTAGTATTGGTCTCTAAAAATTATTTAGGAAGCATCAATCATACCTTATTGTCTATCTACGCTCTCCAACAGAAAAACATACCTATTGCTGGTATCATATTCAATGGAGATACGACTCCATCTACAGAGGATTATATTTTACAATACACTGGTGTAAAACGTTTAGGAAGTTTGGAATGGCAGGAAAATATTTCAGCTAACTGGATTCATCAAAAAAGTAAGAAATTTCAGCAAATATTGTGATCTACGAGTTTATAAAAACTTAATTTACAAAGCTTTATCTATTTTGTTTGATTTTTTTTGGATTTATAATCAAATTAGTTTATGTCGAAGCAACTTTTTAGTGTTCTAAAACGTATAACAGTTACTATCTACAACTAACACTACTTAAATTTAAATAACATGAGACAACTAAAGATAACCCAAAAAATAACTAAACGTGATAGTTTAGCTTTGGACAAATATCTTAATGAGGTAGGCAAGATTGATTTGATTACCAGTGAACAAGAAGCAGAGCTGGCCCGTCTCATTAGAGATGGTGACGAAGAAGCCCTGCATAAAATTACAACCGCTAATCTTCGTTTTGTTATTTCTGTAGCGAAGCAATACCAGAACCAAGGACTTGCTTTAATTGATTTGATTAACGAAGGTAATGTTGGACTGATTAAAGCTGCAAAGCGATTTGATGAAACGAAAGGATTTAAATTTATTTCGTACGCTGTTTGGTGGATTCGTCAATCTATTTTGCAAGCTATTGTCGAACAATCTCGCTTGGTAAGGCTGCCTTTGAATAAAATTAGTTCAAATAATAGAATTAATGAGGCTTATCATTCTTTTCTACAAGAATTTGAACGTGAACCTAGTGCGGCGGAGTTAGCAGATTTGGTAGAAATGTCAGAAAAAGAAGTTAGAAATATACTTAGAATAGGAGGGAAACACGTCTCTGTAGATGCACCTATTGGAGCAGATGCAGGAGATACATTAACCATGCTAGATACCATTGTATCAGAAGGCTCTACAGAAGAGCTAGAGAATGATCTGATGAATGAATCTCTTAGAGATGAAGTTAATAATGGACTTGCGATGCTCTCTGATAAGGAAATTCAAATCATAACGGCTTATTATGGACTTAATGGGCAAAAGCCAATGACACTAGAGGAAATTGGATACCTTTGTGATTTGACTCGTGAACGAGTGCGTCAGATTAAAGAACGAGCAATTAGACGATTGAGGAAATCGTCTAACAGAAATGCTTTACGTTCTTACCTAGGATAAGAGCAAATACCAATCACTTATGAAAATGGGAGTCTATCTTTAAAGGTATGACTCCTATTTTATTGGTAGAGATATGTATTATTCAAAACATGCTCTAAGAGATTTTTTTGTACATGAAGTTATCTAAATTAAAAAGCTGCAATACACCAAAGTGTATTGCAGCTTTTTGAAATAACAGATTTTCGTGGTCGATTACTTCAATTTGATTTTACTAACATCATTAGGTAAGTCAGGTGAGTAAACAATTATGTCGTTACAAATACCAGTAGACTTCATTTCAGCAAATCCTTCATAACGACTTGATTTCGAAACTTTATATTTACGAATGTAACCAGAACCAGGATTGGCATTTTGGCTCTTTGGGTCTAATGTAAATACAAAAGGAGCTTCCCATTGTTTCTTATCCTTTTTCATCAACTCTGCATAATTGTTAGGGCGGAAGGTTACCATTACCTCAAACTCACTGTGTCCTAAATGGCTCTGTCCAGCATCTTTTACTTTACTAACCTTAATGACTTCAATAGTACCTGCAATGCGTTCAGAGAAAGTACATTCTTTACGTTTTTCTTCATTCACAATCCGCTCCATCAATTCTCTCTTGATCGCTTCTTTCTTTTCCAAAGCTTTACGTTTACGGTTCAGCTCTTCTTGTTTAGCACGCTCTGTAGCCGCAGCTTCTTTGCGAGCAGCTTCTTTGCGAGCAGCTAGTTCTTCTTCTAGTTTTCTACGAGTCTCTTCTTCTATTTTTGCTCTTAAAGCCGCTTTGTCTTTTTCACGTTGTTCTTCTAACAAACGTTGTTGACGTTCTTCTTCTCTTTTCTGTTTCTCCAATTCTTTTGCTCTACGTTTAGCTTCTTTGATTGCATCAGAAGCTGAGCTAGGTTTCTCTTCTGTTGCAGTGACTGTAGTAGTTCCTTCTTCTACTGCCTCAAATTGCTCTTTCATCTCTTCTCTAATCTTGCGTTCTGCCTCTTCACGAAGTTTCGCTTCATCGATTCCCTCTACTGTAGTGGTAGTACTACTTCCTTCTCCATTTTCTCTTTGTTCTCTTACTTCTTTCTCTACCAATGCTCTTAACTCTTCTTCAGACATTGTCGAATAGTCAGGCATATCTTCTACATTAGTATATTCAGAGGTTGCAATTTCTTCTACAGGTGTTTCTTCTGTAGGTGTTTCTATTGGATCTACTTGATTTAACGATTCTTCCGCCTCTTTTTCTTTACGCTCCTTATATTCTTTTTCGCTATTCTCCAGCTCTTTTGCCATCGCATCTTTCTTGTACCAATACAATACATCACCTTCTTTAGATTCTGGCTCAAACAAATCATTACGCAATGCTTTTGATTCGTATGTATATAGTTCTGTACAAGCCTCTCTATTTCTAGTTTGCAGCAAATTCATTGCATAACGAGTTCCTTCTTTTAAGCGAAACTCCTTGATATATTCAGGTCCAACGGGTACACGAAGGTTTCCAGAACGTAAGACGAATTCTATTTCTGTATCTTTTATTTGCTCAATCACTTCATCTCCTTCCATTGGTTCGAATTTGAAATAAACTTCATATTCATCTTGTTTGAGCACACTGTTCTCAGCACTACGTACTACTTTCATAGAAGTGATTTGAGCAAGACCCGGTACTACTTGGTATTCACAGCCACGCACATTTTTCGTTCGTTTGGTAGGATCTGTACTATTTGGTCCCTTTTGCTTTTGTGCCGATAGCATGGTAGAACCTCCTAGTAGGAGTAAAGCCGAAAGGCTATAGCAATATAAATTTTTCATAGGTATAAATTAGTTTTATGATAATTGGTAGACAGGATCTATATGTAAATTGGAGTGGTCTAAAGTTTCTGTTTCTAGCTAAATAGAAACTTTAAACAACTTTGATATTATACAAAATAATAAAAAAAACACTGTTTTACAATCAATGATGTCCTTAGCTACTATTTTGGTGCGAAAATAACTATTTTTATGCTTATAATAACGATTTTAAAAGGATTTAGATGCAAATATTATTGTAATAATACTTGATAAACATTTAAAAGAAGATACTAACTATGAGTAGATTAGCCAAAATGGCAGTTTCTGAATATTTTTATAGTCTACAAGGAGAAGGACGTACCATGGGAATCCCCGCTATCTTTCTACGTTTGACAGGCTGTAATATGATGTGTGGAGGGCAAGGAGTCGAAAAAGATGGAAAGATGAGGGATGGAGCAACATGGATCTGTGACACCATAGCCGTCTGGATGAAAGGAACGACTTATACTTTTGAGGAATTAGTATCGGAAATGAATACGAAAATTGACTTAATTAGACGTCTCCAGGAAGGAGTTCATTTAGTAATTACGGGGGGAGAACCGCTGCTGCAGCAAGACCGTATAGTTGCTTTTCTAGCTTATTTGGAAGAGGAATATAGCTGCCAGCCTGTTGTAGAAATAGAAACCAATGCTTCCTTTTTGCCAATAAAGGCATTGGACGATCGAGTACACTATTGGAATACTTCCCCAAAACTACAAAACTCTGGTATGAAAAAAGACCTTCGTATTCATACAGATATATTAGGTTGGTTCAATCAAAATCCCAAAACAATGTTTAAATTTGTCCTTTCTTCTAAAGAAGATTTTGACGAAATTTTTCAAGAATTTATTGGAGATTTAGGGCTTGATAAAACAAAAATAGTCCTAATGCCAGCAGCTGATAGTATTGAACAATTATTGGAGCAAAACGAACTAGTAGCTTCCATCTGTATCAAACACCAAATAAGAATGTGTACTAGACTCCATGTGGAGATTTGGAACAAATTGACAGGTGTATAGTACTGGCATACTAGTTGGATAGGAGAGTGAGGGAATAGAAGCCCAAAAAGCATAATTGATTGATAATTAAGAGATAAGACTCTTGGGTGTGATTCATGGCTAATTAGAGTGCTGACATAATGTCTAGTAATAAAGAAGACCATGTTGGATTGGGCTATATTCCATAAAATTGAAGATGTAACAAAATAGAATAAAGTGGAACAAATAAAATATAAGACTTTGGGAGATAATGAGCTAGATTTCTTACCGCTTTTCTCTGTAGATGAAGAGGAGAGTAGTGAAGGATTTGAGAAGGATTCTTACAATAATGTGTTACCTATATTAGTCTTGAAAAATACAGTACTTTTTCCAGGCGTGGTTATTCCTATTACTGTAGGACGTCCTAAATCAATTGCAGCAATTAATGATGCCTATGAGGCTGATAAAACGATTGCAGTTATTACACAAAAAGAAATAGAAATAGAAGATCCTCAAAAGGAGGATTTGTATCAAATAGGAGTAGTTGCCAAAATTATCAAATTGCTGAAGATGCCTGATGGTACTACTACCGCTATTCTTCAAGGACGCCAAAAGCTACAATTGGATGAACTGAAAGCAAAAATTCCTTATATGATAGGGACTTTTTCTTATATCAGTACACGTCCTCCTGAGGATGTACAGCAATTCTCTGCGTTAGTTACGACGATTAGGGATTTAGCACGTAAAATTATTAGCAATTCGCCGACTATTCCTACTGATGCGGCTCAGATGCTATCCAAAATAAAATCAGCGACATTTCTAGTAAACTTTATAGGAGCAAACCTCAATCTAGAAGTGGCTGTCAAACAGGAGTTGTTAGAAATAGATGCAATAGAGGAAAAAGCAGAAAAAGTATTGGAGTATATGCAACATGAGTTGCAGGTATTGCAAGTGAAGAGTAAGATAGAACGTGATGTTCATGGAGAAATGGAAAAGCACCAGCGAAATTTCATACTCAATCAACAACTGAAAAAAATACAAGAAGAGTTGGGAGATGACTCTCCTCAGAATGACTTAGCAGAGTTAGAAGCTCGTGCTAAAGAAAAGCAATGGTCAGAAGCCGCTCAGAAAAAGTTTGATAAAGATTTTAAAAAATTAAAAAGAACAAATCCGGCAGCACCTGAATATTCTTTATTAGTTAATTATTTAGAATTTTTATTGGACTTACCTTGGGAAGAGTGTACAGAAGATAACTTTGATCTGAAAAAGGCAGAGCAAATATTGAATGAAGATCATTTTGGACTAGAAAAAGTAAAAGATAGAATCTTGGAATATTTGGCAGTATTGCAGCTTCGTCAGGATATGAAATCACCTATTCTGTGTTTGGTAGGTCCTCCTGGTGTTGGTAAGACTTCTTTAGGCAAATCTATTGCGAAAGCCATTGGTAGAAAATACATTCGTATGTCTTTAGGTGGCTTGCATGATGAGTCTGAATTGAGAGGACATCGAAAAACCTACATAGGAGCTATGCCAGGGCGTATTATTCAATCTATCAAAAAAGCAGAGGCTAGTAATCCAGTCTTTATTTTGGATGAAATAGATAAGTTAGGCAAGGGGTTTAAAGGAGATCCTTCTTCTGCTTTATTAGAAATTTTAGATCCAGAGCAGAATACCACTTTCCATGATAATTATATTGAATTGGAATATGATCTATCCAAAGTCATGTTTATTGCTACTTCCAATTCTTTGCAGTCTATACAACCTGCTTTATTGGATAGGATGGAAATCATCGAAGTGAGTGGGTATTCGATTGAAGAAAAATTGCAGATTGCAAAACATCACTTAATTGATCGACAACTTAAGGAACATGGACTAACAACCCAACATTTAGGCTTCACAGATGCAACTCTCACCAAAATAGCAAGTGATTATACTAGAGAATCTGGGGTTCGTTCGTTGGAACGAGAAATAGCTAAGGTAATGCGTTATGTTGCTAGAAAAGTAGCAGTGAATGCAGACTATACAAAAGTAGTTCAACCAGAAGACCTAGAAGAGATTTTGGGGGGTAAAAAAGTAGCTTTAGATGATGTATTTGAGGAAGCTCAAGAACCTGGCGTAGCGGTAGGGCTAGCTTGGACCAGAGTAGGCGGCGATATATTGTTTATAGAAACAAGCCTTAGCAAGGGCAAAGGTCGATTGACTCTAACGGGTAACTTGGGTGATGTGATGAAAGAATCGGCAACTACCGCATTGAGTTATTTAAGGGCAAAAGGAGAAAGATTTGGAATAGATTCGGAACTATTTGATACACATAATGTTCATATACATGTACCTGCTGGTGCTATTCCGAAGGATGGACCTTCTGCTGGAATTACAATGCTAAGTGCCCTAGCTTCTGCTTTCACTAAGCGACCTTTACGCCCCTATTTAGCAATGACAGGTGAGATAACACTTAGAGGAAAAGTATTGCATGTGGGAGGAATTAAAGAAAAAATATTAGCTGCTAAACGAGCAGGTGTAAAAGAATTAGTACTTTGTGCTATCAATGAAAAAGATGTCAAGGAGATTAATCCTAATTATTTGGAAGGATTGACCTTTCATTATGTCAAAAAAATGGAGGAAGTACTCGAATTGACCTTAGAGCCTGTTTTACAATAGAAGAACATTATTATCATGAATAATTTAGAAATAAGTAGTAATAACGACGAATCAGGAAATTGGGTCTACAGAAGACTCATCAAAAATGCTTACAAACTTTTAGCTAAACCATTATTAGTTCTTAAAGTACTAAAAGAGTCTGTCGCTTATGTTAGACGATATGATTCTTTGAAGGAATTAACGATTGATGTTAAAAACAAGATCGACACGATCACTCGTATGATTGGTGCTTTTGTAAAAGGTGATTATACCGATATATCCAAATGGAATATAGCCCTATCCTTAGCAGCTATTTTGTATTTAATCCTGCCATTAGATATCGTACCTGATTTTCTTTTTATGGGACTGTTAGATGATATTGCGATTATTGGTTGGTTATATAAGCGTTTGAGCTCTGAAATTCAAGAATTTTTAGAATGGGAAGATGCTCAGAAAATACAGGTTAAAGTAGTCCCGATTGTAGAAGAAGATAGCGAAAATAATTTCTAATATTTTCGCTTAGCCAATAACAAAAAAGAGAAGCAATTTTGCTTCTCTTTTTTGTTATTGGCTATTTTTTCACTTGAAAATGTCCCCACTGTTTTTTGAAAAACAAGAACCAGTTTTTTAATAATTCTTGATGTTTTTCTTCCAGTTCATTATGATCTACTAACCATTGACGAATTGCTTTTTTGATAGGGGCATTGTCAGGAGTATTCCCTTCTTTACTTTCTCGTTTATATTGACGCAAAAGCTCTTGTAAAGCTTGTGTTTGATCCAGCATTTTTTTAGGAGGCGAAACTTTTTTATCTTTTTCGATCGGATTATTATCTAAAAATTGGATCTCATATTTAGTCTTAGGAATAAATGGATAGAGCTTCTTTTTGATACGATCTACTTCAGACTTCCCTCTACCTTTAAGGATATTAAAGACAATAATTTGTTTACCAGTCTCGGTTTTGCCATTATAATAAGCTTCTCCTACTATTGCTCCTTTTTGCTTTGCTACTACACGAGTTGCCCAGTTTTTTATTTTACCTTTCCAGAGTCCTAGCAATAATAAACTAGCTATATTCCCATCGGGATATTGATGACCAAGTACTGCTACGAAGTTAGTTGGCTTCATAGCAGTAGTGTCTTTCATTTTTGTTTGTAGCTGTGATTTGACCAATCCCTTGAGATTACTCAATTTCAATGCTTGTATATCTTCTGGTTTTTTGCCCAGTGTGGCATTCCATCTCATTTGCTTCTAATCTATTTCGTCTTTTTTATCCTTCAGAATTCTCTGTCCTCTCTTCTTCTTCAGTAGGCAAGGGAGAAAAATTTTCATTTCTACTTAATCCTAGTTTACGCTTCTTAGAGATAGCAAATAATTCCATTTTTTTGTCCATAGTAGATGGATTGATATAACCGACATGCTTACCAATGACTACTCCATCTCTGACAAATACCAAACTAGGTACTTCTGTTACACCGAAAGATTTGTGGTGAGAATGGCTACCATCTACTGTTACCATTTCAAATTTGACGTTACTGTGTTTTTTAGCATGATCTTCTACTACAGGAGTAGTTCTTTTGCAAGCTCCACACCAAGAAGCATCAAAGTAAAAGAGTAAAAATTCTCCCATACTATAGAGCTCTTTCTTATTTACAGACTTCATCTCCTTGATAGAAGGAACACTACTACTATTTGAGATACTTCCGCCTTCTAGTATGACATTGACTTTAGTCTGTAGAGCAGAAATAGATAATACCCCTTCGTGTGTAGCAATATCGTCTTTTCCTCTTTTGAATATAATCGCAGGCAAATTATCCAAGCCCAATTCATTCATTTTTTTAGTCTCATCCTTGACAGGAACGATATTTACGTTGACTACACCAGCATATTCATCGGAGATGAAGCCCATTGTACGCTTCATTTTACGGCTTTGTTTATTGTCAGAACCATAAAAATCAATCGAAACCATATTTTCTGATACAGACTTAGGAGCTGTCATTACTTTTTTAGCTTGGTCATGAACGGCAGTAACAAAAGCAATCGCATTTGTATCTTTTACCTCTTCACCAAACTGCCCAAACCAAGCACTACTCATTTTTTTGAGTGTAACGGCTAGGGCTGTTTCACTTTCGCCTATCTTAGCTTCACCGCCGCCGCCAGATAATAGATCATCGGCATTGCCAAAACATACGGCAAATAGAGGCGATTCCTTCGCTTTGGTCTCTATCTCTTTGTATAGCTCTTCCCAATTAGTACTATCACCAAAATCTCCTGCAGTCTTTTCTTTGATTTCGTCAGTTTTAGCTTTCAGCTTAACCATCTCTTTGTACTGCTTCTTGAGCTTGGCACTTTTTTTCTTGTTTAGCTCGTTTTTCTTATAATCCTCTAACCATTCTGTTGCCAAACGGTTAATTTCCAATAGGTCTTTATATTCTTTTATTTCCATCTTATATTAAATTTCAATTGGTTAGTATTACTAGATCGCTCAATATAGGCATTTTTATTAAAATAAACAACTAATATTATAATATGCTCTATAGAGAACCTTATTACGAATAGATTCATATGAGAACGAAAATATTTGTAATATGCTCTACGCTAACTTTGTTATAATCTCTAATCATAGACCTTTCTGTGATTAGTATAACGATCCAAATAATCATTATGAATGAATAAGGTATGTTTATTAGTCTCAAAGTGAGCAATAGCCGTATAATTTCTTTTAGGTGTGTCGTTAGACCAAGAGTAAATGAAAACAGTAGGGTTGGGGTTATCTGGAATGTCATTAGTAGGATACCCCATATTTATGTTGTAATAGTTTTTGTAATAGAGGATGCCAGGAGTTAGAAAGTTAGTGTTGCTAATTGTATAATATCCTTTATCATAACTACTTATTTGGTGTATTAGACGCATAACTTGCTTAGTAGGGTAATCAAATTGCCAAATACTACAATAATGGAGGTTTGCACTGACACTAAAATTATAGAGGCATAATGCTGTTACTAGAATACTACTCAATTTAGTAAATGAACGAGCAAAAATATTGTAAGTATTTATAGCTATTAGCGTATGATATAATAATAAAACTCCTGTAACCAAATATACTAAAGTAGTCCTATCTGAAGGATATTTAGCTTTAAATAATAAGTGTTCGAACACGAGTCCTAGTAGCATAGAACCGAAAATAAGCATTGTGAACAACAAGCCTTCAAATTTTTCTTTAGTTATTATTAATATACTTAAGCCTATAACCCATAAAAAAAGTATTCCAAGCATAATAAAATTAATAGTGCTAACTTCATATGAATGATCATACGATAGATATAATGAGTAATGAATAGCGGATTGGAAAGCCTGTGTTAAACTTCCAGTACCATGATATAATTCATTATTTTCCTTAAGAAAAAAGAGTTGGTTCAAATTGATGTAAAGAACAATGCTTAACACTATTCCTACTAAACAATATTTCCATAAAGCAAGCCTGTTCGATGTGTATCTAAGATGTTTCCAACCTCCTACAATAATAATTGTAATTAGAAAATTAATCATTGTCAAATTAGCAAATGTAGACAGAGAGGCAAATAGTAAGCTCAATAGGATATTTTGATTAATTGTATCATCATAACCAAGTTTGCCTTCCTCAGAGCTCAATTCTACGGCTTTAGTTATGTAGTAATATCCCCCTATAAATAATGCTATGCTTAAACCATATCCTCTTGCTAGGGAGAAAAAATCTAACAAAAATGGATTTAGCAGTAGCAATGAGAAACCAACAATAAATAAAAATACTTTTGTCTTATGCTCTAATAGTATTTTGATACTAAAAAACACATAGATGAAAAAAGCTATAACATTGGGTAATCTCAATACAAATTCATTGTTTCCCCATATATTGTGGCATATTCTCATTAAGAAAGTATTGAGAAGGTGGTTATTAGCGGTAGAAGCTAATTTATGATTGGCATCTAGTACTATCTCATAAGAAAGACATTCATCATAAGTCAATGATAAGTTATAAGCTCGATAAGTAACATAAACAAGAAGTAAAGTAATTGAACTGAATAAAAGGTATTGTTGTAGGTAGGAGGATTTCATTGAAAAAATCATTTAAAATGGGTAATTCGGTGATTATTAGGAATGTGGAAGATTTACGCTTTCTCAAGCGTAAATCCAAAAGTAGAACCAATCCCTACGGTACTACGAACATGTATCTGTTGTCCGTGGCTTTCCAAGATATGCTTGACTATTGCTAGACCAAGTCCTGTTCCTCCTTCTGAACGGGAACGACCTTTGTCTACTCTATAAAACCGCTCAAACAATCGAGGCAGATGTTCTTGTTCGATTCCTTTGCCATCATCTGTCAGTTCTACCAATAAGTGATCTTCCATGTCATAGAAGCCAATCAAAGTTTTTCCTTCTAGTTTCCCATATTTGATGGAATTACTTACGAGATTGATAGCAACTCTCCGAATACTCTTTAAATCTGCGTTGACCCAAATTTGTTCTGGTTTATCATCCTTAAACTCTAGTCGTATTCGTTTGTTAGAAGCCGTCAGATCCATGTCACGCATTACTTCCTGCAAGAGTAGTCGAATATCAAATCTTTCCTTTTCGAGGTACAGCATACCTGCCTCTGATTTGGATATTAATCCCAAATCTTCTACCAAATCAGCCATTCTTTCCGCATTGTCAACTGCTCTAGTAAGATATTTGATATTAATAGAATCATCGTGTAAGCCCCCATCTAATAATGTGTGTAAGTAGCCTTGTATATTAAAAATAGGTGTTTTGAGCTCATGAGATACGTTGCCAATATATTCACGTTTATATTGCTCCATATTTTTCAGAGCTTCCATTTCCGTTGTCCAATCTGTCGCCCAGTCACTTACTTCTTGTTGAACTTTGTCTATCAAATGCATATTCATATCAATCTGTATAGGAGCATCCTCTTTGTTCGATTTATAACTATTTATAATTTTATAAATCACCTTTATTTTTCGATAGATGAACTGCTTGAGTGATTGATGGAAAATTCCATATCCTATCAAAAAAGTAAAAATAGGAATCGTAAAAACGGCCATCCAATCTATACTATTCGTAAAGATCAATTTGTACAAAACTAGTAATAGGAATAAAGAAAAACCTAATAATACCGCTGAAGTACGAGCCAGCTGTGTAGGAGTTGGATTTCGTCCTGCTAATATTTTTGGAACATTAGGCATGACTAATTATTTAATTCAAATTTGTACCCAATTCCTTTTGTGGTTTTGATGTATTCATTTCCGATCTTTTCACGGATTTTACGAATATGTACATCTATTGTCCTATTCCCAACAATAACATCTGTCCCCCAGATTTTTTTAAAAATTTCTTCCCTAGTGAAAACTTTGTTGGGTTTGGAGACTAAAAGGCAAAGTAGTTCAAATTCTTTTTTAGCAAGTAGTATCTTGGTATCATCTTCTTTTTTACGAACGACAACTTGCTCTTTATCTATAATCAAGTTTCCTACTTCAATAAGATCACTCTGATGTTCGTGGTTAGAAATACCATTTCCTGCTCTACGCAACAATGCCTGCACTTTACTGACTAGTACTCTAGGTCGAATAGGTTTCGTGATGTAATCATCTCCCCCTACTTCCAATCCTGCTATCTGAGAGTAATCTTCACTTCTAGCAGTCAAAAAAGCAATAATGGTATTGTCGAAAGAACGATCTTCTCTTAATTCTTTGCAAACTAACACACCATCCATTTCGGGCATCATAATATCTAACAAAATTAGATTGGGGGTTACCTTGCGGGCGAGTTCTAATGCTTCTAAACCATTGGAAGCTGTAAACACTTCAAAACCCTCTTTTTCAAGATTGTAACAAACGAACTCTAGAATGTCTGGTTCATCGTCTGCTATAAGTACCCTATTGTTAGCAATAGCCATTGTTTATATAATTTTTTGATTAGAATAGTTGAGAATGCGTTCCCAGTTAATTTTTGTTTTCCACTCTTTAGGGAAATAGTTATTAATTCGATTTTTTATTTTTTTGATAAAACCAATCGGTAGTGTAATTCCATGGTTATCATTGTAGCACAAAAGTATCCAACCATCTTCTTCTATTTCTATAGATGATAGTGTTTCTCCTCTCATGAATTCCATTGCTTGCTCCCAGTTGACTATAACAGAGGTAAAAGCATCTATATTAATAGCCTGATTGAAAGCAAAATAAGCACTAGGTTTTAATCCTTTCTTGGTTATTTCAAGACTACTTGCCCCAAAATAAATCACCCGCAATTGATTGACTAAAACCTCTAATTCTTTCTGATAAGATTTAGGGAATAAATGTAAGGTATCTTGATAGTTATACCACTGATAAGCGGTAGGTTCATTGATGTAGCTATTCGCTAAAGCAGTTGTTTTTTTATTTGGTTTTTCTAAAGGAGACTTCTTGATCTTTTTGAATTTATAAGGGGTTCCTGTATTTCCTTTTTGAAGAACACTAATAGAAAATCCTTCTCCCTCTACCAAGTGAGGGTAACAACGGTAATTATAAGCCTCTTTGTATTGTATACAATGGACACTTGGAGGTAAATCTATTTGAAGAGAAGTGGCTCCTAATTCTTCTATTGCCCATTGAACATTCTCCTCATTCTCTTTGGAGTTATAGGTACAAGTGCTGTAAATCAAAATCCCATTGGGTTTGAGACTGTTCCATATCGTTGCCAAAATGCGTTTTTGACGATTGGCACAAAGTTCTACATTAGCAGGAGACCATTCCTCTATACTATGACGAAGTTTCCTAAACATTCCTTCACCAGAACAAGGGGCATCTACGACGATTACATCAAAGAAATTGTTTAGTGTCTCAAAGTGTTTAGAGTCATTATTGGTTACAATTGTATTGGAATGTCCCCATTTTTGGATATTTTCCTTTAGAATTTTGGAACGACTACCAATAACCTCATTACTAACTATTAGGCTATTAGAATCAAATAAATCTAATAAATGTGTAGATTTGCCCCCTGGTGCAGCACACAAATCTAATACGATAGATTGTTTAGTATTACAATGTTGCTGAACGGCTTTAGCCAATAACATAGAGCTTGCTTCCTGTACATAATATCCACCAGCTCTGAAGATCGGGTCTGTTGTAAAAAAAGGCCGCTCGGGAAGATAGTAACCATTGGCTGCCCAAGGAATCTTGGTCAATGCAACGGTGTTAGATGTTATTTTTTGAGGGTGTAGTCGTAAACTGACAGGAGAGGGTTTTTGAAGGGCTGCTTCAAATTCAGTGTAAGCAGTGCCTAATTGGGCTTTCATCTGCTGTTTGAATTGAGTCGGTAAATTCATGGGGCAAAAATAAACCTTATTTTTGGTCTTTCCGTTATTATTACAAAGAAAAATTCAATTATGATTCGTAAAGAAACTTATGTCCAAATAAAAGAGGAAGCTCAAGTAGCAGGGGCTCAATTAGTTGTCGTCTCTAAGACTAAACCTAAAGAAGCTATTGAAGCTTATTATGAAAGTGGACAGCGTGTTTTTGGAGAAAATAGAGTGCAGGAATTGGTCGATAAGCAAGCGGTCTTGCCCAAGGATATCGAATGGCACCTTATTGGACACTTGCAGACCAATAAAGTAAAATATATCGCCTCTTTTGTATCTATGATTCATGCTGTTGATAGCCTTCGTCTTTTGCAAGAAATAGACAAAAGAGCCAGCCAACACGAACGTACTATTCCTTGTTTGTTGCAGTTTCATATTGCAGAGGAAGAATCTAAGTATGGTTTGAATCTCGAAGAGGCACAGAAAATACTAGATGACTCTAGTTTTGAGACCCTACAAAATATAAAAATTGCAGGGGTAATGGGTATGGCTACTTTTACAGATGATAAAACACAGGTGAGGGCAGAATTTAAACGTTTAAATTCTATTTTTGAAGCACTAAAACAAGACTATTTTGCAACAGAAGCTATTTTTAAAGAGATTTCGATGGGAATGTCTGGAGATTATCAGATTGCTTTGGAGGAAGGAAGTACAATGATTCGGGTGGGGAGTAAGTTGTTTCAGTAACAAAAAATGAGCTTAGAACAATTGTTCTAAGCTCATTTTTAAATGTTATACGAAGTATTTACTTTGCTTCGTCTCTCAATGCTCTACGCAAGATTTTACCCACATTTGTTTTTGGTAATTCTGAGCGGAATTCAATGTGCTTTGGTTTTTTGTATCCTGTGAAATTCTCTACACAGAATGCTCTTAATTCTTCTTCTGTCAAAGATTCATCTTTCTTGACGACAAAGATTTTAACAGCTTCACTAGATTTAGCATCTGCAACTCCTACAGCAGCTACTTCCAATACTTTGGGGTGTCCTGCTACTACTCCTTCGATTTCGTTTGGATATACATTGAACCCAGATACTAAAATCATATCTTTTAGACGATCTACAATCTTGAAATAGCCATCCTCTTGGAGAATACCAACATCTCCCGTACGTAACCAACCATCTTTGGTCATCGTTTTGGCCGTCTCATCTGGACGATTGTAATAACCTGCCATTACTTGAGGTCCACGAACTTGGATTTCTCCACGTCCTTCATTGGGTCCTTTGACTAGGCCATCTTCTCCCATGATACGAACATCAGTAGAAGGCATTGGAATACCTATCGTACCGACTTGTACCTTATCTGGAGCTCCTACAGGATTGGCAGAGACTACTGGTGATGCTTCCGTCATACCATATCCTTCAATCAATTCTTGATTCGTTACTTGTTTCCAACGTTCTGCTACAGGTCCTTGAATAGCCATAGCTCCACCAATAGCGAATTTCAACCCAGAAAAATCTAATTTTCTAAAGTCATCATTGTTCAACATAGCATTGAATAAAGTATTCACTCCTGTCATCATAGTAGGTTTGGTCTTTTGGATCACATCTACTAAACCTTCAATATCTCTTGGGTTAGGTACCAATATATTGAGTGCACCAAAAGAAGACATACATAAACAGTTGACTGTAAAAGAGAAAATATGATACATGGGCAAAGGAGTTAGCATAGATTCTCTACCTTCATTGACTTCCATCCCAGACATCCAAGCACGCATTTGTTGCATATTACTGAGCAAATTAGCGTTAGTCAATACGGCTCCTTTAGCTACTCCTGTAGTACCCCCAGTATATTGGATACAGATCATTTCATCTTTTGCGAAGCGATGGCGAGTAACCGATTTTCCTTTACCTTTTTTCAATGCTGTAGGCATTTTGACGGCTCCAGGTAAGTTGAAACTCTTCACCATTCCCTTCATTTTGAGCACCGTGTTGATTAGCCAGCCTTTGGCTCCACCAAACATACCACCAATACTTGTAGTGACAATATGCTCAATCTTAGTTTTTTTGATCGCTTTTTCCAACTCATGAGCAAAATTTTCTGCTATGATAACTGCCTTTGCTCCAGAATCATTGAACTGATGTTCGATTTCACGAGCGGTATATAGTGGATTAGTATTGACTACAATACATCCCGCACGCATTACTCCAAAAAGAGCGACTGGATACTGAACAATATTAGGCATCATAATCGCCACTCTATCCCCTTTTTTTAGTCCAATAGATTGAAGATATGCTGCCATAGCATCTGCTTTTTCATCTATTTCACCGTAGGTTAGTGTTTTTTGATTGTTCTTGACCATACACGTAAAAGCAGGCCTGTTCTTAAATTTTTTCAAATTACCATCAATGAAATCTATCAAAGTATCATATTCGTCAATATTAATTTCATGTGGGACACCTTTTGGATAATTTTTAAGCCAAATGCGTTCTTGTGTATTACTCATTTATTTTATGTTTTTATGGTAAGTTTTGTAAGAGTATTATTGGTCTAGCTCATTTTAGTTTGCTTAAATAGCTGTCTAAATTTATATAGAAATATTTATTTTATCAAAATGAATGAACTAAAAAATGAATAATAGTTCAACTTATTCCAAGTTGCTATTACTCAATGACTGAATTTATACAAGAATAATGGTTCTATTTAAAATTAAATCTTGGGACATTTAGTATTCTGAAACGACTAGAATCACTAACTGTTATTCTATAATGACGTTGTTTAATAAAGTCTTTTCAGTTAATTACTTCTTTTAGTGAGTTGGTTGTAGTATTTTTTTGCTACTTGATTATTTGGTTCTCTTTTCAGAGCTTCTCCTAAGTCTGAAAGTGCTTTCTGTTGTTGCCCAATTGCCAAATAAGAGATACCTCTATAGGTATAGGCCATTGCAGCTGTACTAGGGGATAACTCCAAGGATTTGCTATAATCTTGTATTGCTTTTTGGTGTTGACTTAACATACTATAAGTTACTCCTCTATTAAAATAAGCAGAACCATTCTCAGGTTTCAATTCTATTGCTTTACTAATAGCGACTAAGGCTTTATCCAATTCATTTCGCATACCATAAGTACTTCCTAAACCCTCATAAACTTCTGCTCTTTGTGAGCCCATTTTTTCTGCCAGCACAAAATCATTGAAAGCTTTATCCAATAAAACTTTACTTTTCTCCATATTTCCTTTGATACGATAGTGGTCTGCCATTTTACCATAGTAACTACCTCGAATACTAAGAGGCTGTTCCATTGTCTGTGGTAAAGATCCATCTGGAAGGCGGTGTTTTTCGATAACAGTAGTCCATAGTGTTTCACTGTCTTGCCAAGTTTCTATTTGTTGTGTCGTGATGAACCCTAATCCGAAACTGCCCAGAAGAAGCCCTATCCATATCGGTTGGTGTAGATTGGTTGGGGCATATTTCATAATAGTAAGCACTAGTAATAAGGCTAAACCAATGTAAGGAATATAAGTATATCGATCAGCTGTAATAACTACCCCTACGGATACAAACTGCAAGACAAGCATCACAGTAATAAAATAAAAGCCGATTCCTGCAGCAACTATTTTGGTGAATTTTAGGCTGTAAGCCACTAAAGAAAATATCAATAACACAATCAGTGGTGAAAAACGAAGTAAATAATTGGCTTCATAAGCATCAGTAGTAGGATAAGCATGAAAAGCAGCCATATCAGTGGGGACGAAAAACTTACCGATGTAATGTAGGAAACCATAAGAGGCAAATTGAAAACGCTGTATCAGTGTGAAGGTGTCAAAGTCATTGATGGCTACACTCGTATCAGTTGCCACTTGTAGCATTCCTAAAAAATTCCCTCCTGCTTGTACTTTACTCGCCATTACTCCAAAGAATAAGGAAATAGCAAAGAAAGGCAGCGTTGTTAATAAATGGGTTTTTATTGTTTTTTGAATGCTCTCTATGGGTGTAGTGCCCTCTTTTTCGTCCCACCATGCCATTAGCAACAACAGTAAAGGAAAGATAACAGCCATCGCTTTGGATAGACAAGATAAAATAAAGCATCCTAGAGTAATGGCTAACCATTTGCTAGAAAATTTTGCCAAATACTGGGTATAAGCCAATAAGCCTAAAAGCAAAAAGAAAGTATAGAGTACATCTTTTCGTTCAGATACCCAGGCAACCGATTCTACATGCATTGGGTGCCAGGCAAAGATGGCCGCAACAACAGTACTAGCCCATATATTCCCTTTCGTAAACCAATATATAAGTAGGAGAACCAATATACTATTGAGTATATGCAGTATAATATTCCACTGTATAAAAGGACGTGCTGAAATGTTGTGAATAACATCAGGTGTAGCATTGTTATTCCATCGCATGGTCAGGATAGTCAATGGGTGATAATTGAGCGAAACAGGTTTTGTGAATATATCGCCAATGGTAGTCGTATATTCACTTGTTTCTGTTTTATTCAACATCGCTTGATTTTTGAAACGAGCGACCGTACTCATGTCATGTTGAGAGCGAACCAAGTTATTATCAATAACATAAGGATAATCGTCCCAATCAACAAATTGATTGTCTAAACTTCCTCTGTAAAAGAAAAAGGTTAGGATGGCTATTGCTACCGCAATTCCTGCCAATACATTGGTGTTTGTTTTGGCAGGAGTCGTAGCTTTTTTTGCAGATCCCTTTTGTATGGTGTTAGGCTTCTTAGGAGTCTTATTTTTAACAGATTTTTTTTTCTTACTCATGCAATATGCGGGTTGTTTTGTAGGAAATTAAAAGAAGAAGTTGTTTAATGTTTCTATTTATGCCTACAAAAAAGATAATTTCAATCTACTCTTCGTTATTTTTTTAGCCCATAGCCCTGCTATGAACTAAAAAAATGCCTTGATTAGCTCCAAATTCTTACTTTTTCAGCTACAAACAGTAACATTAAATAACTTCAAAGTAAACTTATGTTTGATATAGAATAGATTTACTTCTTGTTGTAAATAAAAAAAACTTTACCTTTGAATTTCAATTTTGGGCATTTTAAAATAGATAATGAATGGATTTTTATCAAGAAATACCACTTTTGGTGGCAGAATTAACAAAAGGTAATGTAATTCTGTACCCTACAGATACCATATGGGGTTTAGGTTGTGATGCGACCAATTCAGAAGCTATCCACAAAATTGACGAGGTCAAAAAACGAAAAGCAGATAAAAATTATATCGTATTGTTAGATTCTTATGATCGGTTGCAGGATTATGTCTCCTATATTCCTACCAAAGCAAGAAATCTAATAGAGTATCATACCCGCCCACTGACCATTATTTACGATCAACCCAAAAATCTTCCTCCCGAATTATTAGCAGCAGATGGAAGCATTGCTATACGAATTACAAAAGATCTTTTTTGCCAAGAACTCATTGCTAGTTTTGACAAACCGATTGTTTCTACTTCTGCCAATATCAGTGGAGAGCCTTACCCTAGTTCTTTTATGGAAGTTGATGAAAGAATTTCAACTAATGTTGCTAGAATTGCCGATTACCGCCGAACGGAACAAGTTGCCGCAGCTCCCTCTACCATTGTGAAGATAGAAGAAGGAAAAGATTTAATTTTTATAAGAAAGTAATTATCTTTGATAGATGGAATTTACGATACAAAATAATGAACTTCCCGTTTTTGAATTATTAGGTACTACTGCCGATGAGTTAGGAGTAGATGCTTATGTCATCGGAGGTTTTGTGCGAGATAGATTGCTTGGTAGAGCAACCAAAGATATTGACATTGTTTGTGTAGGCTCAGGTATTGAGCTCGCTGAAAAATTTGCTCAGAAATTAAGCCCTAAACCAAAGATAGTTGTTTATAAGCGTTTTGGTACTGCTATGCTTCAAACTCAAGGTTTGGAACTAGAATTTGTAGGGGCTCGTAAAGAATCTTATCGGTCCGATTCTCGTAAGCCAACCGTAGAAAATGGCACCCTAGAGGACGATCAAAATAGAAGAGATTTCACTATCAATGCGTTAGCGGTATCTCTTAATAAAGCAACCTTTGGGAAGTTACTAGATCCATTTGGAGGAATTCCACACTTAGAGCAAGGTATTATACAAACTCCATTAGATCCTAACATTACTTTTTCGGATGATCCGCTACGAATGATGCGAGGGATTCGTTTTGCGACCCAATTGAACTTTGAGATAGAAAAGAAAACATTTCAAGCGATCAAAGACCAAAAGAAGCGAATTAAAATTATTTCGCAAGAGCGAATTACAACAGAACTACAGAAGATAATGGCTAGCCCAAAACCTTCTATTGGTTACAAACTGTTGTTTGACTCAGGTCTTCTGAAAATTATCTTCCCTGAGTTACATGCGATGCAAGGGGTAGATCGTAAGAATGGACAAGCCCATAAGGATAATTTCTACCATACCATACAGGTATTGGATAATACAGCTAAGGTCTCTGATAATGTTTGGTTGAGATGGGTGGCGGTATTGCATGACATAGCCAAACCCATTACTAAGAAATTCATAGACGGTCAAGGTTGGACGTTTCATGGGCATGAGGCTCTAGGAGCACGTTTTGTCCCTAAGTTTTTTAGGCGAATGAAATTGCCGATGGATCACAAAATGAAGTATGTCAAAAAATTGGTTGGCTTGCACCAGCGTCCAGTCACCTTGACAAAAGAAGAAATTACAGATGCTGCTGTTCGTCGACTCTTGTTTGAGGCGGGAGAAGATATTGATGATCTGATTCTATTCTGTGGAGCGGATTCTACTTCTAAACACCAATGGAAATTGGATAAATATGCCGTCAATCTACAGAAACTCAAAGAGCGTATTGTAGAAATAGAAGAAAGGGATCACCTCCGTAATTGGCAACCCCCTATTTCAGGCGAATTGATTATGGAAACGTTTGGATTAAAGCCTTGTAGAGAAGTAGGAACTATCAAAAATGCGATAAAAGAGGCGATCCTAGAAGGAGACATACCGAACGAATATGAAGCAGCCTATAGTTTTATGGTCAAAAAGGCAGAGGAATTAGATCTATTACCTGTTTAAGAATTTAAAACATTTTCACCTCATTCTTGTTTTACCCAATATTCAATTCAATGAAGTTGTTTAAAAAATCCGTTTGTGAAGAAATGAGTAAGATTTTTTTGTTAATTGAGGCTTAAATTTGGCTATGAACAAATGTACCCTCTTGTGGGGTAAGTGTCTTGTAGACACTTAATGAAGAGAACCGCAAGCGGGTGCCTTAGGGTTCTCGCATTAGAACATCCTCTAGGATATTCTAATGCGTTCATCAACTAATTTTTAACGAAAAGTAACAGAAAAAGATATTTCATTTGGACAGGAAGAGACTTTTTAAACAACTTCAATAACTATAAATAAAGAACATACCATGGCAGATTTAAAATTAGGCGGTAACCCTATTCATACGAACGGAAATTTACCAACAGTAGGTGACGTTGCTCCTGAATTTACATTGACTAAAAAAGATTTATCTTCTGCGACTTTAGCAGATTATAAAGGATCTAAAGTTATTTTAAATATATTCCCTAGTATAGATACTGGTGTATGTGCGACTTCAGTACGCAAATTTAATGAAGCAGCTGCTAATTTAGACAATACAAAAGTATTGTGTATTTCAAGAGATTTGCCATTTGCACAAGGACGTTTTTGTGGAGCAGAGGGAGTGGATAACGTAGAGGTTTTATCTGATTTCGCAGCTGGTCAATTCGGGAAAGACTATGGTCTAGAAATGACAGATGGTGCTTTACAAAACTTGCATGCTCGTGTAGTCATAGCATTAGATGAAAATGGTAAAGTTTTGCACAGCGAATTAGTAGATGATATTGCTAATGAGCCAGATTATGAAGCGGCACTAAATAGTGTGAAATAATCTAGTTATTCCCTTTAGATTTAGGAGGAATTAATTTTTTATATGAAAGGCATTTGTTTCGCTAATTTAGTGAAACAAATGCCTTTCTTTTTTAGAAAAACAAGAGTTCAAATGTATAATATATACAACATTTTATTATTTTACAGAGGTAAAATTGTTCCCCACTAATTAATTTACTCACCTAAATTTTAATTACAAGATGAAACATTTAATTATTTTATTCATTTGGATACTCTTTGCGACCAATTCACTAGCAAAAGGAGTCACTATAAAAATAGATAAAGAGCATAATCAAACCATTGATCATTTAGTGCAGAAAGCCGACAAAGGTAATATTGCTATGATTACATTTGAGTTTGAGCATCCCAATGCTGACGCTTATACGATCAAAGTAAACGAGGAAGTACTTTCTATCACCAATGGAAGGGCAATTTATGTCAAAAAGCTCAACGAAATAGGGAATGTTATTTTTATGGTCAACATCAATGTACCACAATTAGACAAGTCTTACTTAAGTACCATTCGATACGAGGTGGAAGGCAGTGCTTTACTCAATAGAATGCCTAAAGCAGGTGATGTGGTGCACAAAAGTAAAGTGGTATTGGATGAAAATCATACTATAGCTAGTTTAGAGAATATGAAGATAGAAGGAAAGGTTGGAGAATGGCTACAAATAGAAACTACGTTTAAGGAGGAGTTTGAAGGTCAATACGAAGTCCGTATCAATGATAATACAATCTCTACACAAGAGAAAGGAAGTACTTTCTCTAAAGAAATAGTGACCCCAGGAAAGCAAGCTTACGCTATACAGATCCTTCGCTATACTAAAGATAAAGAAATAGCCATGTCTTATGGTTTTACGGTTTATGTGGATGCTTTGTAAGGATCTAAGGTAAAGTATTCATCATAGATAAAAGTGAGGCTTTTGTTTTTTAGTAATAAACTAGATGCTGTGACAACTCAAAAGTGGATGGTTATCTATAATGGTTTTGAATATCTGCTATTATAGTTGGGACAAGCGATGCTCTGTATTCCGTTCCCTGCGATTGCACAGCACAAGGAATAAACTCCAACCTAGGTTTTACCACATCATATACTCCCGTTAGTTATAATGTAGAACAAGTATTACAAATGAAAAGAACAATCGCCATTTCAATAATTATTATGAACTTATTAAATCTATTTGGCTGCAAAGCACAAAACGAAAATGACCCTTATTGGGATTTTGATAAGGCTAAGCATTTTAGACCTGAACTAAATAAAGGAGAATTCTTCAAATTAAGTGGGTTTGATTTTGGCTGGTTTGTACTTGAGCCAATATCAAAATTTGTAAAGGACAAGGAACACGAGATTGAACGTGGTAAATCTCTATCATACGGACAGAAAGCTCTTTATTATTGGTGGTATTTAGATGCTCAAGTTACAAATGGAGGATTTGTTCAATTCTACTACAATGGTTACAGCCCTTATGTCCCTGCGATAATAAAAGGATTGGAACATATTGGAGATACTGAAATGGCTAATCTCGTCAAGAAAGCAGATAAAATATATCAAAAAAATAAAAAGCTTATGAACAAAGCACAAGAAAGTGATTTGTTTGGAAGCGACCTTTATGATAGACTAGATAAAATGTCTTTACTTGATGACGATTACTATGAATTAAATGAAAAGACAATGTCCTTAATTGAAGCTTACATTCGTAAAAACCCAAATGAAATTTGTCTTGATGAGGGGGGAGTAGATTTTGATATGACTTTTACGGGTCTTTGTAAAACCTTTTATGAAAACAAGGTAGTCAAAGAAGAGTTTAAGCTTAAACTAGGAGTAATAAATGGAGAGTTTAAGTCTTTTTATGAAAATGGAAAGCCAAAAGAGAAAATAGAATACATAAAAGGAGAACAAACAGGAGATCGGAAAGAATTTTATGAAAATGGACAATTAAAATATCAAATAACCAAATTAGCTTCAGAAAGCACCTTTATTCACAAATGGTTCTATCAAAATGGAAATCCTAAAAAGCTCGAATCAAAGCTTATTGAAAATGGTGATAGAATAGGAGAATATAAAGAATGGTACAAAAATGGACAACTTGCAGAAAAGGGAACTTATGTTTCTGCATATGAACGTGATGGCGAATGGTTAGAATTCTATGAAAATGGAAATAAAAAAGTTGAAGCTGAATTTGTAAATGGAGAATTTAGACTCAAAAATCATTGGAATGAAAAAGGAGAACAAACACTAACCGATGGAACTGGAATTTATGTATACGAATACTCTATGTTTGGAGATGATGTAAACCGAAATGAACAAGAGTATAAAAATTATCTAAGGCACGGTAAACAGAAGACTTATAAAAATGGAACACTATCACTTTACCAAGAAATGGAAAATGGTGTAGAACATGGAATAACTAGAGACTATTATAATAATGGTAATCTAAAAGAAGAAATTGTATATAAAAATGGAGAAGTAGCTTCAAAAAAGGAATTTCCCATTTTCGAGAATCCAGTGGTTGTAACTACAATTATAAGTGAAATGGAAGATGAATGGTTAATCAATCGAGAACTTGAGACTGCTGATTCTTATCCAGTCATAATAGACCAGAATGCATTAGAAAAAGATTTTAAAGCTGAGATTTCTGTTTTTGATGGCTATCCACAAGATTATGAGTTAAGTTATAGCTATTTTGTAGAGATAGATAAAAGTGGGAATCCCACAAAACTAGATTTCTTAGTTGCTTCTAATGGTTTCTTGACGACTGAAGTAGAATCATGTATTAAGAAAATGAAATTTAGTCCTGCTCAAAAAAATGGGGAGAATATTAATTCTTATTTGATTATTAGATATAAATTAAAATTAGGAGAATAAACACTATAGCTAACACTGTATAACATCCAGAATGATAAATGGGAATACTTGATTTTTTTAAAAAGATATTCAAAAAGGAAGACCTCCAAAAGCCACCACAAAAAATAAAGCCTATTCAAGAATTTTCTAAACTTATAGAGAATAATGAAATAGAGAGTTTGATTAAAATAGCTTGCAAAAAAGCTAATATGCTTTCTTATTATCAGGATATTTTAAATCTTGTCAAACCTTCAACTTTACTACTAACAGAAAAAGACAATTTTATTGACAAAGAAATGGGTTCTAGTAAATTTGGAGGAAGTCCTGATCTTCCTAAAAATTTCATTTGGCCAAAAGTAGGGACACTTCCACTATCATTTATCTTACAAATCAATTGTGAGGATTTGCCAGATTATGCTACTGAATATTTACCTAAAAAAGGATTGTTATCTTTTTTCTTTTGTTTTGATAGTCAATTAGCCTGTTCTCATCCTAGCAATAATGAATATGGTAAAATTTATCACTTCGAAGTGGATGTCCTTACCCGAACTCCTGCTCCAAAACATATTAATATCTATGAAATTCAACCGTGTAGAATTAGATTTTTAAACTTTCCTTCTCTCCCTTATTGTTATGATTACTATTCTGAAAAACTATGGGGCTTTGACTTTTTGAAAAGAGAAGAAGATTTAGATGATGGTTACATTGAGGTATGCGATGCTTTAGAAGAACTATATGGGATAAATGGTAAAAATTATCATCAGCTCTTTGGATATCCACAATCAGTTCAAGGAACCAATATAGAGTTTGTTATATCTCAAGCTAAAAATGGCAGAAATAAAAAATTTGAAGATTTATCGGAAAATGAATTTTTTAAAATATATAAACAAAAATTGATTCTTCAAATTCAAGAAATTGATGACATAGGATTCCAATTAATTGATTGTGGGAAAATATATTTTATGGTAGAAAATAATGAAAAATTTTCTCCAAAAGAAGTATGGACTATGCTTGATTTTGGATGAAAATCTTTTACATACATTATGTAAAAGATACAATAAGCTATTTACTAGATATAGGTTTTTTGAAATCTAAAAAGCTTTGTTTAACTTGCCTCACAATCAAAAAAATGGACGAACAACAAGATGATTTACAAGAAGCTTTTAGTCGAGAACAACGCTGGCGACTAATACTAGGCAAGAAAGCAGAGCAAGAGGAGGAAGAAACCACCAACTTGTCTGCGAGTGCCATGGAAATGGATGTTGCCTTAGATTCGCTTTATGAAACAGGGCGAAAAGGCGGCTTGGGTAGTTCTGCTCCCAAAGTAAATCGTTGGTTAGGAGATATACGAAAGTATTTCCCTACCGATGTGGTACAGGTGATGCAAAAAGATGCCCTAGAGCGGTTAGGGCTGAGAGAAATGTTATTAGAGCCTGAAATGTTAGAAGCAGTAGAGGCAGATATTCATCTAGTAGGGACACTATTGTCCCTGAATAACGTAATCCCTACCAAAACAAAACAAACCGCTCGTATTGTAGTACAAAAGGTCGTAGAGCAGATTCAAAAAAAACTAGAACATCCTATGCGTTCCGCTCTGAAAGGAGCATTGAGCCAAGCGATACGAAATCGTAGGCCACAGTACAATGAAATTAACTGGGCTAAAACGATTCGAGCCAATCTTAAGCATTATCAACCAAAATATAAAACAATTATTCCGCACCAATTAATTGGTATGGGGCGTAAAGGGAATGCCCTAAAGGAAATCATCCTTTGTGTCGATCAGAGTGGTTCTATGGCAAGTTCTGTAGTCTATTCTAGTATATTTGCTGCTGTAATGGCTTCTTTGCCTGCCGTCAAAACTCAAATGATTGTTTTTGACACGGCAGTAGCCGACTTAACCCAAGATTTGTCTGATCCTGTAGATTTGCTGTTTGGGACACAGCTAGGGGGAGGAACAGATATTAATAAAGCCTTGGCTTATGTAGAGAAGTGTATTACGAAACCTAAAGATACCATCTTGGTACTCATTTCGGATTTGTATGAAGGAGGAAATGAACGAGCGATGCTAAAGCGAGTGCATCAAATCACCAAACAGGGAACCAATCTAATTACCTTACTAGCCTTAAGTGACGAAGGAGCTCCTATTTATGATAAAAACATAGCTGCTCAGTTCAATGCCATGAAAATACCTGTTTTTGCTTGTTCACCAGAGTTGTTTCCCGATATGATGGCAGCGGCGATCAAAAAGGAAGATATGCATCATTGGTGTAGCAAAAATGAAGTAGAGCTAAAATAGAAAAGCTCTTTTACAATGTTTAATTTTGAGTGCCTAACGTGCTGTTTATTAGCATTAAGTATTCAAAACTAAACATTAACGTGAGCTAAGGATTAAATGCCTTGATTATCAATAGCAAAGCGATAAAGTGAGGAGCTAAGCACTTCAAAAGTGCTTACCTCCTAAAGTCATCTCCACTTTTAGGTGAAAATGGTGTTTGATATCAGTTGTAAATCTAATCTTCAGGTCACGTAACATTAGACCAATATCAAACTTAAAAAGCCTGCTCAGCTTCTAATTTTCAATAAGGTTGCTATTCTTGCGTAATAGCAGTTAGTAAGTCTTTGTCATACTAGAAGGTACTGTGATGATGAAATCAGCTACTCCTTTGTGCTCTATATCCATTCTACGCAGTTGATCTTGTTCTACTGTAGTAATGGTTGCAATTTTCAAATTAGGGTTCAGTAGCTTCAAATAAGAGATGATTCCTTCTTTGTTATTGGAATGATAGGATCCATTGAAATGTAAAAACAAATTATCTGGCATAAAATGAGCATAAATAAAATGAGCCATAGTCGCGTCCTTTAGCATTTGTGCCTGCGGGTAACGTTCTGGAAATTCACTCCCCATCTCTTTACTATCATTAAGCATTTTCTTATAGCAATCTATTTCATAATTTTCCTGAATTGGTAATGGTGGTAAATACGCCTTAGAGTAGGGGGGTAATGTTTCTAGTTTGTCTAACCCTTGGCGGTAGACCATAGAAGCATATCTTCTAGGAACATTACTAGCAATGAATGGAAGGGTGTTTTCTTTTGCAAAGTTTATCAATGGCTTATAATCTGTCTTATAATTGGGCCATAGTCGTGCTTCAGACTCAAAGCTTTTTTCGGAAATCAATCCTAGGAAATATTCGTTTAGTAGAATTTGATTGTCTGACTCAAACATTTCTGCCCCTAGTACTAAATTGCTTCCCTCTTGGGCATATAAGTCGGTGGTAAGCTCTAATTGCAGCCAATGAGCAATGGGGTTGTTGTGTAGTTCTCCAAAAAACACAATATCTGCTTTTTGTAGTTCTTTCAGCATTTTGCTGTAAGCTGTATTTGATCCTTTATGATCATAAATTTTATAAGCAAACGGTTGTGCCCATAAGCTACTCCAGCCAATAAATAATAACAAGGAAGTCGTCAATAATAAACGCATGAAATTGATTTTTTTATTTTTTAATAAAGGATCGTTAGGTGTAATTATAACAAATATTAAACCCAATTTCAAATATAAGATAATGCCTCTCTAAATCTCTATATTTAGTGGCAATATAAAAAATATATAACTAGCTATTTAACAGCCTCTTGCATTAGATATAAATCTATTATTTATTAGGCATAGAGCATGATTTTTTGTATCTTTGTGTTCGCTTGATTTACAAGTTTATTTTTTATGTTTTAATATTGAAAAAATCAGCCAATATTTATGGATACTAACCAAAGAATAATTCCTATCAATATAGAGGATGAAATGAAAAGTGCCTACATCGATTATTCGATGTCAGTCATTGTTTCTAGAGCACTTCCCGATGTACGTGATGGATTGAAACCAGTACACAGAAGAGTACTATATGGTATGTCTCAGTTGGGACTTACACACAATAAATCACACAAGAAGTCTGCTCGTATTGTAGGAGAGGTTTTGGGTAAATATCACCCACATGGTGATAGTTCAGTTTATGATACAATGGTGCGTATGGCACAGCCTTGGTCTTTACGCTACCCCCTAGTCAATGGACAAGGTAACTTTGGTTCTGTAGATGGAGATAGCCCAGCTGCTATGCGTTATACAGAGGCGAAGCTAGAAAAGATTAGTGCGGAAATCTTAGCCGACTTAGATAAAGAAACAGTTGCCTTACAGTATAACTTTGATGATACGCTACAAGAGCCTACTGTACTGCCTACTAAAATACCTAATCTGCTAGTCAATGGAGCTTCAGGTATTGCTGTTGGTATGGCAACTAATATGTTACCGCACAACTTAACAGAGGTTATTAATGGGATTAGTGCCTATATCGCCAACCCAGAACTAACGGTAGATGACCTCATGGAACATATTTCAGCTCCTGATTTTCCTACTGGTGGAACAATCTACGGTGTAGAGGGTGTTAAAAATGCTTATGCTACGGGTAGAGGACGCGTTGTTGTTCGTGGTAAGTCTGAGATTGAAGTAATGAAAAGTGGGAAGGAAAGAATCATTATCAATGAGATCCCCTATCAGGTAAACAAAGCTTCTTTAATTGTAAAGATTGCAGACCTGGTTAATTCTAAAAAAGTAGAAGGAATTTCTGATATCAGAGATGAGTCGGATAGAAACGGAATGCGTATCGTAGTAGAGCTCAAAAGAGATGTCTCTGCTCACGTTATTTTGAGCAAATTATACAAGTACTCTCCTCTACAGTCTTCTTATGGTGTTAATAACATTTGTTTGGTAGATGGTCGTCCTAGATTGTTGAATCTAAAGGAGATTATCGCAGAATTTGTTAAATTCCGTTTAGAAGTTATTCTAAAACGTGCTCAATACGACGAGAAGAAGGCTAAAAAACGTGCTCATATTGTTCAAGGACTCTTGGCAGCCCTAGATCGTCTAGATGAGATCATTACTTTGATTCGTGCCTCTAAAAATGGAGAAGAAGCGAAAAAAGGATTAATGGAGTTTGATTTTACTCCTAAGAGTAATGCTGTAAATAGCTTCCTAGGAGATTTTCCATTAGAAGGTAATCGTTTATCAGAAGAGCAAGCTAAGGCAATTCTAGATATGCGTCTACAACGCCTAACAGGACTAGAAAGAGATAAACTAATTTCTGAACACACTGAATTGATGACTTTATTAGCTGATTTGGCTGATATTATCAATAATGAGAGCAGACGATATACCATAGTAGGAGAAGAACTAGCAGAAGTAAGAGAGAAGTACGGTGACGAAAGACGTACTGACATTACTTTTGCGGAAGGAGAGATCTCTATAGAGGATATGATAGAGAATGAGCAGGTAGTAGTTACTATTTCGCACTTAGGTTATATCAAAAGAACTCCTGTAGCAGAATACCGTACACAAACAAGAGGTGGTGTAGGTGCTAAATCTGCCAAGACACGTGATGAAGATTTTGTAGAACATATCTTTGTCACCAAAACACATAATTATTTACTCTTATTCACAGCGAAAGGACGTTGTCATTGGTTAAGGGTATATGAAGTACCTAAAGGGGCAAAAGCTTCCAAGGGTCGTGCCATCCAAAATCTATTACAACTAGATGAGGGAGATAAAATCAAAGCTTACATTCCGATTGAAGATCTGAAAGATGAAGATTTCTTGAAATCACACAATCTAATATTTGCTACCAAACAAGGTGTGGTAAAGAAGACGGATGTTACTGCTTATTCTCGTCCTCGTACCAATGGTGTCAATGCGATCACCATCCGTGAAGACGATGAGCTACTAGAGGTGAAATTAACAGATGGTACTAACGAAATTTTGTTGGCCACTCGTTATGGAAAAGCGATTCGCTTCAATGAAGGTGATGTCCGTATTATGGGACGTACTGCTACTGGAGTGAAGGGTATTACGATGAAAGAGCCAGATAATTACTTGGTAGGTATGGTTTGTGTCTCTCCAACTGATGAATTAGCAACTATATTAGTGCTTTCGGAAAATGGAATTGGAAAACGTACTGTTTTGGATGCCTATCGTGTACAATCTAGAGGTGGAAAAGGAACTAAGACTATTAATGTCACAGAGAAAACAGGTTTATTAGTAGCTATGAAATCTGCTACTGAGAATGATGATTTAGTCATTATTAATAAATCGGGCTTAACAATTCGCTTAGCAGTTAATACAGTCCCTACTTCTGGACGTGCTACTCAAGGAGTGAAGCTTATTTCACTCAAGAAAAAGGATGCTATTGCAGATGTCGGCTTGATCAAAGATGGTCAATTAGAGAGCGAGAATGATGGGGATAATGAAGACAGTCTAGAAGCAACCGAAAACACAGATAATCAGGCTACTTCGACTAATGAAGAAGAGTAGATATATTGATAAAATACTACCGTTAAAGAGAGCCTATCAAGTACATTTTGGTAGGCTCTCTTTTTAGACACACTTTTAGATAAACACTTAGCAGAATGGCAATTTTAGATAACTTTTCGGAGCTAGATCAAAAAGAAAAGCCTCCTACACCCAACAAATTTTTCGGTTTCACAGGGCTTTTAGGGGCTATAGGAATGCTCGTTTATCTTTTTTCAACCGATCAGATGAGCGAAACAAATTTAGTATTATTCAGTTATCTATATGTTCCATTATTAGTGATAGGAGTCTTAGGATTTGTATTGCCTCCCCAAAAAGTATTGATATATACCATATCATCACTTCCCTTACTTTTCATCTTCTATGAGGTTATATTTCCAGCATTGTAGTAGTTGCCGAAAAAATAAATATGGCTTACGATAGGGGAGTTGGCAAGGTATTTTCTAATTTGGTAATAGAATCTTGGTTTGAACCACTTCCTACTAACGATTATCAAGACTGAATTTGCACAGTGATCAGTTTTTTTTGATCACTTACATACAACTTCTGTCTTGACAATCATATAATCTATATAATTACACTAATCTAAATATTACAAAAAGAATGAAGAAAATTTTCTTAGGCTTATTATCAGTAGCCGTATGCACCTCTGCATTTGCACAAAAAAATCCTAAATCAGCTTTTTCTAGTGCTGTCATGAGTATGGATTTGTATGAGACAGACGCCAAATTGGTTAAAGAACTAGCTGCGGCAAAAGAAAACATTGATTATGCCGCTAATCACGAACAAACAAAAAATGATGTCAAAGTATGGCGATATAGAGGTAAAATTCACAATAGTATCGCATTTAATGCAACCTTGAAAGGGGATTACAAGAAAGCATCGTTGATTGCTTTAGAATCATGGACAAAAGCATGGGAACTAGACAAAGCTAAATTGGATGCTAAAGGTAAACCTGCTTCTAAAATGCCTGCTAAATCAGACTACAAACAGGGGTTTGAGTTATCTGCTCGTGGTTTGTACAATACTGGAGCAGAGGCTTACAATAACAAAGAATATGAACTAGCTTACAATTGTTTCAATGGTATATTAACCGTAAAATCATTAACAAAAGATGGTTTGGCTAAAAAACCAGTGAATTTGATGACTCCTAATAAAATTAACTTGGAGCAAGAAGGTGCTCGATTAGGAGGTATTGCCGCTTCTAATATGGGTAAATGTGAAGAAGCAGAAGCTTTATTAATGCCACTTTTGGAAGGGAAAAAGATTGATGAAGAATCTGTTCCTGTTATGTATAGTTTGTTGGCTAATTGTTATGCAAATGGCTCAAATAGTGCTAAAGCAAAAGAAATTATCGGAAAAGCACGTGAAATGTACCCAACCAACCAAAATTTATTAGTTGCGGAAATTAATTTTGCTCTTAAAGAAGGTAATTTGGCTGAAATTGAAGGAAAATTAAAACAAGCAGTAGAAGGGGATAAGGAAAATGTGGAATTACACTTTGTGCTAGGAAATGTGTATGATGAATTGTTTAGAAAAAAAATGGAAGAAGGTCGTAGAAAAGATGCTGCTGAATTTTTCAAAAAATCAGTAGACTGGTATGGTAAAGCTGCTGAATTAGATGCAAAACATTTTAACACAGCTTATAGTTTAGGAGCTATTCATGTCAATTATTCGAATACCATAGCAAAAGACATGAACGAAATTACAGATTACAAATCTCCAGAATTGAAAAAACTGGATGAAGAATACAAACGACTATTAAATGCAGCACTCAAACATTTAGTAGTAGCAGAATCTATCAAACCAGATGATCAAGGAACTGCCATTGCATTGAAAGAAGTGTATGTTCGTTTGCAAAATGAAGAAAAAGCAGCAGAGTACACTAAGCGAGTAAAAGAAATGAGAAAGTAATTTTTCCATTATAAAGCATTGTAAGGAGAGAAGTTTAGGCTTCTTTCCTTCTTTTTAAGATCCTCTATTTAACATAATATAAATTATAGGCAAAATTAGGATAAAGGAGAATATCGCAGCTTGAGCTGCACGATTGAAATGATTTTAGAATAATAGACTATGATGTATTATGATTTTGAAGTAGCAGTACCTGGAGAGCATCCAAAGAATTGGAAGTACCAAAATATTAAGCTCCTCGCAAGCAATCCACGAGCTGCACTCATACTAAAGCAATACGGATTCAATCTGCATAAGAACCCAGTTCGACTATGGAAACATGATATAAAGACTAATGATATAGTGTATTTAGCTTATCAGAGTGTAAGAAGAATACACGAATACGAAGCGGTAAGGAAGCAAGGAAAAACAGTTTTTCAGTTTAAAAAAGTTGCTGAATACAAAATAGATGACAAATTAAAAGTAAGACCATGTTAAAAGAAATAGTTGCAATTACAGCCCCATTTTTAGTAGCACATCTACTGACAAAAAAGCCAGGAGGAAGTATAGGTAAAATATACGAGTCTGAATCTGAAAAAAATCTAATTCAGTGTAGAAATGGCAAATTTTCAGACAGTGTTGCTCCTGGCTCTTGCTCCTCTAATGGAGGAATTGATTTAGAAAGCGAATTTAAAGAATTTTTCCTTTGGAGTATGGGACACGATGCAGAAGATGTTACAGTACGAAAAAATAAGGTTAAAGTATATTTCAAACGATCCCTCAAGCAATTAGGAAGGATTCAAGATAGCAGACCCATTCAATTTAGAACTAAAAGAATTTCTTATAAAGAAAACAAGCAAGGAGATAATAAAGATTTGACGGTCAATTTTGAGTTCAATACGCAAAAGGATATTCGAGATTTGATCTTATTAGCTAAGAGGTACAGAAGGCGTTAACCAAATAAAATTTCAATTTTCGATTCAGGAAACCAAATATAATTTCACAACTAAACCATATAAACAATGAACGGAATAACACTCAAGCAGGAATTAATATACGAGGTAAACAATAGACTACCTGATGATTATATATATGCACAGGAAAGGAGATTTGATGCTACAGCTCATAATGGTTCTTTAGAGAAAGCTATTCTTTGGGGGGCAGAACTAGCTGCTGAAATCGTCCAGGTACTAGATGATAATAAAGTTAATTTCTCTGAATCACTTGGATTTATAGACAATGGTTACGCTCTAATTCCAATTATCAAAAACTTTGAAGAAATACCAGTTGATTGGAATTACTTAAAAGCAAATGATGACTACCTAGAGGCAATTCTACAAGGTGTAGAAACTAGACTTGAGATAGCATCAGAAAAAGCACGTAAAATAGTCAAACAAGCAATTGTCGTAGGTGTAGAAACAGGGAAATTAATTTCAATCATCAAGTAGTTAAAAAAGGATTAGTAGGAGCTAATAAAGGGGCTTTGGAGTGTTCGGTTCACTCCCCTACTACGAGGATTGCATATAGCAATAGCTTACTGGAGAGCTTATATTTCAGATACAAAAAAAAGTCCGTGCGAGGACACGGACTTTTTAAAATGATTTTTTCACGTATTAAAATGATATAGAATGAGTACTTGTGTTCAAGCAGACTATACCACATACACAAAGTTAAACTATTACGATATATTAGACAAGAAAGAAACACTTTTTAACATTAAAAAAGCTCTTTCTACCTATAAATCGAAATGGCTCAAGAAGCACAAAAGCGGAGGAGTTACAAATACTACATTTGATGTAGCCCACGCAATACTATTGTGCATAGCTCCGACCATGGAGGACATCAAGAAAAACCAACCTTCTACCCTCTCTAATTTCTGTCCAGGAGGACGTTTGTTCATGTTTGGTACTCGTAAGAGTATAGCAGCCTGTATAGCTGATAGAAAGGAAGATTTTATGCAGAATTGCAGACCTAGTGACAGAACAGTATATAATCAAATACAAACCCTCTTAAAAGCGGGTGTATTAGCCGAAAAAAGAAATTATAGGGTAACAGATAGAAAGAAGTATAATAATCCTTTACCGTCCGATTTTCACCCCAAAGGACACGGTAAATTTCAATTAATATTTGATGAAAAAATACTTGTTTTTAAGAAAAAATTTAAAGCCATCTTTACCCCTGCTAATAACAATTATAAAGAAAAGATTGCCACTAAAACTAAGATTAGTATTACAAGTAATACCAATCCTAGTATAATAATTAAGCAGGAACTAAAAACAAATATAGATAATCCACAGAATACAGATGATGAGGTATTTGCTAACGCAAACAACGTCTCCGACTGTTCCAGTCGTAAATTTGTAAATAAGGAGGAACGAGGACGCATAATAGACAACAAAAACAAGTATTCCGCCCGCCAAAATGACAGTAAAGAGGATTATTTTTTACAACAGCTTTTTGAGTTGTCCAGGACTGAAATTTACAATGGTGCTATTTTCTCTCAAGAGGAGGAAGAAACCGCAAAAATAGCACTACAAGGAAGGCTCACAGCAGCAAAAGCTGAAATAACAGCCTACAAAGGACAAAAGATAAAGTCATTTACAAACAGCAGACATTATCAGACCCGAAAGAACCAACCTCTAAGTTTAAGACTGTATAGAGAAAAGCTACCTAATACCAAAAATGCAGCTTTTGAAGTACTTACCCATGCGATATTGAAACAAGCAAAAAATGCCAAACAAAATGGCTATTTGCATAAGTTGGGCAAGCCGTCTGCCCTGTTCAGCTCCCCAATCAATTTTATGAAGGCTATAGATTATTCTATGTCCGATTGGCGTAAAATGAACTGTTATTATCTAGGACGAAAAGAGAAACTAGAGCAATACTTTGCGATGCAATCCAAAGTAGACCGAGTTTACACCGATATACTCCAGGAAAGCTATACTTCAATCAAATCTGCCTACAGCAAAGCACTAAACCAATTTAATAACCTGGTCAATTCCTTGAAAAAAAATACAATACTCACGGAGTCGAATAAATCGAACCTGGTAAAAACTTTTCATGCTAGAGTAGCTCCCCTATTCAAACATTTCTCTAAAGAGGAAAAAATAATCATTGCTAACAGTCTAAATGCCTAATTATGAAAAATCTATTCAGAGTGAAATTTGTAGATGCGGAGGATATGAAACCCTTTAAGAATGTAGAGGATAAACGATTGCAAAAAATACTAGAATCAAGAGGTACGAATAACTGGCAACGTGCGATAATGTACAAGGATGGAAAACCAAAAGAATACTATCATATCTCAAAAGGACTCCAGGCATTGACACACAAACAGTTTTTGACAGCAATAAATGAAGACAGAGTAAATCTATACATCATCTACACCCACGAGCATAAAAAAAAGACTGGCGACTCAAGAGGAAAAAGTATAAAAAATGCTTGTGTAGAAGAAATGCCGACCTACTGGAATGAGAACGTGCTAAAAATACAAGCCTATCACAAAAGAAAAGTTATTGCTGAAATGACAGCTCCACACCAAATTAACTATTGTTGAACAGCTGGATATCTACCAGGCAGACAAAATTAAATATCGTGGAGGAGAATTTTAAACAACTACAGATCCTAGAGGAGCAGAAATACAAGCTCACACTTACCATACTACAATTTAATACGCTAATTAGCGTAATGATGCCATTAGCTACAGAACCAGGAGATTTTGACAATTTACACAAGTGTTGGCAGTATAGCCTGGCAACTGTAATAGTCAAAGCGAAAAATAAACTACAGAAGAATAAGAAAGCGAAGCTCACAATAAAAATCAGTGCTTCCGAATATTACGCAGTAAAAGAAATATTAGATCACATCGACAACAAAGAACTACAGGCGTATATATACGCAATAACGGCATCTCTCTAAAAAGAAAAAGCACCGCCCAAGTTTGAACCCAGGAGCGATGCCGTGCTTTCCAAATGACACTATCATTTTTTAACACAAATCAAAAGTATGAAAACTACTTCAAAAAGTAGCAATGCAGCTACAAAAAAAATGCACAAACCTATTTTTGTTGAAATAGGGACGGAGGAAAAAAACAGCCGTTTATGGGTATCAATTAATAGTTCTGATAGCTTCCCATTGACACCAAGCGAACGAGAAAGAGGAAAAGAAAAGAAGAAAGACCTGGAGAAAATGCAGCTCGTTAAGGAGTTATTATTGAAAGGTTTGAAGCCAAATCAAATCTATAAACAGACTGGAATTTCAAGAAATACAGTTTATGAATATAAGAAACTATTAGACGAATCAACACTAAATGCTATAACTAAAGTACACTTAAAGTACACCCAAAGTACACTTAATTCCAATATCCTATTTTTCATTCCTTTGAGTATCAGTAATTTAGAATCTCAAAGTACACTTTTGGCATTTTACGTATTTTTACTCCTCTCCCTCTTTATAGGAGTAGTTATCTATAATAGATTGGAGCAATACAGAAAAACTAAAGAAGCTCACCGCCTGGAGAGCGACGCACTTTGGTATTTTTTCCAAATGGTACTCAAGTATAAATTCGATCATAATCTTATCATCTCCCCTATCAAAGGAGAAGTAGAATATTTTAGAGATATGTACAAAGAGTATGGAACTTATAATTCTGAACAGGATAATTATGTCAGGCACATAAAGCAAACAGAAAGTAATGATCTGTATGAAATAAAAATACAGCTTGAGATAGAGTGCTATGAAAAAAATTATAGGACTAAAATTAGAGAAAGAGCTAATAAAGGAAAAGTATTTTTTCAAGAATTGAAAGAATCGGGAAAATTAGACTATTTCGATTTTTCAAAAAGAGATACTCCAGGATTCCAAGAGTCCAAAGAATTTTTACTCCAGCTCACAGAAAAAGCAAGAAAACGTCCACACCCTTTATATGGACATAAATATGATAATAATTTTTCAACCTAACTAAACGGAATGACACTACAAAAAGAACATCCAAGTAAGATTCTACTTACAAAAAGAGAATTGGTTAAAGAAATGGGTTACAGTATGCAGACACTTTATAGAAAAGTATTTACTGCTGACCTGGTAACAAAAAAACTAAAATTCAAATCTTTAAAACAATTCAAGAAGATTAAAACATTCAATTATATGCAGTCGAAAAGATTGCGTGATTTTATAGCTGAAACTAAAAAATTAAAATGACACTATCAATCAAAAAAATTACCGCATGGCTAGTATTACTAGCTATGCTCACTTTACACATTGAATTGTGTACCTACAGTATGAATAAATATAGCGCTCCTGGAGTGTTTTTGGGTTTATCCTTCATCATAATACTAGCTGATCTAATAGATGGACTGGAGTTAATCAAATTGAATAGCTTTATCCTCCTATTTTCTGTTAACCTGGTAACTAGTATTTATACAATGTTTCTAGCAACAGGAATACAAATAAATAGTGTTATTCCTGCTGTTGTTGCTCTGCTCCCTGCTCTCCTGGTAATAGATGACAGCTTCAAACCTTCTTGTGGCATCAAGTACTGGAGAGATGAATTTAAAAAACAACCTTATAAAATAGAACCCATTGACCACTTTATAAATCCAAGCAAATGATTTATTTAATAATTGCATCTGTAGTATTTGCTTATGTATTTGGTTACACTCAAGCAAGATGCAGAAACCAAAAAGAACAAAAAGAGTATATAGAACAAATACTGAACAAACTTAAATAAAATAAAGGCTCTAGCACTTGCTAGAGCCTTTCCTATATACAGACCCCACAAAGACCCAATTTTACTCATAAAATGCCCCAATAAATACCCAATGTTCACGCTATCGTACCATAGAGTTACTTTATTTTCACATAGAGTTACTTTATTGTATAGCCTATTGTTTATATCAATTTTATGTTTTTCATTTGTTAGTCGAAACAATATTGTAATCATATAAATTTATCAAAAATGGCTAACAAGACATTTGGTATCAAAGTCAAAACGAGTGATGTTCAAGGACAGGAAAATGATGTGTTTGAATTAGAATCAATTGAAGGCGTATTGACTGGAGAAACTATTTCTGCTGTCAATGGAATGAGTACTATTCGATTGAATGACGTAGAATCTTTAGTTGTTGTAAATGTAACTACAGCAGTAGAAGGTGGAGACGGAGGATAAGAAATACATTGATAACAAAGGGTTAAGTACAAAAATGTACTTAACCCTTTTATTTGTAGTATATGAACAGTAAGATAATAACAGGAGGATTGGCAATAGTAGGTGCTACAGCACTACTCAAAGAAGCAGCCACAGCCGCCCTGGATAGATTTGTTAACAATATTGAATACACGACAGGTAAAGCAAAGACATCTTTAAACCAAATCGGACAGGGAAAAGTGGGTGTGATTGTTCCAGTTACAATATTGAATGGTAATAGTGTTTCTTTTACTATAGATCGCTTTTTAGGAACAGTTCATTATGGTAATGTCTTTCTATCCAATATTGCGATTAACAACCCCTTTACGCTAACACCTGGAGCAGCTATTGAAATTAGCTTAGAATTTACAGTAGACATTAGTACAACTGTAAATGGTGTTTATTCTGCTGCTCAAGCTGGTTTTAGTTCTTTATTAGAAAAAATCAACCTAGAAGGACACATCTATTTATTGAGTAGATCATTTGTAGGTCAGATAAAAATACCAATTAGCCAACCAATCGACATTTTACCATGATAGATACTAATTTAATTCCTGATTCCAATCTTGATATTGAGATAGATCATGAAGATGGCAACACACAGGATATTATTAATTCTCTATTAGCAGATGACAAAGAGAACGATAAACGATTCAAAGAGTTTGCAGCACAATTTGAACCTACCAGGAGAGGATTAAAAGAGCTTTGGTATTTTGTCCGTCACAAAATAAAGTATCAAACTGATGGATTTGGTATGCAGGACATCAAACAACCTGCAGCGTTGTGGAAAATAGGCTATGGAGACTGTAAAAGTAAAACGCTATTCATAACACAGATATTTAAGCTATTAGGAATTAGCTATATCATAAGGTTTACCGCCCCTAGAAAAGATACAGATATAAAACACGTGTACCCAGTTGCAATTCTTAATGGAAAAGAAATAGTAGTAGATAGTGTTTATACCAGGTTTGATTCAGAGGCTAATTTTGCATATAAAAAGGATTACATGGCAAAGATACGCAGTATATCAGGAGTAGAATATTTAGCAGGTTGCACTTCATTTGAAGAGGAAGTACAACAGCGTAAAGCATACGTACAACCTCAAGCACCTATTAATTTTGCTAAACATACACTAGCACAGGCTAGATTAAAGCTATTAGAGCGTAAATTAATGATACTTTCTACCATGCGCGATGATTTGAAAGAACAAGCCGAGGAAGGTATTAATTTAGTTAGAAACGCTCTTAAAAACGCTTGTATCCCTCAAGGATACATCAGTGATAATGCACAAGGGATTGCACAAAGAATTAATTATCTAGTCAATCTACAAGGTGGGGCAACTGGACATGGTAATAGAGTGCAAGCGGCTATTTTTAATTACCATCAAGCGAATACAGGAAAGAGTATAGGCAATGCCCCCTTTATGGATTGTGTAGCAGCTAGAGAATGGTTTTTGCACTCAGGAGGAACGGGAACACCTACTGATCCTTACCAGTACTTAAATGCAAACCACCCTAATTTCACAAATGCCTGTTCTAGTTCTCAAGCAGATATTAAACAAGGCATACAAGGAAACAGCAATGTCTTTTTTAGTTACGGACGTTCTACAAAGTTTCGCACAAGTGGTGCGGAGTTTTGGAATGACTTTAACGCTATTCTTTCCAACTTTGTATTAAATACTTCTACTGTCGATCCAGCAGGGCGAAACTTTTATAACCTACAGTTCCAAAATCAAGCTACTAGAGATTTACTACAGGAAGCATTACAAACACAATCCCCTGTATTATCTAACTGGTTAGAAGATGTTTACAAAGCAGATAGCACCCGAACAGATGGTACAGTAGGAACGGCTTTATACTATTCTGCTATAGATAAAATCAACGATCCTAATATAAACATTAATAGTTTCCCCTCTGCCGTAGTCGTTAAGAGAGCCTTTCAAAGACAGTATATAGGGGCGTGTAGCAACTTTACTACAATTGCTGAAAGCATTATTGATGATATGGCAGAAAATTGTTTTCTGTTTGATACTGGAGGAGCTGCTACACCTGTTGAAACACTTAAGAGCCAATTACAAAAATACAGTTCTAGTATTGCATTATTAGATCCCGTAACAGCAACGCTTATAATTGGTCTTGTTACGGCTGCGATAAGTGGAGGTGTCAAAATAGCTATATCGGCAATGGATAACGCAAAGTTAGTGGATACAGTTAAACAAGATACTGCCAGTTTTCCTGATATTAATGGCGGAACTATTCCTGATCCAAACGATTTTCTAAAACCTAGCACAGGCAGTGGAAATAGTAACAGCAACACAAACACTAACAACGGAAATACTACTACTACAGGTATGAGTAATGCTAAAAAGTTTGGGTTGGCAATAGCACTAGGACTAGGAGCAAAAAAAGCAGGATTATTCTAATATTTCTATATACCTAAAATCATAAAATCATTATGGCAAAGAAGAAAGCAACAAGAAAAAAACTTAACAAATACCAAGAGCTACAAAAGGCAGCTAAAAAATATTGTGAAACTAAATCCGATACAGCAAAAGAGCGTGTAGCAAAGAAAAAAGATGCTTACATCAAACACGCTGTCAAAAATGGTCAAACACAAGCAGAAGCGACCAAAAAGGCTAATAAAGTGATGAAGTGCAAACTCAAGAAATAACCTAGCCACTAGGTCTATATATATCTTATAACAAACTAAACAAAAAATTATGTGCGATTGTGAATATGTCGAAGGCATCGAACAAGAAGACGTCATGTTATTTGCGGGGGCTTTTGGTGGCTATGTTGCTACTGCCAAACTAGATGATATGTTGCGTTTTAATGCTGATGGTAGTGAAAAAGACCCGATGTTCTTTAAGGAGAACCCAAACAATGAAATGTTTTTGCGGAATGGTGTCTATGTAGGAGCTGGATTTTCATTGAGTTATTTCTATGGAAATGAACCTTTAGCAAAGGGAGCAGGAGTAGGAGCAGCAGTTTATGGTGCAAAAAATATCTTAAATGCTCTGATGGAGCCTAAAGAGGTTGCAGGTTACCACCGCAGTAATCATTCTATTGATGGACACCGCAGTAATCATTCTATTGATGGTGTTAGCCGTAGAGATGCTGTTACTAACCAAATTATGCAAGCTCGTATGAGAGAACAAGCAGCTCCACAAAAGCAAGAACAGGAATTATACATGGAAGGTTAAGAGCCTACTAATGTAATCTACTTATCAATTTTTTAATTAAAAATATTTATGCAAAATATTAATATCAATATCTCGCCAAATCGTGATGATTGGGCAATGAACAAAGTAAAACACTGGGGCAAAAAGACCTATGCGAATTGGGATAAAATCCGTACAGAAGTTAGAACAATACGCAAAGTATTCCAATTGAAAGCAGGGAAAATCAATAACTCATTCGATTTGAAATCTGAAAAGTTTGACATGGAAAATATCCTTGCAGACAATGATGTATTTATTCCATACAAACAGCGTATTGGATTTGCAAAAAAAGGAGCTGGGGAAGCATTAGAGAACCAAACTATTTTTTATCATCCTTCCAAAACAGAGTTTGCCCATACTTCCTCTACTAATGTTGCTCAATACAAAGCCTTAGAAGTGCTTTATAAAAGCAAAGCAGCATTAATAGTTGGCGGTACAAACGTATTTGCAGAACAAAGTCTGGCACCCTTTAGAGCTACCCCTACTGATTTAGTAGATGGAACGCCACATTATGCAAAAGATGGCTTTGTAGATTTAGTAGAAATACCACGTCTGAACGGTAACGCTACACTAGCTTATAAAATCGAAGCAGCCGCAGGAGATACAGCAAACATAGCAGGAGCAGAAGGAGAAGAAACCTATATCGTTATTGAGTGGGTCGGTGTCGTCATTATTGATGGTGCTAAGGCTATCACAAGTCTTGATGTAGGCACAATCTAAAATACACCTACTATTTATACTATTTTAAAAAGGAGCTATTGAGGCTCAATAGCTCCTTTTTCTTTCCAAAAAATCAGAAAAAAATGAACACAGTAGCAATACATGGTTTTTCTACACAGACTTTCAGAATACAGACAAAACAGGGCAAATCAACCTATTCTTTGTCGAATCACAGCAGTTTATTTGATAGTTCAAATAAAATCATAGCTATTTCTTTTAGAGTCGCTAGAGGTGGAGAGTTTGAACGTTCATTTGATGACAGAGCTTTAATTGACACCCCAACCGCAAAAAAAGGCTATTTGACCTTAGTCGATGACAATCAAAATAGAATTGTTGAAAATCGTAACCTGTATGATTTTGTAAGGCTACAGGAGCGAGACTGTAATATTATAATCCCCCCTTGTTTACTCAATTTCAAAGAATCAAAAATTACATTCTCTACTACCGTTGCAGATACACTCACTAATGATACAGATATTGAGTATACAATACACTATCTAACCAACTGTAGAAAGCCGACCACACCCAATATACAATTAGATAATAATACGTTGTTCAATGCTTTGAACACTCAAACTATACAAGTAAACATAAAGGATAGCAAAAGTCAAGTTATCAGTACAGGTATTCCAATTCCTAAAGATGCAATTATAGAAGGCTTGAGTATTCCTCTACATACTGACTTTTTCGGTCTAAACAATGAAGAAGGTTTAGACCTAGACGGAGAACTAGGATTAGAAATGCTCTTTATTAATCTCAAGCAGGGACAGCGAAATATTTTAGAGGACTTACCCGTCCAGGAGCTGATACCATTTAAACAACTTGGATTACCTTATTATCCTATTGAGCCAACTAAAGCCGATTCAATCGACTGGAAGAAATTTAAAGTTGAATTTTCTAATGTTGAGTATTCAGATGATACCACCTGTCTACTGCTAAATATTCACTACAGATATGTATAATGAAGAAGAGACAAAAGAAAGAATACAAAAGTGGTTTGCAGCAAATAGAACAGGATCACAAAAGGATTCTCCATATTATTGGACATTATACCCTGTAAAATCGCCCACACAGCAACCAACTAAACAGGCTGGAGTATTGGGTTCATATTATGAAGATGGGAGTATAGAAGACAGCGTAACGGCTTTAGTTGATTTAATGGACTCTAGCCCAAATACTAGGTATTTTGCAATTCGCTTGAGAAGTAAGCAAGGGGATACAGGAGTATTCAATAATTATACAAATCCCTTTTATCAATCTAGCAGAACTAATAATAGTAGTAGAATAAACGGACTATCTCAATCAAATAATACAGATATGGAAGTACTAAAACATATTGCAGGTATTACAGATGACCGTACTTTTTATTTACAACAAAGCCACGCTCAAGAAATAGCCCGACTCAAAGAAAAGCACGAAGGAGAGATCAAAGGATTGAAAGAGAACTTCCAAACGCAAAAAAAAATAGACCGCCTGGAAAATATTATATCAGGGCTAGAGAATCCACCTAAAGGAGATTTTTTACAACAGTTTATAGAAGGTATTGCACCCACTTTGCAAAAACTCCTAGAGTATAAAATGATCGGTAGTAATACAAGTTATGAAGAAGGTAGTAATACAACCGACTCAAGAGAAGAAACAGAAGGACACAATAACGAACTACTAGAACAAGGATTAGAAAACCTAAGTACAGTAGTTAATACCCCAGAAGAACTAGTATATAAAATTAGTATTGGTTTAATTACTGCCGATGCAGAAAGTCAAAAAACATTCTTAAGCATGGTACAGGCTCAATATAATGAAGCTCTACAGCAAAAACGGAATAATGGATAGTAAAGCAAAAGTAATACTAATAAAAGATGCAAGCAGCAATTTTGAAACATTTACAAAAGCGACTCTTTTAGAAGTTCAAAATAAACACGCTACACAATCAGTCGAATATACTATTGATAATTCAGACAGGGTTGCACTAGAGCCTGGAGAGAAAGAAACGTTTGTTTCTTCTGTACCAATGACAGGAAAAATTAATTTCTTCTATTCAGATAAAGACAATATTTATATCAAAATCAAAAAGGTAGAAATACAATGAAATTAGCAACAGCAGCAAGTATAGCAGGATTAATGATAGCAGTAGCAAATGCTAGAAAAACTAAATCTGCTCCAGGTGTAAAAAGTGTGAACAAAATATTATTGACAGTAGAGTCTGAAACAAAACAGATACCCGATAAAATATTTACAACTTTATCTGATCCTGAAACTCCTATGTAATGAGAGAAGATTTAAACACTATTGAAGATTGGACCAGGTTATTCAATCAATATAAAAAGAGTTTTAGTTTTGAAAATTCTATTCAAAAAATGTGGACAGATTGGAATGTTAGGTCTAATCCTTATTTAAAGCTCTTACCAAATATTGATAGTTTAATCTTTGCTATATCAACCTTTAAGCCTAACAGAGCCACAGGAGCAGCAATAGCAAATACAGTAGAAACAATTACCTGGAGTGATGCACCAGTTTATGATACTTTGTCAAACAGTTGGAATAATATTACACCTTGGAATTGTGCAACTTGGCGGTATTGGCACGAAGCATTAGAAAAGCACTACAATAGTACTAAAAAAGCTAATGCAATTTGGGAGGTTGCATGGAGTCACCCCGATAATGAATGCTATGTGACAGGAATACTACTTTGCCCTGGTACATCACATTGTAGATATGATTGCTCTTTTGTCGAATACTTTGCAAGTAAAGAAATTGAAATAGGAAACATACTTTCAAATACAACTTGCGATCTAAGCAATGTAATATCTAATATTGTAGAAGCCGCAGAAAGCACGACAAACACAGTTAAAACTGTTGCTCCTTTAGTGACTACAGGGCTAATAATATACGGAGGGAATCGAATCTATCAAGCTATAAACGAATAAATAAAATGGATAATAAAATCATTGGTTACGGATTACTAGTAGGAGCAGCACTGTATTTATTTAGCAGCAACCAGGCACAAGAAAATTATTTTGATTTGGCAGATGGGCGGTCAGTTCCTGAATCAGAACTACCTGCTTTGGGATATGTAAAGTATGGCGGTCACTGGATACATACGTCTAAATTGAATGCAGCAGCAACGCAATTAGGCGCCACTAGTGGAGAGGTAGACATTACAACGCCTATAGGGTGGGATATTTTGCAATTAGTGTTAACTACTGGTAATGCTTTAATACCTGTTGTTACAAACAACATTGCACAAAGAAAACAAGATTTGATTGCTCAAATAGAAGCAAAATATTTAGTTGCCGTTAGTGCAAGTTATAACCCTAATTTCCCCTATACACTTTCACAGCTTGGAGGTTTTACGGTGCCGAAATTAGAAAGTATTTTATCAACAGGCATAGGAGCAATTCATAGAGAGAGAAATATTTTCACGCACGCCCATTGTGCATATGGCGACTATTCAACTAGTTCAGGCAAAGGAACTTGCACGGATCATGGAGGGG
>CAYOJF010000018.1:0-60669 GCA_964404215.1 uncultured Aureispira sp. | reverse complement strand
TTCGATTAAACTACAACGATCGACTACTTTATTTACCCACAGCATTGAAAAAAAACAAACAGATTGATGTTCGATTTGATATACCTTATTGGGGGAGGATAGTACACTTGGCTCGGAAAATAGTTGTTTTTAGGTGGATAGAGCGGCATATCATCAGACAAACACTGCGAGTGTGTCCAGAATGTAAAAAAGTAGGACAATTATCTCTACAAAATGAACCAACACAAGCTCAAAATCAGTTATTGGATACCGCAATTGAAGCAGATTATTATTGTAAATATTGCGAAAAATCAATTGCAATAGATTAAAAATGACGATTAAGTGATGTAAAGAGAGACATAAGAGCGTATCTTTGCACTGTTTTTAAGAATAAAAAGAAAGAAAAGATGTTTCCAGAATATGACGTAGTAATAGTAGGAGGTGGACATGCAGGTTGTGAAGCAGCTGTAGCTGCTGCTAACCTAGGCTCTAAAGTGATGTTGGTCACCATGAATATGGAAGTGATTGCCAAGATGTCTTGCAATCCTGCCATGGGAGGAGTGGCGAAAGGGCAAATCGTCCGTGAAATAGATGCTATGGGGGGCTATTCAGGTATAGTGACTGATCATACTATGATTCAGTTTCGTATGCTGAATCTCTCGAAAGGTCCTGCCATGTGGAGCCCTAGAGCTCAGAGCGACCGAATGCGTTTTGCTGAGAAATGGCGTCTGATGCTGGAGGCACATCCAAATATTTCTTTTTGGCAGGAGATGGTCGTTGGGATTACCACTAAAAATGGTGTTTGTACGGGGGTGCGGACTTCCTTAGGATTGGAAATACCTGCGAAGACCGTGATTTTGACCAATGGTACTTTCTTGAATGGCATTATTCATATTGGCGAACGCCAAATCAAAGCAGGTCGTGCTGGCGAAAAGGCTTCGACTGGAATTACAGAACAGCTTCTAGAACTTGGTTTTGAAGCGAGTCGTATGAAAACAGGTACTCCTGCTCGTATTGATGGTCGTACGATCAACTGGGATGCGATGGAAGTACAGCATGGGGACGAACCAGCAGGTAAGTTTTCATTTACGGATACTCCCAAACTTCAAAAACAACGTCCTTGCCATATTTCGTATACGAATCCTAAAGTACACAAAGTACTAGAGGAAGGATTTAGCAAATCTCCTCTCTTTACAGGTCGAATTCAAGGGATAGGGCCTCGTTATTGTCCTTCTATTGAAGACAAAATAGAGCGTTTTGCAGATAGGACTCGTCATCAACTTTTTGTAGAGCCAGAGGGCTGGAATACTTGTGAAGTTTATCTCAATGGTTTCTCGAGTTCGCTACCTGAAGATGTACAATATAAAGCATTACGCTTAATAGAAGGGTTTGAAAATGCCAAGATGTTCCGTCCTGGTTATGCGATAGAATACGACTTTTTTCAGCCAACACAGCTCAAACTATCACTAGAAACACGCAAAGTGCAAAATCTATTCTTTGCAGGACAAATAAATGGTACTACAGGTTATGAAGAAGCAGCTGCTCAAGGAATGATGGCAGGAATCAATGCTCATCGTAAAATACAAGAGGAAGAACCATTTGTACTCAAACGTTCAGAGGCTTATATTGGAGTGCTGATAGATGACTTAATCAATAAAGGGACTGATGAACCATATCGTATGTTTACCTCTAGAGCAGAACACCGTATTTTACTTCGTCAAGATAATGCTGATGTACGTTTGACACCATTAGCCGAAAAACTAGGAATAGAAGTAAGTGAAAGAATGGAACGTGTCCACCAGAAAATGAAAGCTCACGAAGACATTAAGGAGTTTTTTGAGAAAACGAGTATCGCACCAGATCAAATCAATACGGCTTTAGCAGAAAAAGGCTCTGCTCCATTGCGTCAAAAAATGAAGATGCACAAGGTCTTGTTGCGTCCAAAAGTTGGGATAGAGACCTTGGCGACAGCAGTGCCCAAACTAGGGGCATTTGTAGAGCAGTTTGATAAAGAATTTGTAGCGTGTGCTGAAATAGGAATTAAATATGAAGGCTATATCGCTAAAGAAAAGGAACAGGTAGACAAAATGAATCGTCTCGAAAATGTTCGACTAAAAGATGAATTGGATTATAGCTCTATCAAAGGGCTTTCAAGTGAGGCCGTCGAAAAACTAAACCAAGTACAACCAATGACTATTGGTCAAGCAAGCCGTATTAGTGGGGTTTCTCCTGCCGATATTTCTGTTTTGTTGATTTATGTTGGGCGATAATAGATAATGGTCCTAAACTAACATCCGAAAGGTGTCCTCTCAAAAATAAACAGAGGACACCTTTTTAGTTTAACAATTTTGTTGACGCAAAATATCTTCCATTTTTTGTTCACGAAGCAAAGATTTTATCCACACATCAAAAGAGAAGACTTCTGCTACTGACCAAGTATTATAGTTGGAGTGTTCTTTTGTGAATTTTACAATTAGCTGTAGCAATTCTTTTCTATTTAGAGGGCTAGTTTTTCCGACTAAGCCTATAAATTTAATTATTTCAAAAATACCTTGACTCTCCATTGCTGTTTTATTTCCTTGTTTGAGGTAGTATGTGGCACTCCGATGGATATGAACCAATAGTCGATAATTCTCTAATTCTAATTGAATGAGTCCTTCATATAATTTTATTTCAATCAGATGATTAGGAGATAGGAGTTCACTTTTAATTTCGTTGATGTAATAAAGGTATTCTAATGCTTTTTCATGTCTTCCTTTTACCCAGTGATATAAGGCTCTAAATTTAAAATACTCAAATTGACGTCTTGGAGGTAAGGTGGTAAAGTCTACGTCTGTATTATCAGCATATTTTTGTACACTAGAATCAATAACACCAGTTAGCAAGAAAAGAGATAGTAATTGCAAATCAATAAAATTAAGAATGTAGTTCTTGTTCTTTTTGAAGAAAAAATTATGGTTAATTAACTCTCCTAATTCGAGAATAATAGAATTGATTTTGGGGAAGTGTTGATAAGTAGCGTGAAAAATTAGTTGATTAATTAATACACTCATGTATTTGCGTTGATGAGTTGCTCTAAAAAGATTATTTTCATCATAAATTAGTTTTCTTTCTTCAATAGAGGCTATGATTTTTTGTTTACAAAGTTCATAGGCAATCAAATCTTTTTCGTGTTTTTTTTCTTCACTTAATATAAGCTGTTCAGTAAGTATTACTTCAAGGAGATTATCTCTTATTAGCAAATCTTCTGGAAAAAGAGTTACTATTTTTTCTATTTTTTTTCTCAGTACAATGCTCTTTTTTTCACTATCAGATTCTCTCCTAAATAGGATTTTTGTACTGTCAATTCGAGTTTGGTTCAATTCACATAAAGTTGATAAATAATTCAATAAGTTTTGCTCATCTTCTAAGCAAATTTTCACCAAATCAAATGAATTTTCCAACTCAATTAATATTCTTTTTTTTAGATGAGTTGTCTGATAAAGAATAGCTCCTAAGTGTGCGTCTTTGGCGTCTTTCTCTATGGATTTCAAAAGTAATAGGGCACTATCATGCATATCTCTATTTTTTAGGGTGTATACATGATTGAGACTAGCTACTAATTCAAGTTCTTTATCTCTTTTTTGTGCACCATCAAATAGAGAGGAGAGTATTTTTCTATATAAACGGTGTACTAGTACATCAAAATTTTTTACTCCTTTCTTTTTAAGTTGTACGGTTAATTTTTTTTTGTCAAAGACACTCATTTTGTTGAGCGTCTGGTAGAGTAAGAGTTCAGTGTTGTTTGTGTTTGATTTAGAGAGTATTAGGTTGATTTTTTTCTTTTCTCCTTTTGCTAATGATTGTATCAAATTATGGCAATTTTCTAAGACTTTTTTCATAGCTGTAGAGTTAAATTCAAGCGTGTTTTTTGTTTGTTTTATACCTTATGGTTAAGGATATTTGATAGGAGTATTAGTAGTCTTTTTCCTAAAGTGTTTGACAGTATTATTGGCAATACATAAAAGATATTAAAACATTTAAACTAAAAAGATATTTTCTTGATTTTTGATTTGAAATTCACTTAATGTTTACATAGGATTAATATCAATTCGTTTTATGTAAATGGTACACACTAGCATGCTTTTTATGAAAAATATAATTTACACGATTATTTTTTTAGGGTTTACTCAACTATTAAATGCACAGAGCTATCGTAATAGTACGATGCGTTTTGGGGCGAATGGAACCCTAGCTCCATTTTATCATGGAGTAGCTTCAGGTGATCCTTTATCGGATGCCGTAATTATCTGGACACGAGTTACTACAGATTCTATTAGTGTTGATGTGGACTGGCGGGTAGCTACTGATACAGGAATGGTCAATATTGTATCTTCAGGAACAGTCACTACAGATACTTCTAAAGATCATACTGTCAAAGTAGATGTTACTGGTTTGCAGGCCGATCAATTTTATTACTATGAATTTACGGCTTACAATACCAATTCTGTTAGGGGGCGTACAAGAACAGCTCCATTGGGAAACATTGATAGTTTACGATTTGCGGTTGTTTCTTGTTCGGGGTATCCATTCGGATATTTTAATGCCTATGAGAGAATTACAGAGCGTAATGACATCAATGCTGTTTTGCATTTAGGAGATTATCTATACGAATCAGGAAATAGTAGTGCTACTCCTGCTGATAGATTGGTAGAGCCAACAACAGAAATAATTAGTTTAGAAGACTATCGAATGCGGCACTCTCACTACAAACTAGATGCAGCATTAATGAGAGTTCATCAGCAATATCCATTTATTTGTATTTGGGATGATCACGAAACAGCGAATGACTCTTGGTATGGTGGTGCTCAAAATCATACTGACAGTACAGAAGGTAACTGGTTTAGTCGCAAAGCTAGAGGAATCCAGGCTTATTATGAATGGATGCCTTTGAGGATGCCTGACCCAACAGATCCAGAACGTATCTATAGAAAATTTAGTTATGGTGATTTGGTTGATTTGTACATGTTAGATACTCGTTTGGAGGGTAGAGAGGAACAAAATGGAACACTTGATACTTCTTCGAATAGAACAATACTAGGTCAACAGCAATTTGATTGGTTGGTTAATGGATTGAAAAACTCGACCGCTCAATGGAATCTTATTGGGCAACAAGTAGTAATGGCCCCTGTAAATACTAATATAACAGGAGCACCTAATTACCCTAATGGAGATCAATGGGATGGCTACAGGGGCGAGCGAAAAAAATTATTTGATAGCATTAGTGTCAATAACATTACGAATACAGTAGTCATGACAGGAGATGTACATTGTGCTTGGGCCAATGATTTGCCAACAGACACTTACAATTCAACAACAGGAGCAGGTTCTGCCGGAGTAGAATTTGTTGCAACTAGTGTTACCTCTCCGTTACCACAGAATATTAGTAGTCTTGGACAGTTAGCAGAGAATTTTATAAAAGCAGCCAACAACCATGTGAAATACATCAATGTAAGAAATAAAGGGTATTATATTTTAGATGTAAATAAGATAAGGACACAGGCCGATTACTATGTAGTAGATCGAATAGATAGCCCTAGTGTGGTTCAAAATCATGATGCCTCTTGGTTTACTTTGGATGGAACACAGCACCTTAATGTATCTACAACACCTTCAGTTGCGAGTCAAAATTTGAGAGGTTTGCAAGCACCTCTATATCCTCGACAAGGAAGCACTTTTACTAAAATAATTACTAGCCCTAATAATTGGGAATCGGTGATCTTAGGAACTTATCCTAATCCTTTTTGGGATCAGTTTGCGATTCACTATGCTCTACACGAAACAACAGATATAAGCCTCCAAATAGTCAATACATTAGGGCAGGTAGTTCTTTCCAAAAAATTGAATGCTATAGAGGCAGGAGTTTACCATTGGTATATAGATGCCTCTTCTTTAGGCAAAGGGTCTTATTACATGATTTTTAAGACTAATAATAAAACACAAAAACGACTTTTAGTGAAAAACTAGAGTTGATTCATCATTCTTTTGCATCCAAGATAACTATCTATTTATCATCTTTCAAAGGTGATAAATAAGGACTCTTTATGCTCAATAATATGTATAAATCGTAGTATACTTTTTCATTTAAATCACTTATATCTTATGAAACTAGCATTTATTTTATTGACAACAATTTTATTACTTACGACTCAATTGAAAGCACAAACAGGGGTCGCAATTAATAATGATAATTCCAACCCAGATAATTCGGCTATTTTAGATGTCAAATCTACAGATAAAGGCTTGTTGATACCACGTATGACAACCATACAAAAAAATGCAATTCCTACTCCTGCTACAGGCTTATTGGTCTATGATAATGACACGGACTCTTTTTGGTATTTTGATGGGATAACATGGATAGAATTTGGAGCAAGCTCTACAGGGTGGCAAACAACAGGTAATGCTGGAACAGTTAGCGGCACTAATTTTATAGGGACTACAGATGCTCAGGATCTAGATATTCGTACGAATAATGTAGTCAAAGTCCGTATTACTCAAAAAGGACAATTGGAGTTAATAGATTCAGGTACAGACAATATTGCTATCGGAGAAGATGCATTAGATAATACAGGGGGGTATCATAATGTTGGTATTGGTAAAAATACCTTATTAAATACAACTTCTGGTTGGGGAAATATTGCTATCGGAATAAATGCTCTTCGAGATAATACTACTCCGTCAGGGAATGTCGCTATTGGGAAGGATGCTCTTCAGTACAACACTACTGGGATTCGTAATACAGCTTTAGGTCTTCAGACATTAGCGGCAAATACAACAGGAAATAGAAATGTAGCCATCGGAGATGGAACCTTAAATGACAATACAACTGGGAATGAAAATATAGCAATAGGATCAGGGTCTCTTTTTTTTAATCAAACAGGTGGGTATAATATAGGAGTTGGTAATTGGTCTTTACATCGTACCACGGGATCTAATAACGCTGCCATTGGGTATTCTGCTCTACGACAAAACACTACTGGTGAACGAAATGTAGCTAGTGGACGAGAAGCATTACGTAATAATACAACAGGTAGTAATAATACAGCAACTGGATATAGGTCATTGTATTTGAATACTACAGCATCTGGAAATACAGCGACAGGGTATGAAGCCTTAAGAACAAATACTACTGGTACCAATAATGTAGCGAATGGTTTTAGAGTTTTATATTCTAATACCACTGGAGGATATAATACTGGAAGTGGATATGAGGCACTTGAAGCTAATACCACAGGGTATTATAATGTGGCTACAGGATACGGGGCTCTTTTTTCTAATACGACAGGATATACGAATACTGCTATAGGTGCAGATGCTCTTAATTCTAATACTACAGGAACCCGTAATGTAGCTGTTGGGTACCGTACTTTGTATTACAATACAACAGGAATGCAAAACACAGCGTATGGAAATGAAGCCCTTGAAGATAACACTACTGGAATCCAAAATACGGCGACTGGATATGAGGCCCTTAATTCTAATACAACAGGTGATCATAATATAGCCAATGGCTATCGAGCATTGTACTCTAATACAACTGGAAATCGTAATATAGGAATAGGCTACCAAGCACTATATTCTAATACAACGGCATATAATAACACTGGAATAGGCTATTTTTCTTTATATTCAAACACAACAGGAAATAATAATGTTGCTACAGGCTACTTTTCCTTATACTCAAATACTACAGGAATTAATAACGTTGCTACAGGCTATCGAGCCTTGTACTCTAATACGGCAGGAATTTACAATCTAGCTAATGGCTACCAAGCACTAGAAGATAATACGACAGGGGATTTTAATGTAGCAGTAGGCCCTTCAGCCTTAGTTCATAATACTATAGGGAATAGAAACGTTGGAGCAGGATATAACGCACTTAGTGCAAATACTACGGGATCTAATAATGTAGGAATTGGACAACGAGCTTTGACTTCCAATACAACAGGTAGTTTTAATACGGCAGTTGGAGATAATGCAAATGGGATTACTACAGCTACTCCTTTTTCTAATACAATAGCATTAGGGTATAATGCAACTACCACGGCTAGTAATCAGGCCCGAATTGGTACGACTACAATTGCCAGTATAGGAGGTTATGCCAACTGGAGTAATTTATCAGATGGTCGTTTTAAAGTCAATGTGAAAGAAGATGTAGCTGGATTAGATTTTATCAATGCACTTCGCCCAGTTACCTATAACCTTGATATTAATGCTATAAATAAGCACTTAGGTTTATCATCATCAGAAGATGCTATCAAATCAGCAGCTTTAACTAAAGCTCAAGAAGTACAGACGGGGTTTATTGCTCAAGAAGTAGAAGCGACTGCGAAAGCACTTGGCTACGAATTTTCTGGAGTAGATGCCCCTAAAAATGAGCAAGATCATTATGCGTTACGCTATGCTGAATTTACAGTTCCTTTAGTTAAAGCAGTACAAGAGCTTTCAGCAGAAAATAAAATGCTCAAAGCAGAAGTAGAAAGGTTGAAAAGCTTAGAAAAAGAAGTAGCCGAGATCAAAGCATTATTAAACAGTTCAGCCAATAAATAATATGCGATATTTATATAAAACATTGGTCTTGTTCTTGGTTGCATTATCAACTAATGCACAAGTCAGAACCATCAATAATGGAGCGATCATAAAAGTAAGCCCTACTGCTAACATTAAAGCAGTAAACGGTTCTATTACTAATGTTAATAGCGGTCAAATCAATAATGATGGAAATATCTATCTAGATTTGGATTATACTCAAAATACAGCCGCCGATTATGCTGGAGGCAATACTTCTTGGTTATGGTTTGAGGGGAACATTAATCAAAACATTATAGCTGATGCTCCTGTCAATATTACTCGCTTGAGAGTAGATAATGGAAATAGAGTAGTGTTAGGAAATCAGGTTCATGTGCAGCAAAACTTAGATCTCACTTATAATGGTCATGTAGAACTAGGAATTCATAACCTAATCATGTCCCCGATAGCTACTATCAATAATTACAATGTTAATAATTACATTATTACTAATAGTACCGGTATTCTACAACAACAAGTTGCCAATGCTAATATTGTTTTTCCTGTAGGCAACACTTCTTACAATCCTGCTACATTAAATAATTCAGGTGTTATAGATGATTTTCAAGTTCGTGTATTTGATCAAGTGTTAGAAGAGGGGACCACAGGGACGATACAAACTAGTGGTGTTGTCAATCGTACATGGATGATTGATGAAGTGAATCTAGGTGGATCCAATGTGGAAGTGACCTTACAGTGGCAAACAGCCGATGAATTAGCTTTTGATCGAAATAACTGTGGCGTAGCTCATCATTTGGGAGGGACTATTTGGGACAACCCACCTATTTATACCAATGCAACTAGTGTTAATCCAAATACTTGGTCACGTGCTCGAAGTGGATTCAATAGTTTTTCCCCCTTTGTTGTTCGTGATAGGGTAGCATTGTTACCAGTAGATTTATTGCTGTTTGAGGCTAAGAGAAAAGATAGAAATGACGTACAATTGACTTGGGTGACGAATTCAGAAATTAATTGTCAAGGTTTTGATATAGAGCGAATGTTAGACAATGAAACTGATTTTGTTAAAATTGGATGGGTAGATGGTCAAGGTACGACTATCCATAGTACCTATTATGAAGAGTTGGATGACAATAACTTTGAAGGAATTTCATATTACCGACTAAAACAAATGAATCTTGATGGAACATATTCTTATTCAGAAATAAAAGCAGTTGAAGGGATACAGGCAGAATCTATAATACGTATTTTCCCCAATCCTACTAGTGACATATTAAATATTGATTTGACTAGTGAAGCAACTTATGTTCAAATAAAAATTTATGACAGTAAGGGGGCGTTGGTTTTAGATGCTCAACAGGAGATGAATAATAACCAACTTATACAGATTCATCATTTGGGTAGATGGGCTGATGGTGTTTATTTATTACGATTGACAACGGATAGCAATCAAGTATACATTCGTAAATTTGTGAAAGAATAGGAGGTGTGATAAGAGCATGTTTAAGAATTAACTTCAAGCTACAAATGCTTAAATAACTGATGTTACGTACTATTCAGATAGGTTTGTATAATAACAGTTAGCTATTGGATAAGAAGTCGTTTTACAATGTTGAATGTTTAATTTTGAATGCCTAACGTGCTATTGTATTAGCATTAAGGATTCAAAATTAGACTAGGAACAAACTCTAAAAGTCCACTTTGTTGCTGGTTTTCAATAGGGCTATTATTCGTGCGTAACATCAGTTAATTAATCCTAAATTAATTCATTTTCGCTCAAATAATTGATTTTAAAGAACTTATAGATAGTAGATTGGTCACGATTTTTTCGTGGCCAATCTATTTTTTTTGAATTTACGGGAGTGCATGATTGGTAGAATAGAAAAAATGCAGTTAAGTGTGTTTTTTATATTAGAAACATTTTTGATTTTTTTTGTTATATTTGGGCGTTTTTATTAAAAAATAAATTGCTAAAAAACTTTACTGTTAGCAGTTGTTTTAGACCTCTAGATATCTATGAAAAAAAAGTGTTGTTTATTGTGGTTAATAGTATTTGTTTTTAATACTAGTCTATGGGCCCAAAAAGAAGAGCAGACCGCTTTGGAAAAAGAAGCAAAAGTATTGTTTCAGTCCAAACAATATCAAGCTGCTGCAGAGAAATATGTTCAGGCGATCAATGAATTGAAAGAAGGGACTGTAGCAGAAGAGTTGAACTATCAAGCTAGTGTTTCATGGGCACTGGCTGGGAATAGGGAGCAGGCCTTTCAATACTTAAATCGACTAATCAAGAAAGATTATTATACGGATTTCAAAACACTAAGCAATGATGTACGATTTAAGTCACTTTATGATGATCAGCGATGGGAAGAACTCAAACAACAAACCAAACGTAATGTAAGCATTATTAAGCAAATAATTCCTTTTTATAGTGTAGTGAATCAACGTTATATAGACGAGGCTATGCTAAGAAGAGTACATTTGGAATTAGATGCCCGAACGGCTTGTATGATTCCTTATGTAGGCAAAAAAGCTTGGGGTTTTGTATCTAAAGAAGCAGGGAATGAAATATTAATTGAGCCGCTATATGAGCAGGTAGTTTCGGTAGACGAAAAAGGAGCGATTGTTCTGGATACAACCGAACGGTATGGTTTATTAAAACCAGATGGTACTTTTTTGATTCCTAGTATTTATTTTCAACTTTTTAAAGAAGGGGATTTTTATAGAGGAATAACCACCGCAGATGATAGTCGTAGTTTAGATGGGGTGGTAATCAAAGAAGTAGGTTATGAATCTGTTCGAGATCATTGTTTGCAAAATGATTATTATGATAAGGCAGGAAAGCTTTTGTTCACAGAAAAGGCACATGATTATGTCACATTCATAGGGGAAGATGATTTGGCGTGGTTTCGATATGGCAAACGATATCGAATTCGAAATAGGGCTGGCAAATTAGTGAAAGAGTTTAAGTATACTAATGCAGGAAATGTCTTTGTAGGACTTGCAGATGATTTACTCATTTATTACATAGCAGATGACAATAAAGAAATCGCTCATTTTGTTGCCAAAAACCTAGAAGAAGAAGTACAGTTTAGGGTACCCACGCAATATTACCCGAATACAGAGAAGGCCGTTCGGTTAGACGGCTTTGGGGTACGAGGGTTATACCAGTTGAGTGCCAATTGGTATGGATGGCAACCCGTAACAGATTACGAAATGCATTATAGCTTTTCTGATTCTTTGGGCTTGGGAGAAGAATCTACAACACTACAAGGAGATCAATTTACTATGACTATGGAACCAATCAATCTTGATTTTTTTAGTCAAGAGGAATTCATCGTTAGAGATTATAGAGAAGGGGGATCTTACCTCATCAATCGTATGGGGGACACCCTGATTCCTCAGCCTGTCAGTGTGGGGGATAGTATGGTCTCTTTTCAGTATGGTCGAATTTTGAAAGGGGCTGAAGGGAAATTATTTTGTTTTTCTAATAATAGTGGAGAAAGGCATATTTATACTAAAGAAAAGGGACTTCAACTAGATAAAAGTTGGAACAGACCTACGACTAAAGTAATTCCTTGGTCTGAAGAAATATTGAAAAAATGGAAATCCATACCTAAACAAGATTACTATTCTAGTAGGAGAAGTAGAAAAAATGCCAATTTTTTTAATATTTATACCATGATGACATCTAACCAAGATGATAAAAAATGGGTACCTTTAGTAACACATGTAGTTATGCAAAAAGAGGTGACTGAAGAAACGGAAAAATACACTAATGTAATAGAGAGTAATACCTATTTTTTGTATAAGAATGAAAAGGGCGAGACGATGCTTGAATTATCAGGCGATATTGTATTTGCAGGCTATTTCTCAGAAGGGGTAGCTCCTGCCACGAACCAAGATGGAAAGCTTGGTTTTATTAATCGCAGAGGTGAATGGGTGATACAACCTAAGTATAATTTTTATTGGGGACAGTTAATTGATTATAATGACTTTATCTGTCCCACATTTCGTGGAGGATATGCTTTTATTCCTGGGCATGGGTATATCAATAAAGAAGGTAAAGAACTTTTTTATACAGCAGAATAGTTTAGTTCATACTAGCTCTTTCATTTTTTTACAAAACCGACTTCAAACCCTAAACTACATCATTGAATGAAATTAGTATTCTTTTTGATCATGTTTTTTCCTCTATTGGTATGGGGGCAAAAAGATAAAATATATACCTCTATAGAAGAGGCTTTAGAGAATCCAACAGAGGTTTATCAACTTTCGCTTTCTGATCGGTCTTTAGAGGAATTTCCACCAGAAATTTTTCAGATGATAAATTTGGAGAGTTTAGATTTGTCCTATAATAGACTGACCATATTGCCTACTGAAATTAGTACACTCCAGCGGTTGAAGTTTCTTTATCTCAACAATAATCAATTGACCATACTACCTCAAAGCTTAGGGCAGTGTACTAGCTTAGAATCCTTGTATCTTCAGGCGAATAAATTGAAGCAGTTTTTGAATGGAAATGTAGGTTTAGTTGAATTGAAAAATTTGTATCTCAGTGAAAATGAAATAGAGGTGTTTTCAAATGCTTGTGTAACTCTAAAAGCACTGGAGCATTTAGATTTGTCCCAAAATGAATTGAAAAAAATAGAGCCTAAATGGACGAACTTCCCTAAGTTAAGAACATTACGTTTGCAAGGAAATCAGCTAGAGGAAATTTCTACTACTATAACAAAACTGAATGCCTTGAAATGGTTGAATTTTTCTGATAACTATATTCGAGAAATACCGAAGGAAATTGGTCGGATAACTACCTTGAAAGGGCTGTATATATCCGATAATTATATTGAAAAACTTCCTGTAAGTATACAGGCACTCTCGCAGTTAAAGTCGTTAGATTGTAGAGCAACACATCTATCAGCAGTAGAGGTTGCTAAATGGCAAAAAATGCTACCCAATTGTACCATTATGGGAATACGACGAGAGGTATTTAATGTAGGTGTTTATGAAAAGGAAGAAAAACCGGCATTGGTTTATAAATTGAAGATTGGAACAGATATAGGGAGTAAAAATGACTTTTTTCGTAACGATATTAGTAGCTATCTACAGCAATTCAACAACTTAGAAGAACTTATTATTACAGGAGTCACTCTGGAAGAAATTCCTGCCGAAGTTATTCAGATGAAGAGGCTGAAAAAATTAATTTTGAATCATACTAAATTAGGTGTTTTTCCTGTTGATCTAAGTCAATTACCAGCTTTAGAATACTTGGATTTAAGTCATAACGGAATCAACAGTATACCAGAAAAAATAGGTCAAATGACTGGGTTAAAGTATCTTGATTTGTCAGGTAATACGATGATCAAATTGCCTAGTCGTATAGGTGATTTGGTACAGCTAGAAACACTATTGGTTAGAAATAGTGCCTTGGAATTTATTCCATCGAACTTAATCCAATTGACTAAGCTAAAATGTCTTAACCTTTCTGGAAATTTTACGAATCTAGTTTTTGATTTTAGCCCATTAACTTCTTTAGAAGTATTGACGTTGACTTACATCAATTCTTTTCCAAAAGGGATTGCAGCGTTACCTGTATTGAAATATTTAGAGCTCAAAGGTGATTTTAAACAATTACCAACTAGTTTTGGCAAGCTCAAAAAACTAGAAACTTTACTACTGAATGCTCCTATTACTGATTTACCTTCAAGCTGGTCTAGTTTGGAAAACTTGACAGTTTTGAATATAGAGCAAAGTGCTTTAAAGACAATCCCTGCATCTATTGGTGACTTAACCAAGTTAGAAGAAGTCAGTCTATCACACAACCCACTGATTTTGCTACCCAACGAATTAGGCAAGTTAATTAATTTGAAAAAAATAGAGCTGAGAGAAACGCCCTTGATGACCTTACCTCGTAGTATTTGTAGTCTCCCCAAACTACGAAAAATAGATATCTATTCATCAGTGATTCCATCTGCAGAGGTAAAAGAACTACAACAACTAATGCCAAACTGCACTATTAATCATAGTGAGCTTTCTTTTTATTCATTGAAAAAAGCCCTGGGAAATCCTGAACTAGTATACCAATTGAATTTGAGAAGATTGGACACTACCGCTAATATGCTTTGCTCACTATATAATCTACGAAAACTAAGAATTTATGAACTAGATACTATCCCGAGTTGTATTGGCGAACTTTCCAATTTGATAGAACTTCATATTAACCAAACTGGTTCAGAGCAATTGCCAAGCAGTTTCAAACAGTTGAAAAAATTAGAAGGACTGTATTTGTCAGGTAATCAGCAAATGAAAGACTTAGAGGTATTGAAAGAATTACCTAACTTGAAGACATTACATGTTTATTATAGTTTATTTCCTACCATTCCTGCGGCTATTTTTGATATTACCTCATTAAAAGAATTGAAATTGGGAGGGGGTAAAATGAATCAGATTTCTGAGCGTATTGGAGAATTAGCTAACCTAGAAGAATTAGATTTAAGCTCTAATGAGTTAACTATTTTGCCAATGGCTTTAGGCCGCTTAAATAAGCTTAAAAAGCTAGATTTGAGTTATAATAAATTTTCTAATTATCCTAGTGCAATAAATGATTTAGAAAATCTTGAGCAGTTGAATTTAATGGAGAATCAATTAACTGAAATTCCAGAGCGTATAGAAAAAATAAGAACGTTAAAAGAACTCGTGCTAGCAGGTAATAACTTACAAAAATTACCTCCTGAAATTGGAGAATTAACCGAATTGGAAGAGCTTCTCTTGTCAAGTAATCCAATCACAGAATTACCAAATAGTATAGGAAGTTTGAATAAGCTTAGATTTCTTAGCCTTTTTAAAACTGATCTTAAGAGGCTTCCTTCTACTCTGAATCAAGATAATAATCCTAAATTAGTTGGATCTGGGATTCAGGCGGGTTACCTACTGAGGGATTCGATAGAAGTACAGTTTCCCAGGCAAGTTCGCTATACTAGTATAGAAGAAGGATTAGCTAATCCTGAGCTAGTCTATCATTTGGTATTGTCTGCCTATCGTGTAGATGAAGAGATCGATAAGATTAGGAGGTTTAAGAATCTCGAAAAGCTTACCATTAGAGAAGGTGATTGGAAAGAATTGCCTTCAGGTATTTTTGATTTACCTAATTTAAAATCCCTAACCATTAACAGTGTAAAATTGGAACGCTTATCAGATGATTTGGGAAAACTTCAAAAGTTAGAGTATCTAAAAATTAATAATACACTCCTGACTAAGTTACCTGAGACTTTAGGAAATCTATCTGAATTGACTTATTTGGATATCGGGCGTAATCAATTGAAACAATTGCCTCCTAGTATAGTAGATTTAGAAAAATTATCAACATTAATTATAGCTGCTAACAATCACATCACTACTCTACCTAAAGGATTTAATCAATTGACAGACCTGAAGGAATTGAATATGGAGTACAATCATTTGGTAGAGTTTCCAATCGAAATAACAAAATTGAAAGCACTTAATAAAATAAATGTCAGAAGTAATCAAATATCTAAAATTCCTAAAGAAATAGTAAACTTAGCAGGATTAGAGTCTTTAGATTTTAGCTCTAATTTAGTAGAAAAATTACCTGATGAACTTTCTGAGATGAAACAATTAAAAGCATTAGTAGGAAACTATAATTTATTGCTGTTGTCGCCTGAAGAAGAAGAGGAACTAAGATCGAATTTGTTTTATTGTAGGATTGAGCTGAATTATCCTCGAGATAAAGAACAGTTAATTACGACAGGTTCAGATCCTAGTTCTTTTAGAGAATTGAAATTTAATAATACTTATGGGACACTTATCCCTAAAGACCTAAGTATTTACAAGAATCTAGAAAAATTGAATCTTGCCGGAAATGATTTAAAGACGTTGCCCAAAGGGCTACTTCAGCTGAAGAAGTTAAAAGTATTGAGTCTAAATGATAATCAGTTTGATAAGATACCAGAAGATTTATTGCAATTGCCACTTTTAGAGATCTTGTATCTGGGAGGTAATCCACTTCAGAAAGAAGAGCAATATCGTCTTGAGCGATTATTTCCTAGTTTTTAGACAGGAAGCAGCTTTTTAAACAACTTCATTGGCTAATAATGCTTATTGTTAGCGAAAAAAAAGACAAAGTTGTTATATTGTGTGTGTTAGCAAATCAATAACCAATACTTGTGTACTATGGCAATGATTACACCCTTTCGTGCGGCATTAGCAGACTTGAGTGATATTATTTCTTTTGATAATTTTTATGGTACTGCCAAACGTAAATTCCCGCTGTATTTAAGCGATGGGATTTATGAACAAATCGAAAAAGAAGCTCTTTATATATATCGGGTCAAACGGACACATCGTAGTCATACAGGGATCATAGCAGGGGCAAGTGTGCTAGATTCTTTAGATGGTAAGATCAAGAAGCATGAAAATACTTTAGCAGCAAAGGAGTTGAAAATGATGCGACTTTTTGAGGAAAGAAATGCAATGATCAAACCGGTATTGCTAACTTATCCTAATGTGTTGGAAATAGATGCATTATTGAATCGAATTACCTCGTCGACTAAACCTACTTTTGTGATCCCTTTTCAGGAAGAGGAGCATATTTTTTGGCAGATCGAAGAGCCTATCCAGATCGAAACGATACAAAAGGCTTTTGCGGAACACGTACTAGAAAGCTATATTTGTGATGGGCATCATCGAGTCAAAACTTCGGAAATTCTATATGAAAAATACAAGAATGATCCAGATAAAACAATAAGTGCTGCTTACAGCAGTATGATGGTCGCTTATTTCCCTGCTTCAGAAATAGAAATACACAACTATAATAGATTGATTGTAGATGCAAAAGGGATCGTAAAAGATGAATTTTTGTCAAAACTAGAAGCGTTTTATACAATAGAAGAAACCCCCACTGTTTACAAACCTATTACGAAACATCAGATGGGGATGGTGATAGGGAAACAATGGTATAAATTGACCCTTAGAGCGACTCATTTGCCTAAAAGCAGTGAACCCACTAATAAATCATTGGATGTCCATTTCTTGAATGAATATGTCCTAAGGGGGATTTTAGGAATAGCAGATGTACGGACAGAACCAAATATCAAGTACATTGAAGGCCCTAAGGGGGGAGGTGCTTTAGAACGAAAAATTAGAGAGCATAAAGCAGAATTGGCTTTTAACCTCTATCCTGTGGCACTAGAGGATCTAATGAAAATTTCAGACGAAGGGGATACCTTACCACCTAAATCTACTTGGATAGAACCACGAATGCGAAATGGCTTTATAACACAGTTATATTTTGATGAAAATTAGACGCTAACACAAATGAAGTTTGGAACAAAAGTTATTCATGCTGGCATAGAACCAGATAGTGCTACTGGAGCCATTATGACCCCGATTTATCAGACATCTACTTATGTACAGGAGTCGATGGGAAAGCACAAGGGGTTTGAATATGCTCGTAGCCAAAATCCTACTCGGTCTGCTCTTGAAGCAAATTTGGCGGCACTCGAAAATGGAGCAAAAGCGATTTGTTTTGGTAGTGGTTTAGCGGCGATCAATGCAGTCTGTCAAACGTTGAAATCAGGAGATGAAATCATTTCTACCAATGATTTGTATGGGGGGACCTATCGTTTGCTGACACAGGTCTGGACTCGATTTGGTATCAAGGTACACTTTGTAGACATGCAAGAACCTGCCAACATCCAGCGATATATCAATAAGCGTACAAAAATGATTTGGATAGAAACGCCTACTAATCCAATGTTGAATATTATTGATATAGAAGCAGTCTGTCAGATTGCTAAAAAAAATAAAGTACGAACAGTCATCGATAATACTTTTGCATCTCCTTACTTACAAACGCCACTTGACTTAGGAGCGGATGTAGTCATGCACTCTGCTACCAAATATTTAGGAGGACACTCTGATGTGATTCACGGAGCTATTATTTGTAAAGAGGAGGCTTATGCGAAGGAATTATACTTCATTCAGAATGCAGGTGGTGCTGTACCTGGACCACAAGATTGCTTTTTAGTTCTGAGAGGGATCAAAACACTACATCTGCGTATGCAGCGTGCTTGCGAAAATGCTAAGGCAGTTGCTAATTTTCTGAAATATCATCCCAAGGTCAATAAAATTTATTACCCAGGATTGGAATCACACCCTGGACATCTTGTTGCTAAAAAACAGATGCGAGACTTTGGTGCTATGTTATCGTTCTCACTTCATACAGATACCGTTGAGGCAGCTAGAAAAGTCTTAGAAAATACGCATTATTTTACTTTAGCAGAATCGCTAGGAGGAGTGGAGTCCTTGATTGGACACCCTGCAACGATGACTCATGCCTCTATTCCAAGAAAACAACGCCTAGCAGTAGGTTTAACCGATTCTTTAATTCGTTTGAGTGTAGGAATAGAAGATATAGATGACTTAATTGCTGATTTAGCGAAAGCATTAGAGGTATAGAATTAGTTTATGGACATAAGCTCTATTTTCCCTGACTTTTATTTTGCTTATAGTTGGTGTATACTGATCGCAATACTTGTATTACCTTTTCATAAGGACAAGAAACAAGTGTTACAATTTGTAGTATGGTGCAATCTGTGGTTAGCTCTTTTGAGTTTGATGAATGGATTTGCTTGGTACGAAACCATGACAAGTGATTTGAGAAATATATTATTTCGCCAAAGATTTGATGATTGGTTTGGTGTTAATAGATTGATTTTTGATAAGGTACTAATTATCGCTCCCATGCAGCTTTTTTGGATTCGACTGGTACGGGAGAATCTAGTTGCTTCTTGCTTGATTGCATTGCATTTACAAATGAATTTTTTGGTAGCAGTAACTAAGAATACTTCTATTGATTATAGTGGCATTGTATGGACAATTTCTTATGAACAAACTAATATGATTCTTTCTTCTAACCCAGATTTTATTCCAAGTGGATGGAGTTGGAGTAGCTATTATATAAATATACTTTCAACAGCTCTAGGAGTAGGTATTTTTACTTTATTGTTATTCCTTATATATACAGTACTTCGATATTACCCTTCTATTAAACTCAAAAAAATCCTAGAACTCTAAAAAGGAATCTGAATGCTTCGCATTTGTTTATCCCATACTTTGCTATTGGGAAGTAAGTGTTCTAGGTGTCCCCAAAAAGCAGCACTATGGTTTTTATGTTTGATATGAGCCAATTCATGCCAAATGACATAATCAATCAATTCGTCAGAAAGGAGCATTAGGAAGAGCGAAAGATTGATGTTACTTTTGCTAGAGCAGCTTCCCCAACGTGTTCGCATATTTTTGATAGTCACTTTATTGATTACAATATTTTTTTGAGCAGCCAGTGTTCTAGTGCGGGGTATTAGATAGTCTTTTGCTTCTGCACGTAGTATTTCGATAATATTGTCCCTAATATAGGTTTGTTTATCTACGTCAAGTTGCCATTCCGATGGGATATAAAATTGAAAATAGTTGTGGCCCAAATGAATACTACTTTTACTATCGCTGGCAGCACATATTTCTAGTGTTTTGTCTCGTAGGTGGAGTATGGTTCCTATCTGGAAAAAACAGGCTTGATCTGCATATTTGGCTTGTTGGCTCAATATCCACTCTATATGTTGTTCTACCATTTTTTTGCCTGCATCATAAGAGGCACGCTGAGGTAGTGTTACCCAAATGCCTTTTTGTGGTTTCACTTTGAGAATAATACGTTTGGCACGAGCATTTTTTTTGAGTGTGACCGTACCTACAGTTGGATGATTAATTACGAGCATCAATCCCCCATTTTAGTTTTTCTCGAATCATATACAAGAAATTTCGGTCGGTTAGTCGGACTAGTTTAGTCTGAAAATCTGCCTTTCGTACTGCTAACTGAAAGTGAGAGTTGATCGTACGATATCTAGAATCTAGCGTACAAAGGAAATTTTTGGCTCTTCCTTCTACTTCAAAAGAAATAACGGCATTGTCCGAAAGTACAATTGGACGTACATTGAGATTGTGTGGTGCAACAGGAGTAATAATAAAGTTACCTGATTTGGGGGAAATAATGGGACCTCCACAACTAAGAGAATATCCTGTAGACCCAGTAGGGGTAGCAACAATAATCCCATCTGCCCAATAGGAATTTAGAAATTCACCATTGACATAAGTATGAATAATAACCATCGAGGAAGTATCTCGCTTTAGTATAGTAAAATCATTGAGGGCAATATTGTTATCTTCAAAAATAGGTTCTGAGGATTCTAGATAGAGCAGATTTCGAGGATCAATAACAAAACTGTTGTTGTAAAGGGATTCGATGGCTAGTTCCAAACGAGATTGTTCTATCATTGCCAAAAAACCTAATCTTCCCAGATTGATACCCATAATAGGTACATTGGTATCACGAACAATAGTAACGGCGTCTAATATCGTTCCATCACCACCCAATGTGATGCAGTAGTCAATTTGGTGCGATTTGAAATCATGATAATTATTGAAAAATGTAATCGGACAATTTAGTGTTATTCTGTTTTGGAAAGTTTTGAAATACTCTTCAAAAATGAATAATTCCGCGTCTCGTGCAAGTAGTAAATCAAACAACTGTTGTACAATAGCAACATGTCTGGGTTTGAGTAGGCGGCTGTAGATGGCAATTTTCAAAGGAAAGGAAGTTAAGAAGCTCTAGAAATGGAATTTGTAACGCAAATATAAGCCATTTTCACCACTTTTATTGATGGAATACTCTATTTGGAAGATAACATTATAATTATACAAAATTATATCCAAACCTATCCCCGTACCAATCAAATCTGTATTGGCAAGCCCATTACCTCTAGCGTAGAACCGATCCCATACATACCCCCAGTCAAAATGATAACGCAAATGCAGCTTGATAGGCAATGATTGGAGATAGGCAATAGGAGCTTTTTTGAAGAGTGGAATCTCAAATTCAAAGACTTTAAAATTAATATCCATCTGTAGCATCAGAAAATCCTGTCCATCAATGGCATAGTATTGATATCCTCTCAAAAAATCTTCATAATACCCTAGGGCTCGATTATCGTAGTAGGGTATTTTTTGCCTCAAAATATGGTACCTACCTTTGAGTCTTGCCGCAGCATATAACCATTTCAGAATGGGGAGGTGGTAGCTCATGTTGGCATAGATAGAAAATTGATTGGCATCATTGAATACTCCCAATCCTTTTTTGGCTATACGACCATATAGGGCATATCCACTAAGGGCATAGATTTGATTGTCTCGTTTGTCTAGAGCATAACTGTAGGTCAAACTAAAGGACCGCTGAATTTTTCTGTTTGCTAAAAAAAAATCAGGATTCCGTAGACGAATAGAATCGCTAATATTTAGCTGTAAAAAAGTCAACCCTAGTTGGTGGTTTTCGGTGAGCGTACGTCGATAATATCCTTTGAGGCGAAATCGCAACCGTTGAAATTGACGTACAGGGCTTTCAAAGTCATTGAAAAAAACAGGATCATTATTAAGTGTCGTGTAGTTGATTTCCCGATTATCAGAGTAGAGCGAGTTGATCAAAAAACCAAACTTGCGTTTACGTCCCATAGGAGGTAGAAAATAGTCTAATTCAAACTTACGGGTATAACCAAACTGAACAACAGCTTTTAGGAGGTCATTATAACCGGTTAAATTTCTCCAGAAAAACCATAACCCAATATTGGCTCGCCTCAAATCTCTATTTTGCTGCACCCACCAGACATTAAAATTTCTGTCAGCGAGTTCGAACTGCGGAATGGGAATGATATACCAAGCTTCTGTCAGTATGATTTGGAGATAGACACTGCTGCCTTCCCATTTGGAAATCTTAATCTGTATTGATAAAAAGAGTCCTGTATTGAATAAATAGCGTTTGTTTTGCTCTATGGTAGGCATCAAGTCTGCTAGTAGAATAGAATCACCTTCAGACAAACTTAATTCGTTTCGAATCAATTGTGTTTTGGTCTTTTTGTGCCCTGTGATTTCAATGGACTGAATACAGACTTTCTGAATTTGTGCGAGTGTAGTAGACATAACACCTATCCATAGTCCTATTAGTAGTAGTAACTTCATTTGACAAAGATATTTCTTTTGCTGTTTTTGTAGTAGTTTTTACCTAAAAACAGCGACGAGATCTGTTAATCTACCAGAAAATATGGTCAAAGAACCAAATACTCATGGGGTAGGATAAGATTATTATTACTTTTTAGTAAAAACATATCTTTGAATCGATATTTGAAATTATGATTCATTTTTGTTTAGATCATTTCTAAGATTTTTTTCTTAGAAATCAACGATTTTAACTAAAATGAATTGAATTCTAAATCAGGCATTTGTAGCTTGAAGTTAACTTTTAAGTAGTCTCTTAACTGATAGAATGAGTTGTTATGAGGTTACCTCTTAACCATTTATTCGCTTTAAATAAGTCAAATGAAAAGAAATATTTTTATTCTCCTATTTAGTATTTTTATAGGCGTTTCTTTATTCTATATCCGTCAAAAAAAAGATATAACTATTGATAAAATAGAGATTAACCAAGATTCTCTAGGATTAATGTTACTATACAAGGCTACGAGTGGTGAAAATTGGAGTCGAATCTGGGACTTGAATAAGCCTATAACATCATGGGGAGGGGTAATTACAGATAATTACGGAAGAGTAACCGAATTACATTTACGTAACAATAAATTGCAGGGTAAACTACCTAAGTTAGACTTTTCAGAATTGAAGGTCTTGGATTTAAGTAAAAATAATTTGGAAGGAGATCTTCCAGAATTAACTACTTTGCCAGATTTAAAAAAAATCAGTTTGAGTGATAATGGATTTGCAGGGGAGATTCCTGACTTTAGTCATTTATCCAATTTAGAATCAATTGAATTAGGCGGAAATGCTTTAGACTATTCAAATCTCGAATTCAACAATCGAACGCCAAATAAAGATTCATTAGCCTTACTGATGTTGTACTATTCAAAAAATGGGGCGAGCTTATGTCAAATTAGTTGGGATTTGACAAAACCAATGGCACAATGGGAAGGAGTAAGTGTAAATAGTGAAGGTAGAGTAACAGAATTGATCTTGAAGGATCATAAATTGCAGGGGCAAATCCCCGAATTGGACTTTCCTGAATTGGTAGTTTTAGATTTGAGTAAAAATAATTTGGAAGGAAATCTCCCTGAATTAGGATCACTAAAAAAAATAAAAAAACTTGACTTAAGTAGCAATAAATTGAGCGGTGAGATGATTGCATTTAAGTTTTCTTCTAAACTAGAATATTTAGATCTGAGTAAAAATGAATTAAATGGTCAAATTCCCAGCTTTCGATTACAAGAATTGATCACATTGGATCTAAGTTCTAATGATTTAGAAGGGAAAGTACCTGATTTTGAAAAACTACCTAAGTTAGCACATTTAGATTTAAGTTTTAATGAATTAGAAGGAGGAATACCTGATTTTCAGAATGTACCTAAGTTAGAGTACTTAGATTTGGGAGTTAATTCTTTAGGTGGAGCTATCCCAGATTTTAGTAATCTTCCTCAACTAAGAACATTGATGTTGAATAGTAGTGGAGTAGGTGGAGCAGTCCCAGATTTTAGCAACCTTCCTAAACTAGAGACTTTAGCATTAGATTATAATGGTGGACTTAAGAGTATCCCAAATTTTAGTAAGATTCCTGATTTGAGTTATTTGGGTTTAGAAGCTGTTCATTTGAAAACCCCCGAATTTGATTATTTACCTAAACTAAAGACAATCTACTAGCCCTCTAAAATATTATATTAATAAGGAGATGTTAACTAATGCATTTGTTCATCTTGGGGGACTGCATTTTTTGTGACTAAAAAATAAGCTAAAATATTGGGGTTTTTATACTGTAAATGTTTTGTGAAATAGCTTTTGGATTTATAGTAACAAGGAGTAATACAAATAGTGTTTTTGATAAAGAAAAGGAGGTGTTTTACCTTGTAAGTACCAAAATAGAGAGACTACCACCATAGGAGGATAACAAGTCGCCTGTCTCTTTATTTGATGACACACCATTTTTTACAGATCAAAAAAAAACACCATGAAAACAATTGTATTTTTATTTGTATTGCTATTCTGGCAACAGAACATGCAGGCACAACAGAATAGACAAACAGATTCTTTAGCATTAGTAAATCTCTACAACGCCACTGATGGAGCGAACTGGTTTAACCCATGGGTACTGTCACAACCAATGAATAATTGGAGAGGAGTAATTTTAAATGCTGACGGACGAGTCTATGAGGTCCATCTTTATCAACAAAATTTGGTAGGGACACTGCCTGATCTAAATTTGCCAGAAATTATTCATTTGCATCTGGGGCGAAATCTTCTATCAGATACTATCCCAGATTTTAATCATATGATTCGTCTAACCAGTCTAAATCTGAGTTATAATCAGCTGAAAGGAGCGATACCCAATTTTAATAAACTATATAATTTACAGAATTTATACTTGGGTAATAATCAACTAACAGGAGGTATTCCAGATTTTGGAAGCATCCCTCAGCTTGTTCAATTGAGCCTAGATGATAATCAATTGACTGGGAACATTCCTAATTTTGGTAATTTACCACAATTGACTTATTGTAATTTGTCTGATAATAGCTTGGTTGGCACTTTGCCTAGTTTCGCAAATTCTACACGATTGATTTCTTTGTATTTGGGAGATAATGATTTAACGGGTACGGTGGCAGTTTTATCTAACCTAGTCAATCTAAGGACATTAGATTTGCGGAATAATCGATTAGAAGGGGCTATTGGGTCATTTGATTATAGTCCTGGACTTCAGTATTTGAGTATAGCAGGCAATCAATATACTTTTGAGAATATATTGCCAATTATAGATACGATGTTAGCACGTAATTTTATCGCAAGAATCTTTCCTACACAATATCTGACGAATCAAGACAGTGTCGGTAGTGCTCAAACATACGCTATCTCACGAGGTAGTAGTTATACGATTGATTTAGGAATCGATGACACCGTCAGTACCAACGTTTATTATTGGTACCATAATGGCGTATTAATAGACAGTACATTTGGAGTGAATGAGTATACCATTGCTAATTTTCAGGCGATAGATGCAGGGAGCTATACGGTCACCATTAAAAATACAATAATGCCGCTAATTTATGATATACGTGGCTTTGAGCTGTATACTCGTCCGATTGTCCTTAGTATAGGGACTGGTGTAGAACAATTGGCAATCGAACCTCTTGAGGTAAAACCTAATCCTGTCTCTAGCATGTTGTGGATAGGGACAGAAACAATAAAAGGGGAGTTGAATGTTAGGGTTATTGATTGGCAAGGAAGAGTAATAATACAACAGCAAATAGAAGGAGGGAGTGTTTTGCCCCTTGATATGAAGGAATATCCTGCTGGAATCTATATCATACGAATACAGCAGTCTAATAAAATATGGCAGGAAAAAGTGGTGAAAATCTAAGAGTATTTCTAAACAGCCCTATCTAATAAAAATACCCCTTTAACAGCTTGTCTGTTAAAGGGGTATTTTTATAATATTCTTGCTCGCATTATTTTACACGGTACCAAGTCTGAGTACGATATAGGAATCCAACCCAACCACGTACTTTTAGTGTATTTCCCTTGCTATCAGCATCGTCCATCCACATAGTACAAGTATAGATCTTTCCTTTTTTAGGATCCATGATCTTTCCTCCGGCCCATTTGTCAGATTCTTTGCCCATGTCCCAGATGATTTCAGTACCAATCATTTTGCCATTTTTACCTCTTCCTTCTGGACATTTATCACAAGTGATCTCTTCAAACGTTTTCTTACCACTGTCTTTCAAACTTTGAGGATCCAATAGTTTGATAATTTTAGCGTGATAGTTATTTCCTTTTTTATAAATTTCTACGTGTGATTTTGTACGACCTGTTTCGTCATCTACTGTTTTCCATACACCGATACAATCTTTTCCAGCAACAGAAACCTGTGCAGATAAAGAATTGCTGACTACAAACATTAATGCTACTGCGAGCATAAATACACCACTAGTTAATCTTTTCATTGTTGATATAGTTTTTATTGTTTAGAGAAGTCCTGCTGAATACAGACTTTCAATCAAAGAAGTTTTCCCTTTAGGGATATTGTATATTATCTGAATATACAAATATTCAAAATGTTTGCCAAAAAATAGATTGGATTACAATCATTTATAAATAATTCAAGGGAATGGGGCTTTGGAAGTGCTGTTATTCTTTGTTTTTGGCTTTAAATAGAGCCGCATGGATTTCATTTACTTTTCTATAAAAATCAGGAAGTTGTTTGACAGAAGCCATCTCTCTAAATTTGGTAGTAGCTTCTCCTGCTGGAATACCAATATACTGTTTTCCTGCTCCTGGAATAGATTTGTGTACACCTGTTTTGGCTAGAAGGATGGCTCCTTCTCCCACCACCAATGATTTGGAAATTCCGACCTGACCATAAATAGTAACATAGTCTTGAATAATCGTTTTGCCAGCAATTCCGATTTGAGCAGCCATAAGACAATGTCTACCAATTTCGACTCCATGTCCAATATGAACTTGATTATCTATTTTAGTTCCTTCTCCAATAATGGTATCACCAGAAACACCTTTGTCAATAGTACAGCCTGCACCAATTTCTACATCATCCTCTATGATAACTCGTCCAATAGAATGCCAACGGGTATACTCTTTATTTGCCTGTTTGCTCATATAAAAAGCATCACTTCCAACAGTCGTATTAGGGTGGATAATGACATTGTTCCCAATTTTTGTATTATCTAACAAAACAGTATTGGCTCTTATGAGACAGTTGTCACCTATCGTTACTTCATTACCGACGACTACTCCAGGCTCTAAGGTTGTATTTTTGCCAATTCGAGCAGATGGACTAACAGAAGCACTAAGAGCAATAAAGGGGCTATAGTGTAGTGCGAGTTGATTATAAGCCTCAAAAGGTTTTTCAACAACTAAGAGTGCTTTTCCTTCAGGACATTCTACTTCTTCATTGACAATAATAGCCACAGCAGAAGAGTAAATAGCACGGGTGTAATATTTTTTGTTGTCTACAAATAGAAGACTGCCTTCGGTTACCTTATGTATCTCACTTAGGTGCAATACTTTGACAGAAGCGTCACCAATTATTTTAGCATTGATTTGTGTCGCAATATCGACAACAGACACAGGTGTATTTAATTTCATAATAGGTGTTGTTTTTTGCAAAGATAATAAGAGGCAGGCGAAATCTTTACTTTAAAGTAAAGGAATCAACAATTTGATAAAAGACATTGTCACAACAGGTTGGGTGTAGAGAATAGAAACATTTTTTCCTGATGGAGTTTGTCACTACTCGAATTCATAGCTATGGCTATGTAACCCAAGAATGGTACTTGAGAGTAGGTGTTCACCAAACAGCTGTCTTTCGGGGGATCCGAGCCTTCGTGTTTATTTCCTCAATTAAAGAAATGCTTACTCACTTCCATATAACTACAAGGATGATAATGTCTAAAGTTTCTCTTTTTATGTCCTATTGTATTAATAATGATACTATTACAGTCAACTGTAATGATCGAACACTATGATTGTTAGAAGGTTAAACAATGATTTAATTTTAAGACTAGAGTTAAAACCTTAATGGCTTTTCTTTGCCAAGTTATGCTTTTTGTCTAATATTGTTCTTTATTTGGTTTACCTATCAAAAGGTAGGGATAAATCTAAAATATTAATCAATCAATCAATCAATAATGAAATTATTACAAAACAAAGTAGCACTTATCACAGGTGGTTCTAGAGGAATAGGAGCAACAATGGTGAAATTGTTTGCAGAGCATGGAGCACATGTTGCTTTTACTTATCGTTCTTCTGCCGAACAAGCTACTGCTATAGCGAACGAAGCTGCTGCTCATGGAGTAACCGTGAAAGCATATGCTTCAGATGCTAGCTCTTTCGAACAAACACAAGAAGTAGTCAAACAAGTATTACAGGATTTTGAGACTATTGATATCCTTGTCAATAATGCAGGTATTACTAGAGATAACTTATTGATGCGAATGACAGAAGCAAATTGGGATGATGTGATGAATAATAACTTGAAATCAATTTTCAATTTTACGAAAGCGATCATGCGTCCAATGCTAAAGGCAAGAGGAGGTTCTATTATTAATGTATCTTCTATTGTGGGACTTAAAGGTAATGCTGGTCAAGCAAATTATGCTGCTTCCAAATCAGGTATGATTGGTTTTACCAAATCAATAGCACAAGAAGTAGGTTCTAGGAACATTCGCTGCAATGCTATTGCTCCTGGTTTTATAGCTACAGAGATGACTGATAAGCTGGATGAAAAACTGAAAGATGCTATGGTACAATCTACAGCATTAAAGCGTTTGGGGAATACAGAAGAGATTGCTAAGGTAGCTGTCTTTTTGGCTTCGGATATGTCTAGTTACATCACAGGGGAGACCTTGAATACTAGTGGAGGAATGTTCTAGAAACGAATACTAACCACTAATTAAAAGCCTTTTGAGTTAACATTTAGCTCAAAAGGCTTTTTTGTAAACAAAAATAACTTCAAAGTACTGTTTTTGCTGATAAAAGCTATTCATTTTTGTAAACAAAAATGAAGAAATGTATTCGCCATTAATCTCAATAGATCAGATATTTGTATCGTTAACTAAATAACTTCAACTTATTCAAAGTATAAAAAAACATGAAAAAGACTAAAATTATATTAGCATCGGTATTATTAGGATTGGGATTAGTGTCTTGTGAAAAAGCAGCAGAACTTCCTATTGAATCACCAGTGACGTCAGATCCTCCTTTGACTAGTAGTCAAATGGTCAATAGTAACAACACTTTTGCATTAGATATTTATAAGAAAGTAGTAGATGAGGATCAAAACCAAATTTTGTCTCCTTATAGTATTTCGACTGCATTAGCCATGACTTATGCAGGAGCAGATGGAAACACAGCGACACAAATGCAATCTGTTTTTGGGTTTGGAGCGAACAACAATACTTTTCATACTGACTTTAATCAGACCAAAACAAATATTGAAAACAATATCAATAGCAGTCCCAATAATCAGATCAAGATATTGAATAAAATTTGGCGTAATTCGACTTATTCCTTTTTACCTAGTTTCGAAACCACTATGAACAATACTTATGGAGCACCTGTAGTAGCGACTAATTTTAGTCAGCCGACTGCTGCTCGTCAGCAGATCAATAATTGGGTAGAACAAGAGACAAATCAGTTGATTAAAGATTTTTTGCCAGTAGGTTTTATTCAATCTAATACAGCAACAGTGTTAGTGAATGCCTTGTATTTGTCGGCAGATTGGGAACATCCTTTTGATACGAATAGGACTACTTTGACTCCCTTTGCTACTTCTAGCGGAAATATGACTAATGTCAAGATGATGGAACAAGAAATCGCTTGTAATAATCTTCGGTTTATGGAAGACAGTCAAGCAGAAGTATTGGAACTGTACTTAAAAGATAAGAAAGCGGCCGTTACTTTTATTCTTCCCAAAAGTACAACTATTGGTATCAATAGTTTTGTTCAGAATATGACAGGTAGTCAACTGGATGGATGGTTAAATGGATTGACAGTACCTAATTTTCCTGGACAGAATTTTAAAGTAAAATTACCCAAGTTTGATTTTGAAACCATTTTATCGGTTAAATCTCCATTGCAACAGCTAGGAATGACAGATGCTTTTACGAGTGCGGTCAATCTAAGTAAAATGGGACCTGGTAACTTAGAGATTAGTGATGTACAGCATCATACGGCTGTTAAGTTTTTTGAATCTGGGATAGAGGCTGCTGCCGCTACAGCAGTGGGTATATTTGTCACTAGTACTCCTCCTATTGCTCGTACAGTGGAGCTTAACCGTCCTTTTTTAGTTTTGATAAGAGAAGTGGAGACAGGTGGGATTTTATTTATGGGACATGTTCAACAACCTTAAGTAGCCTATAAAAACACTGATTTACAGTATACTGTAGTTTCAATAAAAGTGTATAAATCTAAAAATAGATTTATACACTTTTTCTTTTTTGGATATAAAGACCTAACTTCAATACGAAAGTTAATAAGACCTATTAGGCAATATTTTTCTACCATGACAGGGGTTTTAATTATTTCATGAACTCCTTTTCAACAAAATCTTTTTCGATGAAAATACCTAGTTTAATTCTAAAGCAATTGTATAATTTCAACAGTCTAGAAAATGTAGATGGAGGGGTACAATTTGAAGTGAAAAACAGATTAAGTGATGCACAACTAACCGCTATCAAAACGGTAATAGTGGGAGGGAAAGTTGTTCCGACGGCTTCAATCAAGTTGATATTAGGTGATGGAAGTACATTAGCAGCTACAACTGTTACAGCAGAGAGTCCACTAGACTTTTCGCTTAAAACGACAGTAAGAATGCATTGTGATATGCCACATTTGAGTGAGGGCAAACACAAACTAACTATTATCGTAGAAACGACGCCATTTGGTGAATTGCCATTAGAAGTAGAAGATGGTTTGTCTAGTAAAGATACTAATCGTGTTTCTATTCCAAGGGACAAAAAAGATGACTACTCTGAAAGTGCTATTAAAACCCGTCAGGATTTTGTGAAGGAGTACACAGGGGTAGAACTAAAGCATTCTAATCAATATTCGTTTGACCCACATGTTTTGGCGGGCAACTGTGAGCATTTTGTTGGCGTAGCTCAGATTCCTTTAGGGATTGCTGGGCCTATCAAAATAGATGGAGAACATGCTCAAGGAGAATTTTTGATTCCTCTAGCTACGAGTGAAGGGACATTAGTTGCTTCATACAATAGAGGAATGAAGGTCGTTAACTTAAGTGGAGGTGCTAAGTGTACTGTAGTTAGAGATGCCATGCAGAGAGCTCCTGTTTTTGTGTTTGAAGATGCCCGTGCAGCACGTGATTTTGTAGATTGGATCAAAGAAAATTTTGCTAAAATAGCGGAAGAAGCAGAAGCAACTTCTAGTATCGCTCGTTTACAGTATATAGATCCTTATTTATCCAATAAGTTTGCTTACTTACGTTTCAATTATTCAACAGGAGATGCTGCTGGTCAGAATATGGTCGGAAGAGCGACTTTTGCTGCTTGTAGTTGGATTATGGAAGCTTACAGAGATTATCCAATTAAACATTTCTATTTAGAGTCGAATTTTGCGACGGACAAAAAAGCTTCACAAGTAAACATCATGCGTACTCGTGGAAAACGTGTCACGGCAGAAATTACTTTCAAACGCGATGTATTGATGCAGCACATGCGTGTAGAGCCAGAACAATTAGTTTATCACTATGGTGTCTCTAATATTGGATCTATGATGTCGGGTGCCAATAATAACGGATTGCACTCTGCGAATGCTATTACAGCGATGTTTATTGCAACAGGGCAAGATGTGGCTAATGTATCTGAATCTTCAGCTGGATTAGTGTATTCAGAGGTGACACCAGAAGGCGATCTATATTTCTCTATTACGATTCCGTCATTGATTGTAGCTACTTATGGTGGTGGTGTAGGTCTAGCAACACAACAAGAGTCCTTGGGGATGCTAGGATGTGTCGGTAAGGACAAAGTAAACAAACTAGCAGAGATTATTGCAGGGGTTGTTTTGGCGGGAGAAATCTCGTTGGCTTCAGCGATCTCTTCTTCGGATTGGGTCTCTAGTCACGAACAGTATGGACGTAACCGCTAAAAGATGAAGAACAAATAAATTCTAAAAAAAACCATTCAGTACTGTACTGAATGGTTTTTTGTTTCTATGCTCTACTGCCCCCAATAAATGGCACCATTGACGGTGTCTCGTTTAGCACCAGTAGCTGATTTTAGGCTATTAGGAATACCTTCTATTCGCAGCACTCCGAGCAATGCCATTAGGGCAGCTTCTTTAAAATCAATGATTTCATTAGATGGAATAATCAACTCTATAGGAGCAACCTGCTGGCAATATTCATAAATCGTTTTGATTAGATAATCATTATAAATCCCTCCTCCTGACAATAGCATTTTGAAAGCAGACTGTTTGCTGTTTGTTTTTGCCAACAATCGACTAATACTTTTTGCTAATTCAATAGCAATGTGTTCGCAAGCAGTCGCCAACTTATCCTCAATGGTATGTTCTGAAGCAAGGTAAACAGGGAGTATATGTTTTCTAATCCAAGCATTTCCCAATGATTTGGGAGCAGGTAAATCGTAATACTCAAAATGAGCTGCTTGTCGCAACAACTCTTCTTGAACTTCTCCTTGACTAGCCCAAAGTCCGCCTTCGTCAAAATCTTTTCCTTTGAGCTGAGCGAGTGTGTTTAATACTTGATTGGCGGGACTGGTGTCTAATGCCAACCATTGGTTATCTAAAAACGCGGATAGATTAGCAATACCACCAATATTGAGATAAAAGTCATAGCCTCCAAATAGATATTTATCGGCTAATGGAGCGAGTGGGGCACCTTCTCCCTCTAGGGCAATGTCTTGTGTACGAAAATCTGTAATAGTAGTAATACCTGTCAGGGCAGCAATAGCCGCACCACTACCAATTTGGATACTGATTCTATTGTCAGGTTCATGAAATATAGTATGTCCATGAGAGGCAATAAAGTCAATTTGAGGAGGTTGGTACTTGTCTATAAATTGCTGGATTAGTTCTGCGAGATAATAACCAAAATAGGTGTCTGTCTTGGCAAAGATGAGAGCAGATTGCATCGGTAGACCACTTAGTCGATTTTGCCATTTTTCAGAAAAAGGAAGTGTTTCAGATTGAATAATTTTCCAATCGTGCACCTGATCTTTTTCCCAATCTATTTGGCAGTAAGCAATATCTAGCCCATCTAGTGAACTACCTGACATCAGACCTATGGCATAATATGTTTTCATACGTTGTTAGTATTTTTTTTCTAAAAGAAAGACCCAATTACAAATACTAAAATAATCGCTAATCCTAATATAAAACTACCAAGTATGACTGTTGGTACAATCCATAAGGCAGGTATGCCTAATACAGCTCCAAGAATAATTAATCCTAAGAGGATGCCAATAAGAGATAGGCAAATGAAGGTGCCCCAAGGGAAACCTTTTTCATCGTCTTGCAGATGATTAGGATGATATTTTTTGGTATTTCTTTTATTTACTTGTTTTATTCTATTCCTTTTAATTTTATGCTTTGCTTTATTCTGTATTGTAGTCACTTTAGGGGTGACAATGATAGCTGCATTCATTTTAGGAATGGATAAGCCAATTAGGCTACACAAGGATAGTAATAATAACCAATTTTTAGGTATAAAATAAGACATAATAGAGAAGTTGTTTAGTATTTCTGTAGCTGAGAGAGTAAAAAAATGAACTGAAAAAGTAACGAAGGGTAGATTGAAATTATCTTTTTTATAGGGTACTTAGTAGCCCCTACGTCCGTTGGGACAGGCTAAGGCTACTAGTTTCCGTTTCGCCGCATTAGTCCCCAAAATCTACTAGTCACCTTTCCTACAACCCCATTTGTAATAACCTCTATTTAAATTAGAGAGAGTAAAGTAATAAAATACACTAAGACAATGCTACAAAGCACGACTGTTGGCACAATCCATAAGGCAGGTATACTCAATATAGCTCCAAGAATAATTAATATTAGGGAAATACCAAGAATTGATAGATAAATGAAGGTACCCCAAGAGAACTCTTTTTCATGCTTTTGTAAATGGTTGGGGGGATATTTTTTGGTATTTCTTTTATTTGCTTGCCTTATTCTATTCCTTTTAATATTAGACTTTGCTTTATTTTGTATTGTAGTCACTTTAGGAGTGACAATGATAGCAGCATTCATTTTAGGAATAGATAAGCCAATTAGGCTGCATAAGGATAGTAATAATAACCAATTTTTAGGTATAAAAAAAGACATAAGTAGGTGTATTTGGTAATGAAATATAAATCGAGCCTCCTTTTTGAATGATAAATAATACCCATTCTATAGGATACTAGAGGGATATAGTAGATTGGTGAGAAGAGAATGTTGTAGTACTTTATACTAAGTAGATCAATAGATTAAGTCTTTAGTATAACTTTATCTAAAAATTAGATGTAGAGAAATTTTATTATAGAAGATGTTTAGTGTTTCTATTTATTCCTACAAATAGAAACGCTAAACATCTTCATAAGCTCTAAGAACAACCAAATGGAGCATTGATGAACATTAAAAGAAAAATTATTCCAATCGTAATTAGTATTGTTAATAAAGATAGGCAAGTGATCCAAAGTGCTGGAATAGCATAAATAGCTCCTAAGATTAAGCCTAATAGGAGAAGGCTTGTACTAATAAATATAATTGCTGTAATATCAACTCCTTGTGTTTTTTGTATACGTCTTTTTAGCTTTTTTTTATGTTTTAGAGATAGTTTATTAGAGGCTTTTTTTATGTTATGTTTTGTAGTAGTCGGACGATAAATAACAGCAGCATGTGTAGTAGTAGCCTGAAAGCCTAGTAGAATGGTGATGACTAAAGTATGGATAAATATTTTGAATGACATAGGTATTTGTATTTAAATTGAATGGTTGTTTAATTTAAATATAACTATAATTGTGCCATTTATTAAATAGTTGTTCAATAAATAAATTGAAAACTACTTTATCACCAATAATGTCTAATATTGGTGATGCTCTAAGACAAGTCTCCAACATCTGCAAATAGTAGGATTATCCACCAAACAAGAGCTGTAACAGCCAGTATTAACCCTACTATCCAGAGAATTGGTACAGATAGTACTAATCCTAAAACCAATCCAGTAATTCCTATCGCAAATGTCAAGGGCAAAATAACTAGTGCCAACACAAAAACTGCTTGGCTGTGATTGGTCTTAGGAGGATTTTTTTTGCTTTTTGGTGAATCTTTTTCGAATTGGAAATATTCTAACTTAGCGGAATTGAGCGTAATCTTGGGGCTTTTGACAATAGTAGCATAAGAGGGAAACGCATAGGTGATGCTGCTCCATAATAAAATATAAAAGAGAGTAGATTGGTCGAGCGGGAAGAAGAATATATTTTTAGGCATATATGTATATATTTTAGAGCTAAAATTAAGTCAATTTTCATCTAGAATAATAGCAGTTATGTACAAAATAGAGCATAACAACTTCTCAATATAATAGCCTCTAATATTATTCTATCAGATAAGAGGACTATTTAACTAAGCTCTGACTGTTGAACTATCTCTTGATTGGTTCTTAACAAACTTACCCTACTGATTAGATTTAATATAAATAAGGAGCCTAATCATTTGAACTGACAGTAAAATGACACTAAAAGAGGGGAAAACTTCGTATTTTTATGGTGGACCAAAAAACCTTGGGACAGCGATAGATAGAAGAGAAAAAAACTACATGGATACACTTAGCCGATACAAGATACTTACAATCACTCACAAAAGTACTCCCCTCAAGAATATTGGTAAATTCGTACTGCCAGATTTAGATACAGCAGCTGCTTTTACTCAAAAAATGCAGCAAATCAAAACAGACTTGAAGTTAGATGAACTCATGTATGTAGCGACCTGTAACCGAGTAATTTTCTTTTATGTCACCAACCAACTACTGGACCAACACTTCATCGCTAATTTTCAAGAGGTCGTTTATCCTACCTTAGATATGCAATTAGATACATCAGCATTATCTTTTACGGGAGAACGAGCTATCAACCACCTGCTAGAAGTAGCAGCTTCTACAGATTCTTTGGTGATCGGCGAACGAGAGATATTACGACAGTTGCGTACGTCTTATGAACAGTGTTTAGGGGCTAAACTAACTGGAGATTGTATTCGTATCGCGATTAAATTGTCTATAGAAACAGCGAAAAAAGTATATTCCAATACTCGTATTGGTGAAAAATCAGTATCGGTTGTTTCTTTGGCTATTCGTCAGTTATTGGCGAAAAATCCTAGCAAAGACGCTCGTTTTCTGATAGTAGGAGCAGGACAGACCAATACATTGGTCGGTAAATTTCTGCTGAAGTATGGCTTCCAGAACTTTATGGTATTTAATCGTAGTTTAGACAATGCTCAGCAATTGGCAGGTATGTTGGGTTGCGAAGCGGCTACTCTAGATGAATTACCAAATTATCAACAGGGATTTGATATTTTGGTCGCCTGTACAGGAGCAACAGAGGCTGTCATAACCGAGGCTATTTATGAAAAAATAGTACTTGATAGCGACAAAAAGATTTTGATTGACTTGGCGATTCCTAATAACATAGAATCAACTATACAAGAAAGATTTGCAACAGATTATATCGAAATAGATGGACTAAAAGAATTGGTAAACGAAAACCTTGCTTTCAGAGAAAAGGAAGTAATCAAGGCACATGAAATTATTCATGAACAAGCCAAACGTTTCAAAGCAGATTACAAAGGCAGACAAGTCGAATTAGCACTCAAAGAGGTTCCTGGGCATATTAAAGCGATCCGCCAACATGCTGTTGATAAAGTGTTCAAAAATGAAGTAGCATCACTAGATGACGAAACTAAAGAACTGATCGAGCGTATGATGTCATACATGGAGAAACGCTGTATTGCCATCCCAATCCAAGTAGCTAAACAGAACTTGGCTGGAGTCACTTCTGTTAAGAAAATACCTAGTGTGTAGGTATTCTAACTTCTGAAAAAGTAATAATTATATAGACTATATTCTTTTCTCAGCTGTCCTATATTGAAGCTAGCGTTTATAGGTGTTGAGTAAATATTTCCTGCTAGCGTTTCTAGCTTATAACGGAGTTTTGTAGGGATATTTCCCCGATATTGAACTACTTGAAATTTCCAATATTCTTCAGGGGCTAGGTACACATGATGGTAACTGTTACCACAACTGCTACCATGTATGTATTCAATAGGTCGCCACTGATTTTTGTAAAAAACTTCAGCTATTACATAGAGTTTGTTGTCAGAGGCAGGGAGCTGGGCAACTCTTGTTGATTTATTGCCAACACATAGATGGTATCCAGTATATTTTTGGTCAATTGGAATAATTTCAGAAGTATCAATAACTACAAAAAAATCAGTTCTAGTATTAAAACTATCCTGCGGAATTGGATTAGGGACAGTGGCAGAATTTCCCCAACCGTAAAGTTCTATAGAGTCTATTTTACTGGATTGAGCATGAATATTAGATGTAATCATTTTATTGACGTCCCGAGCACTTCTTTGCGTTGGTATAAACATCAAATAGCTTACTATACAAATTAAGAATAATAAAGAAGGTCTTATTTTTTTCATTATCGTTTATTTATATACAATTTACATAAATAGGAGCAGAATACTAATAATATGGCTAACTTTTTGTACTTTCAGTAATAATTGAAACTTTGTTTATTGGATTAATAAAAAGTAAACCCATGTCACACTTAGTTATACCCGGAGGATCAGGATTTTTAGGATTATATCTAGCGGATTTTTTTAGTCAAAAAGGCTGGAAGGTCACTATTCTTTCTCGATCACCTAAGCCTAGTAGAGAAAATATTACTTTTCTGGAATGGGATGGAAAGACCATAGGAGATTGGGCAAAGGCAATAGAGGGATCAACCGCAGTCGTCAATATGGCAGGGAGGACAGTCAACTGCCGATATAATGATGAGAATCGAAAGCAAATCTTAGACTCTCGTATTGATTCGACCCGAATACTGGGCAAAGTGATTGGAGCGGCTCTTCAGCCTCCTAAAATATGGATTAACTCTAGTTCGGCTACTATTTATCAAGATACTAGAGGTGAAGTCCCTGCTAATGATGAATATGATGGAAAAATTGGTGATGATTTTTCGATGGGAGTCTGTAAGGCCTGGGAAAAGGAATTTTATGCAGCGAGTGTCCCAGATACACGTCAAATAGCCTTACGAACAGCCATTGCAATCGCTAAAGAATCTGGTGGAGCAATGGAATACTTACTTAATTTAGCTAAAATCGGCTTGGGGGGGAAACAGGGAAATGGAAAGCAGTTTGTCAGTTGGGTACATTTATATGACTTTGCCAAGTCTATTGATTTTTTGATACACAAAGAACATATTAGTGGTGTCATTAACTGTGCGGCTCCAAATCCGATCCCTAATGAGCATTTCATGAAAGTTATTCGTCAGTCGGTAGGGCGTAGTTGGGGATTACCAGCTACCAAATGGATGTTGGAAATAGGTGCTGTATTTTTGAGAACTCAAACAGAATTGATTCTGAAAAGTCGAAAAGTAATCTCTAAACGGCTGGAAGAAGAAGGGTTTGAATTTGATTATGAGACTATAGAAGAGGCCATGGCCCAAATAGGGAGAGCATAAGAAAACTATCTATTGTTCTTGCTTAATTTTCCAGAATAAGTATACAATCGAAAGACTGAAAAAAGCAGTTAGGATAACTCCTAGAATATAAATAAATTCCGAAGAGGCGTATTTTCGAGATACCCAAAAGTCAGGGTAAATAATAAAACTAATCGTAAAAGGTAATAATAAAATTAATTGACCAATTACATGAACTGCCTTTTGTTCTGCCATATTGATGAATATTACGAATTAGGATAGATGTGGTATAAGTATCTGGAAAAAGGGATATAACTTGGGAGCTATTTTAGCTTTAACTTCTTTTTTTTACTCTAGATGGGATTTTATCAGATAGACCTTTTTGTTCCATTTGGAGGGTATATTGTTGATAGATTTTACTGGCTTCTTTGGTGTTTTTTAGTTTGAATAGAGCATCGCCATATTGGAGGTAAACTGACGTAGCATCGGGATAATGTTGTAATATTCTTTTAGACAGAGCAATACAATCTTGGTATTTACCTGCTTTAAGGTAAAATAGAGTGACATCACTCCAAATAGTAATAAAATGATCCTCTAGTATCTCTTCTATCGGCATCAGCCAAGCACAATTCTCTTCTAATTGGAGCATAATATTGGCTGCCAAGGAATAATTTTTGGCTTGATAGGCTTTTAATGCTTTTTGGTGTCCCCATTCTATACTTTCAGCGATACGATATTCTAGATCATCATAATACTGCATGGAAAGGTAGGCTTGGCAATAAGCCACTGGACTATCTGCTGCTTTTGCTTTTTCTGCTTGTTGATAAGTATCTTCATTTATATCATACATTATATTTTCATGATAATTGAGTTGATTATCATGGAGTTTGATTTTTGTTAAAAATGTAATTCCTCTCATCCACTGACATTTTAATTCTAACATTCCATCCATATAGTGGACATAAGGGGCCGAACAGGCATAGAATTCTTCTTCTTCTATTTCTAGAGAAGAGCTTTGGATATAATTAGCTTCATTGGTTGTAAATAACAGGTAGATGGTATAGGTAATACCTTCATGTTTAGTCGCCAAAAATGCTTGGTAAGAGGTATCTGGGAGTTTTTGTACTGGGAAATTTTCAATAGCAGCACTAATAACAAAGTCAGCTTGAAGTAACTGTTGAGCAGTTAGTATATTTTGGGCTTGACTATGCCCAATGAAACCATAAAACAAAACCCCTAATATTATTAATCGTATCCTCATTGTATAGGTGTATGTAGATGTTTAAATTTCTATGTATAACTGTACTAAAATCTTACCAAACAATTGGGTAATAGCTCTTGGATTTCTTTTTGGCGACTTCTAGGAATAGAATGTCCAACAATATTAAAGGATTTTAATTGTTCTAACTGCTGTATAGAGTTAGGGATATACTCTAGCGTGTGGATGTCATAAAGATGTAGATGAGTTAGTTTTTTCAAATTTCCAATTGAATCTGGTAAGCCTTTGATAGAGCTATTAGAGCCATATATAGATAATGAATGGAGTTGATGGAGTTGACCAATATTAGGTGAAATTGTTTTGGACTGTCCCAACCCTAGATCTATTTTTGTTAGAGATTTACATTCAAAAATAGGTTCTATATTTTGTATGTCAGTAACTGAAAATAAGGATAAATAAGATAATTTCTGAAGCTTGGCAAAACTCTCAGGAATTACTTGGAGATGATTGTTCCAGCTATCAATATTAAGCGATTCAAGAGAAGACAGATTACCTATATTTTGAGGTAAAAGCCTTAGGTGATTTTTCCCTAAGTGCAATGTTTTTAAATTAGATAGAAGAGTAATACCATTAGGTATTTTATGAAGTCTATTGTTGTAAAGGTCAAGATGATCTAACGCAATTAATTGACTGATTTCAGAAGGAATTGTTTTAAGTTTGTTACCTGCTAAGTATAATTTTTTTAGAGTGACTAATTGAGTCAATATAGGAGGGAACGAAGAAAGGTGATTGTGGTTGATATAGAGTTCTTCTAAATTTTTGAGCTCCAGTAGTTGTTTAGGGAAAGTTGTTATTTTATTAATACTTAAGTTCAGTGATTTGAGGTGGGGTAGATAGCGAAAATGTTCGGGTAGGGCTTTTAGGCGGCTATCTGCCAAATCAAAACGCTCTAGCTGTTGGGCAAATAGAGGGTAAGCCATTAAGGCTAATTTTTCGTTTTTATGGAGTCGCTCACCACTTCGGAATTTGCTAATCCAAGTTACTAGACTAGAGAGTCTTTTTTTGCCCAAGGCTTCTAATGCAGGAGCAAACTCTTGTTCTATTTGAGCTTTTAGATTAGGATCTCCTTTGAGCAGTTGGATAGCTACTTTTGCATTGTCTCCACCACTCAGAAGAAGTTGTCGTATTTTTATTATATCAGATGGCATATTTTTATTGATAAGGGGATTTATTTACTCAATAACATCTAAGATAATAATTTATTTTATTGATAAATTCGGTAACCTATATATGCTAGTATGGAGTGGATATTTGTGGAGTATAAATGTATAAACGAAAAGGGGGATTAATGATTTCTATGATAGTCATTTTTGCCTTCTAGTCGACTGATTCGATAGAGCATTTCATCTTTTATTACAGGATCAGTAGATTTACTTAATGCTACAATCGTATCAATAGCTTGTGGTGTTCCAATACTAGCTAGAGCATGGCCAGATTGGTTAATAAACTGTCTTGTACCTGTTCCATAAGATTCCAAATAAGGGTATTTTTGCTGCATTGCTTCCTTTATAATAGGAATACTAGAAGGACTCTTTCTATTTTGCAAACTATGAATTAGTTCTTCATATTCTCGATGCCATGGTTCTAGGATAATTGTATGGATTAGGTCAATCATGTTATTGTTTTCTTCAAAGAAGAATAAAATTTCTAAGCCATACTCTAAATCTTCTGCATCTTTTGCATCGATAATTTCGTTTATAAAAAGTCGGTAGTATTCCTCTGTTTGCCCGAGTATATTTTGTATTTGTTCTTTAAATTGAGCTTTGGTAATTTCTTGATCCCAATATTTATCAATAGTTATCTTAACTTCCTGTTTTACTTTGTTTTGCATGTTTTTTTTTATCCTATCACAACAACATATAATTCCTTTGGACCATGAGCCCCATTAACCAATGTTTTTTCAATATCTGCTGTTTTGCTGTTGCCAGATATGAAGCAAAGCATAGAGGGAATATTTTGAGTTTCATAGGGAGCCAGTGCTTCATCTATATTGTAGACCAACTGATAAGAATAGGCAATGACAATGTGAATAGGGGATATAATGGAGAGGCGTCGCCCTGCTAGAGTATTGCTATCTACTAATACCGTTCCTGTACGAGCCAAGAGTGCCTTACAAGATGTAATACTAACATCTGCTTGAAGAACTTCTTCATTCGTTAATGTTAGACTAGATACAAGATTAGGGATTAAATTTTGGATAGAGGGTTCGTTGCACTGAATGGTGTCCCAGTGATTGGTCTGAATCAGTTGTTGCAGAACTTGACTCGCATTATTTTCATTGCTACAATGAAAATAATGTCCTCCTAATTTGGTTAATTGCTCTGCAAAGTGTGTTTGCAAATCTGAAGGTGGTGCTTTAAAAATTTCAGCAATGTCTTCCGTATTATTAGAGGTCTCTTTAGTAAATTGAGTGGTTGCTTTCCTAAGCTTTTGTAAAATTATATCTCTTGAATTCGAATCCTTCATATCTAAAAATACTAAAAAAAGGGCAAGCATCTCAGATGCTTGCCCTTTATATTTTTCAATTAGAAATATTTATTCTATTTCTGGTAAATCTTCTGTATCAAATAAAATATCTGCACCATTGTTATCTCCAGCAGCTTTTTCGCCACTCTTTTCATCTGGTACGTCATTGTAAGGAGACTTGCCAATAAGACGTTCTACGTCATCTTTCAAAATTACTTCTTTATTTAGCAATTCTGTAGCAATGAGTTCGAGTTCTTTGTTTTTCTCTCGTAGCAAACTAAGAGCACGTTTGTACTGTCCATCAATGATGTTTCTGATTTCTTCATCAATCATTCGAGCCGTTTCCGCAGAATAAGGCTTATCAAATTGATTGTTTTTCATCATTTCATAATAGGAAACATTTCCGACTCTTTCGTTCATACCATAGATGACAACCATATTGTAGGCGATTTGTGTCACTCTATCCAAGTCATTTTGTGCTCCAGTTGAAATTTTGCCAAAGATAACCTGCTCTGCGGCACGTCCTGCTAGTAGACCACAAATCTGATCTAGCAAGTGTTCTTTAGGAACAATATTTTTTTCTTTTGGTAAGTATTGAGCATATCCTAGTGCAGATAATCCACGAGGTACAATCGTTACTTTTACCAATGGATTGGCATATTCCAAGAACCAACCACTAATAGTATGTCCTGCTTCATGGTAAGCAATCACTCTTTTTTCTTCAGGAGAAATTAATTTATTCTTTTTCTCTAGGCCACCAATTACTCTATCAATAGCAGAATTGAAGTCATCCATGTCGACTCCTTTTTTGCTGCGTCTAGCAGCAATCAAAGCTGCTTCATTACAGATGTTAGCTAGTTCAGCTCCTGCAAAACCAGGTGTTTGTTCTGCCAATTTTTTAGCGTCAACATCGTCTGCAATTTTGATCGGCTTCAGGTGTACTTTGAATATTTGTTCACGACCATTCAAGTCAGGTTTACCCACTCCAATCTGTCTGTCAAAACGACCTGGTCTCAACAAGGCATTGTCCAGAATATCAGGACGGTTAGTAGCTGCCATTAGGATAACTCCTTTTTCTGTCTTGAAACCATCCATCTCTACTAGCAATTGATTCAGTGTATTTTCACGTTCATCATTACCCTGTACAGCTCCTTTTCCTCTAGCTCTACCGATCGCATCAATCTCATCAATGAAGATAATACAAGGTGCTTTTTCGCGAGCCTGTTTGAATAAGTCACGGACTCTAGAAGCACCTACTCCTACAAACATTTCGACGAAATCGGAACCAGAAATACTAAAGAATGGGACACCTGCTTCGCCAGCAACAGCTTTCGCTAGTAGCGTTTTACCAGTACCTGGAGGGCCAACCAAAAGGACACCTTTTGGTATTTTACCACCTAGAGAGGTATATTTATCTGGTTTTTTGAGGAAGTCAACTACTTCCATGACTTCTTCTTTTGCTTCGTCTAGTCCAGCTACATCCTTGAATGTAACAGATACTTTGGTGTCTTTGTCAAACAGTGTTGCCTTAGAGCGACCAATATTGAATATTTGTCCACCAGGGCCACCGCCACCGCCGCCTACACGACGCATGAATAGTAACCAAATTCCTATCAATAGGATGAACGGAGATAGAGCCCAAAACAAGCTCATCATAGACCCTCTACTTGTACTCGTATAGACAACTTCATTACTCTCAGGATTATTAACTTTAGCGGTAGCAATTGCTTTTTCCATCTTTTCATTAAAAGATTCCAAAACAATAATCTTAGTACGGTAGTGTGGTCCTGCATTTTCGCTTACTAAAGAAGATTTAGCTGCTTTTTCGTGCTCCTCTTCTTTTAGTTTAGTTTTGTCAATGAAAACTTCTGCATATTGATCAGGAGTTTCGGGATTGACTACTACAATTTTAGTCACATCGCCTTTCTCAATAAATTCGATGACCTTGTCGGATGAAATTTCTGTCATTCCTCCAGAGACATCAAATAATCGGAAACCGATGAGTGCAACCGCTATGACTGCATAGAGCCAATAGTAATTAAACTTAGGACGGTTGTTATTTGATTTTTTCTTTTCCATATAATATATTATGATTAGCTCTGTAAACAGAGCTGCTGTTTACAGATGGGTGTCAGTTTTGTATTACAAAGCCTAAAATGTCAAATTAGTTGCTCAAACTTGTAGGATTAAGACAAATTTAATGGAATGATGACATTTGAGCAGTGATTAGACTTAAAAATGTCGTGCGAAGGTGTTTGTTACCTCTCTAGATGTCGTCGTATTCCGTCACAATAGCATCACTCCACAAGTCATCTAGATTATAGAAGTCTCGTTGATCTTCAGCAAAAACATGTACGACTACATCAAAGTAGTCAATCAAAACCCAGTTTTTACTAGATTTTCCTTCCGAATGGCTAGGGCGTATTCCAAGTTCTTTAATTACTTTTCTTTCGATATTGGAAATAATTCCTGCGAGTTGGGTCGAAGAGTTACCGTGGCAAATAATAAAAAAGTTGGTACTGGCTTCATCTAATTGACGTAAGTCAAACTTTTTGATACCTTTGCCCTTCACATCTTGAATAGCATCCACAATCAGGTCATTCAATACATCGGGTTGATAGTCTTTTTGTACAGAAGCAAAATTTGCGTTATTCAATATTTAATTAGTTTTGTGTAGATAATCTAATTCAGATAGTTTACCTGTGATAAAATGAAATAAAAGTTTACTATGAAACTCCCTTATTTAAACAGCCTTTTCATCGGAAAAGTTGCAATTTACTTAGATAGTGTAGATTCAACAAATACGTATGCTAAAAACTTATTGTCAAAAAGTAATCCAACTGAAGGAACGGTCATTTGTGCCGCTCAGCAGGAGGCTGGGAGAGGACAAATTGGCAGTAAATGGAAATCTGAGCCCCAAAAGAATATCATTATGTCTGTTATTCTTTTTCCAAAATTTTTGTTGGCAACACAGCAGTTTGAACTAAATAAGGTTGTCTCTTTAGCTGTAGCGGATGTCTTACGTCCGTATTTAAATGAAACGGATGAATTGCTCATAAAGTGGCCTAATGATATTTATATTAATGATAAAAAATTGGGTGGAATCTTAATAGAAAATTCTCTCAAAGGAGCTTGGTTAGATCATACGATTGTTGGTATAGGGCTCAATATCAATCAAATAGAATTTGAAGAGCACCTTCCTAACCCCATTTCTTTGAGTATAGCAGCCCAAAAAGAATTTGATTTAGGGGCCATTATAGCAGATTTATGTGCTCGATTGGAATATTATTACCTGCAATTAAAATCTAAATTTAATACAATAAATGAAACTTACTTGAAGTCATTGTTAGGGTATCAGGAGTGGCGAACATTTTTCTTGCCTGTTGCAAACACTACTTTTGAAGGAAAAATAACAGGGGTAAGTAGCTTGGGGAAATTACAAGTAGAGACAAAAGCCCATCCATTAGAATTCGATCTGAAAGAAATTAAATTTTTGTTCTAGTAGACTAAAATAAGTGTAATGAAAACACCTAAAATACCCTATTATGCAGTCATTTTCACTTCTATTTTGACAGATAACCAAGATGGATATTCAGCTGTATCTGATCAGTTACTTGACTTTGCAAAAGACCAACAGGGTTTTTTGGGTATAGAGAGTGCTAGAAGCGGTTTGGGCATTACAGTTTCGTATTGGACGGATTTAGAGGCAATTAAATCTTGGAAACAACAGATAGACCACAAAAAAGCACAAGAGAAAGGAATGTCAGATTGGTATCAGGAATATCAAGTTAGAATTGCTAGAGTGGAACGAGATTACTCTTGGAAATCTAAGTGAAGTAAACAATTGACGATGAATCAGGTGTATTCGTCGAAATAATAAATGTTATACAGTTGTAGAGGAACGATCTATTTTAACTTTGTTTTAATTAGGGTGAATTTACTACATAATTAAGTAAAAAACTGAAATATGGATGCTGTAGAATCAGTTGAGGATGATATGCCTAAAAAATCTAGTCGGGGTTTTGAATGGAATGTTAAATATTTACAGAATACATTGACTTTAGGGTATTTTATATTGTTATTTACGGGAGGATTGATGGATATTATTGTATACAGAGGACTTGGTATAGATATATTACATTACTCAAGTATTTTTGATTTATTAGTAAGCCCCGTTATAACTTTATTATCCAATTTTAAAATTTCAGGTATCCTATTTGGTCCTATTTTACTATATGTAATAGTAGGAATAAAGGGGGAAATATATTTTTTGAATAGTGACTGGTATCAACTACTATTTTTTAGAAATGGAAGAAGTACTTGCTTTGGCATAAGTAAGTCTGGACTTGGTATTTTTCTCTTTTCTTGTAGTATAGTTATAGCATTATCCTTAGGGAAATATAATAGACTAAGAGCACAAATAGACTCTCAGACTTATGATTTGACACATCTAATGGAGTTTAGAGATGGGAGCGAAGAATATGTAATGCTAATTGGTCAAAATACACAGTATGTATTTTATGTCTCTGAGGGGAATAGTGATATTACGGTTTCTCCTATTTTGACAAATATTAAGAGAATTGTACGGACAGAATAGAAGAGTAGTCATTTGGGAATAAAAAGTATTAGAACAGCTGTAAAAATAGCATATATGAGTGAATCAGGACAACTCTTCAATAAGAATATTAATTATCTTCGAGATGTAATTACATTCGGGTATTTTTTTCTATTGATTATTGGATTTATGACAGATAGCATTATGTACGATAATTTGGGAATTGAAATATTGCATTATTCTAGTGTTTTTGATTTATTGGTTAGTCCTATCGTTACTATGACTTCAAATGTGCAGATTTTTATTTCGACTATGATATTATTGTTTGGTTATCCATTATTGATGAAATGGCTAGATAAAAATCATGGAGATAAGCAATGGGTTCGAAAATTTCGGATAGGTCTGGGATCGAGTAAAAATAAGGGATTAGGAAGTAGGCTAGGACTTTTTTTGAGTAGCTTATTGTTGTTAATCTTCTATTCTGTTGGAATAGCTTCTGGACGAGCAAATGCATTAAATGAAAAAATTGGTACAAAGACTTATAAACTCACGCATCGCTTAGATTTTAAAGATGGCACAAAAATGAGTGTAATGTTAATTGGTCAAAACACACAGTATATATTCTATGTTCCAGAAGGGACTAGCGATATTACAGTGTCACCAATGTTAACCAACATCAAAAAATTAGTTCAATTATAATTATTGACACAAAAAATAACAAAAGTGAATGTATTAGAACTCAAAAATGTAAAAAAAATGTACCAACAGTACAAAGCAGTCAATGATGTCAGCTTTGCAATACCAGAGGGTAAAATCTTTGGTCTGTTAGGTCCGAATGGGGCTGGTAAGACCTCTCTTATTCGTATTATTACTAGTATTACCAGAGCTGATGAAGGGGTAGTATTATTTAATGGTGAACCCCTCAATAGTACACATCCTGCTCAGATTGGTTACATGCCTGAAGAGCGTGGTTTGTACAAAAAAATGAAGGTAGGGGAGGAAATCATGTATTTGGCTCGCCTTAAGGGATTCTCTAAAAAAGAAGCTCGTAATCAATTAGAATACTGGCTCGAAAGATTTGATATACAGGATTGGCGCAACAAGAAAGTAGAAGAACTCTCAAAAGGAATGCAGCAAAAGATACAGTTTATAACAACTGTATTGCATAAGCCGAAACTTCTGATATTGGATGAGCCATTTTCTGGGCTAGATCCTGTTAATAGTAATCTGATTCGAGACGAAATCTATGAATTGAAAAAACAAGGTACTACGATTTTGTTCTCAACACACCGTATGGAACAGGTAGAGCAAATCTGTGAGAATATTGTACTTATTAATAAAGGACAGAATGTTTTGCAGGGTTCTGTAGCCGAAATCAAAGAACAATATAAAGAAAACGTATTTCAAGTCAAATATCAGGGCAGTCTACCTCAAGGAATGGACGAACATGTGACTGTCATACGAGAAGAACCAGGAGAAGTGACGGTACAACTCAGAGATGTTGCTCATGCGAACAATTATCTGAAATACCTCTTGGCTTATGGTACTATCGTGACGGGGTTCAATGAAATATTACCAACATTAAATGAAATTTTTATCAAAATAGTAGGAGGAACATCAGATGAATAAGCTTTGGTTAATAATGCAGCGAGAGTATATGTCAAGGGTCAAAAAGAAGACTTTTATTTTGACGACTATACTGACTCCTATTGGGTTTGTTATTTTTTGGATTGCTTTGATTTTTATCATGACTTCAGGAGTAGATGATAAGAAAATGGCGGTATTGGACCCTGATAATATTTTGCAAGTAGATAAATTAGGAAAACTAAGAGATGGCAACATCACTTTTAAGTATCCTAAAACAAGTCTTGATAAGCTGAAAGAGGATTTTGACGAGCAAGGATTTGATGGAATTATTCATATTCCTAGTCAAAATTTCGATAGTTTGACGCTCAACTTGAATGCTCGTTTTTATGGAAATGCAGATATAGGGTTGACCACACAGAGTTCGATCAAAAAAGCGATCAATCAACGAGCCCGAAAAATAAAAATGAAAGCTTTCAATATAGAAGAATCTATGTTGGATCGATTGGATACTGATATTGAACTTTCGACTCGAAATCTTAAAAATAAGGATCAGAAAGAGACTTCTAGTGCTAGAGTACAAGTAGCGACAGGATTAGGAGGGATTATGATGTTTTTGATTTACTTCGTCATATTTATTTATGGAAATATGGTGATGCGTTCGGTAATGGAAGAAAAAACAAATCGAATTGTAGAGGTTATCATTTCTTCAGTGAAGCCTTTTCAGCTTATGCTAGGTAAGATAATAGGTGTGGGAGCTGTAGGCTTGACGCAGTTTGCAGTATGGGCAGTAGTATTTCCTCTCTTATATATGGGAGTAGCAGCAGCTTTCTCTTCTCAAATCGCAGTATTGCAAGAAGCAGCAATGACTTCTACGGCTACCGATAATGGCATGATGGACAATGTGATGTTGATGATCAAGGAGGCAGCAACATTTGACTATGGCTATATATTGGGGCTATTTTTAGTCTATTTTCTTCTCGGATACGTTCTTTATGCTTCTTTGTTTGCTGCGGTAGGAGCAGCAATGGGAGATGATTGGGGCGAAGGTCAGTCATTAACTTTGATCGTAGCAATTCCTGTTATTATAGCATTCTATATTGGGATAGCAGTCATAGAGAACCCAACGAGCTCACTGGCAACTTGGTCTTCAATGGTGCCGCTGTTTTCTCCTATTGTAATGCCTGCTCGAATTGTTTTTGAACCACCAATTTCGCAAGTGATTGCGTCTATTGTCATCTTATTTTTGACCTGTATTTTCTTTGTTTGGATATCGGGACGTATTTACCGAATTGGAATACTGATGTATGGCAAAAAAACTACGGCTAAGGACTTTGTACTATGGATGTTTAGAAAGAACTAATTTTTCTACTAACATAGATACTAGAAAATAAAAAAATGAGTCATTCTCAATTGAAGGGAATGACTCATTTTGTATATAGATATACTCTTAGAACCTGTAGATTGGCGTCACTATATAGTCTGATAGGTACTGTGCTTTTGTTTGTTGCCAATAGGGAGTCACTCCTAATAAAAAACCACCACCACCAGCACCACAAATTTTGATGAAATAATCTTCTGTTTCCAACCCTTTTTGCCAGACCGTGTGCATAGAAGGAGGGACCATAGGAGAGAGGTACTGAAACTGTAATATGGACAATATTTTTGTTGCTGCTAATAGCCCACTCGTTGACTTATCCAATAGTAAAGCATCAATGGCTTGTTGGGCGGCTTGTTTGGCCGGCAAGATATAGTTTTGGTGGAAAATAGGTTGTTTGTAGTTATCCATAAAAAAATGGATCAATGGTGTGGACTGACGAGGAATTTGGGTGTCTAGTAAGAAAATAGCTCCTTTGGTTTCTGCTGTAGATAAATTGACCTGTTTGATTTTTTGTTGAGCATCTATGAGTATATTATCATTGACGTAGGCTACCAAAGGATCTATCCCAGAACTAGATCCATGAAAACAATTTTCTAGCTGAGCTAATTCTTGTTTGAGTACTTCCAGTTTAGTTTCCTTTTGTAGAGAATAGCGGTCATAAATAGCCGCACAAACCGCTCCTGAACTGCCGAGTCCATATCCTGTTGGGATATTAGAATCAAACCAAAGCCCTCTGTCTAGATCTTGTTCTAGTTGGTTTATATTCAAGGGAGGACAAGGTTTTTGTCGGATATGTTGCAGAATAGAGTGGAGACTGGTTTGGGAGGCTTTGATATTAGGTGAAGTTTTATGACTTATGGCCCATTGTCCCCCTAGAGTATGGTAAGGGACAGCTAATGCTGCCCCTTTTTCAATAACAGTATATTCTCCAAATAATAATATTTTGGATGGATATTTTTTACTCATAGTGTATCGGTTGGGTTTTTATAATATACCTAATAATACTAAAATACCAATGGTGATAGCTGCTATAGCTATGAGACAAAGTATGATAATCAGCCAGATGAGTACATCTTCGTCTTCACAGGTGCTACAACTATCACAGCAACCGTCACAACAAGATTGACAACATTCATCGCAACAGACGTCACAGCATCCTTGGCAGCAGGCTCCTGCACAATTGCCACAACAACTACTCTGACCTTTTCGCGAAAGTATTCTTTTGAGTTTTCGAACGAGACGCTTAGAGAAGCGTTCCTTTTTTCGTTTTTCTTTCTTTTCTTCTCGCTTTTCTTTTTTTGACTTACGTCTAATGACACCTGCTAAACCTAGTCCAGCTAAAGAAGCGGTAATGATAGCCGTCCATTGGATCATTTCTGCTTTGCCATCTTGGGGAAGATAAGCACTACTATCAGGACTAATGAAAACAGCTAGTACAATAGCATAATAATTAATTTGACGTACCCAAGTTTGGGGCTGACAGGTAATCTGATCTGCAAAATCTTTGGCATTTTGCCATCGTAGTTTAATTCGTTCTGTAAATGTCTTTGGGATCACACGTTCTTGGTAGATGCGTAAGGCAAGATTAGACATCAATCTACTTTTGTAACGTTCTTGGTGGGCATCACTAATGGGAAGGGTGTCAAACTCTAGATTGAGTTGTTCTTGAAGAGATAAAATAACAGTACGGACAGATTCTAGTTGGCCATTAGTGAGTGTTCTATCTGTATTTAACAATATCGCCAAAGGATTAAATTCACCTTTAAAGACGTCTTTTTCGAAATCTTCAAAAGCATCTAAAATATACATCAGCTCACCAAAAGCATACCCCAATTGATAGAGATCTACCTTAGATTGAGTTTTGTTTGCTCCCTCTAGAAATATAGTACCTGTGATATGAGCGGTTGCTTCGGCATAATATTGCAACCCCTCTATCAAACTATTATGTTTTATTGGGTTTTGTTCTCGGTCAGCTTGTTCTATAATCCACTCTTGAATGGAGTCTGTAGAGATACCCCAATGCTTAAATTTAGCTTTTGCTTTTTTGAAACTACTCGAAAAATACTCATTGGCAATTCGCCAAGAAATTCTTTTGCTATCCTTGATGTTGTCATCAAATTTGAGTTCACTGAGGAGCATATTCGCTGTAGCAGCATATTGGAGCGAAAAAGGCAATCCTTCCTTAGGCATAGAAAAACAGGTATTGACTTTGGTCAAATTGGATTCCCAACTAGTAGTATCTTCTTTATCTAGTAAAGATAAAATTTCACTGAGGAAAACAATATCGAAATTCAATAACATTCGACTACTCTGCCCAAACTGATTACCCATAGCTTTGCAGGTGCCACAATAGTGCATACGATGAAAGTAATAATCAGAGTTTTGAGCACGATGAGTCGAACAGCTTTTTTCTGGACGCATTAAACCAAACATAGGCGATGTGTTTTTTGAGTAAGGAAAAAAAGGATATAAAAATAGTATTTCTTGCTCAAAAGAAGAGCCAATGCTACTACACAACATTATTTTAGATAGCTTACGTGTATTAAATTACTGTTTTTAAGACAAAATCAGTAATATTAGACAATATAAGATATAGTACAATATTAAGATATAAGTAGTGTTGTGCCCTTATTTAAATAATACCCTAGTCAACATATAATTCAAAATGAAAAAAAAATATTCAAAAGGTATTGGTGTAGCTGCTTTTGTCGTCTTATTAGGTTTGATTATATACTACTTTAGTAGCCTAGTTACTTGGTTGGTACTGGCATGGGTGGTTTCTCTATTGGGATCTCCGATTATGAACCTGTTCAAAAAAATCAAGATTCGTAACAAAGCTTTTCCATCTAGCTTAAGTGCTTTGTTAGTGATTGTACTTTTTTATACAGTTATCATTGGATTTATAGGCGTTTTTGTGCCTATTATATTACAGCAAGGAAAAAATTTGGCGGAAGTAGATTATTCTAATATTGTCGAAAGTTTGGAAGAACCGATCGCTCATGTCAGTGATTGGATGGTTGAAAAAGGATTGTCTAATTCTCCACTTTCAGATTATGTCGAATCGGATAGTACAATTAAAATAAACCCTGCTATAGACACCACTAAAAGATTAGAAAAAACAGTCGAACCAGCAGTTTTTATTACTCGAATAGATATTGATTCTTTGGTAGATCTTACGGCAGCGAATACTTCCAAAACAAATATAAGCCTCAACTTGGCACTAAGTTTACCCACTACAGAGCCAGATCCTGTCTTATTGGACGAAGAGGCTATTTCACCCTTTGATCAAATCAAAGATCAAGCATTGCATTATTTTAGTCCTTCCAAAATTATCACCCAAACAGTTTTCTATACCGTTAGTTTGTTTGGTAATATTTTGATATTATTGACTTCGGTTACTTTTATTGCTTTCTTTTTTCTCAAGGATGAAAAACTGTTTGGCAATGGGTTGAAAATTATCATACCTCAAAAGCATTTCTTTAAGACCGATCAAGCAATGAAAAATATCAAAAAGCTATTGACTCGTTATTTTGGCGGTGTTTTATTGCAGATTACGATCATTACCATCTTTTTGACTACTATGTTGTCTTTTTGTGGCGTTTCCAATGCCTTCTTGATTGGATTCTTTTCCGCATTGATTAATGTGATTCCTTATATTGGACCTTTGATTGGAGCTTTATTTGCTATTATGGTTACCATTAGTTCCAATTTGGATGCAGATTTTTATACCACGATGTTACCATTGATCTATAGAGTGATTCTTATTTTTGCTGTGATGCAGGCTTGTGATGGATTTTTATTACAACCTTATATTTTCTCTAATAGTGTTTCTGCACATCCTTTAGAAATATTTTTGATTATTATTGTAGGAGCACAATTGGGCGGAGCAGTAGGAATGGTGTTGGCAATACCTGCCTATACGATCATCAGAGTGGTTGCGGCGGTATTTCTACAAGAGTTTGAAATTGTACGAAAGATGACCGATCATCTGAGTGAGGATGGTGATATCGAAGTAGATACACGTGATACTCCTCCATTAGTTCCTTAGATCTGCTCTCAAAGTCTGTAATAATTTAATAACCTCTATTATTTTAACCATCATTTATATGCCACTCAAGATTAGATATAATTCCCCCGTTGTACTCACCTTTGCTTTACTTTGTATGGGTATTTATTTTAGCAATTGGATGCTGTTTGGGGATATTCAAGCCAATAAAACCAGCATGATTAGGAGTTTTTTTATGGTAGGAGGACAGTTTGACTGGGGCAATCCACTAGATTACGTACGACTATTTTCTTATACTATGGGACATGCAAGTCAAGGTCATATTGCAGGGAATATGTCGATATTTTTATTGATAGCTCCTATTATGGAGGAAAAATATGGGAGTAAGAATATTTTGCTCATGATGCTGAGTACAGCATTGATTACAGCGGTATTTCAGTTGTTGTTGTTCGATACGGCACTCTTAGGAGCAAGTGGTATTGTATTTATGTTTATTGTATTGGTTTCTTTTGCGGATGCCCGTAAGGGAAGTATCCCATTGACCTTCATTTTGGTGGTACTATTTTTTATCGGCAAAGAAGTCATTCAGAGTATGGAATCCAATCAAGTCTCCGAGTATGCTCATATTGCAGGTGGTATCATGGGAGGGATTTTTGGTTCTGCTTTTAGAGAAGATGAAAAGGCTGTTGATAGCAAAAGTACTACGACTATTACAGACGATATTCTAGACAATTTATAGAGCTGACTGGAGGTTATTTTTGAGCATAAACAATGCATTTGGTTTCAAAAAACTCTTCATCAAAGAAATCACTCAAAGGGTAGATTTCCGTATAGGCATTTCTACCCAGTTCTTGAGCTTCAGCAGTAGCACGGTCTATTCCCTTTAGGGCCCAAATTCCATTTGGAGTACCGTGTTGGTGATTGTCACTAATACAGCGTTTGGTCCAAGTGGCTAGTTTAGGAAGAACTGCTACCGCACGGGTAACAACAAAATCAAATTTTTCTTTGAGCTCTTCAGCTCTAATCTTTTGGCTACGAACATTTTTTAGATGGAGGGCATCGCCTACCTCTTGAGCAACTTTAACCTTTTTGCCAATAGAATCCACCAATAAAAAGTCTACGTCTGGAAATAAAATAGCGAGAGGAATACCAGGGAAACCACCGCCTGTACCTAAATCCATGATTTTACTGCCCGCCTTGAACGAAGTAACTTTGGCGATGGCCATAGAGTGTAAGACATGACGCTCATATATATTTTCGATGTCTTTGCGAGAGATAACATTGATCTTGCTGTTCCATTCGGCATAGAGGTCTCCTAATTGGCTTAATTGATTTATTTGCAAATCATTCAGATGGGGGAAGTATTGTTGTATCTTTTTCATGTATCTCAGCTATTTTGGCTGCAAAACTACAAAAAAAGCACGAAATACGTCCTTGGTATTTCGTGCTAATCTAATCAATGGGCTGAATTTATTTACATACGAAACTATTCCCAATAACTTCTACTGTGGTAGGACTATTTGAATGTTTGATATATTGTACTGATTTTACCGGCCAAAATTTGATCTTTATCCGTTATTTGATTTCCTGCATCATGTGTTGTGAGTGTTATGTCTACTTTGTTATAAGTATTGGTAAAGGTAGGATGATGATTCATTTTTTCTGACCAAATGGCAACTTGAGTCATAAAGCTAAAAGCAGTAATGAAATCTTCAAATTCAAAAGAAGCAACTAAGGCATTATTTTTAGCGGTAAACATGATATTTGGTAATTAAGTAGATGAATTAATAATCTTCAAACAGGCTTGTCCTAGGCTTTGTTCATGTGGAGTAGTTGCAATGGTGCAATTGACCAATCCTAGCTCATTTAGTGCTTTAGCCGTACTGCTTCCAATAGCAATAATTTTTTGTTCTATCTGATAGGGATATTGTTGAAAATAAGTTTGAGCATTGAGTGGGCTGGTAAAGACTAAAATATCAGAAAAAGGGAGCTTGAAATCAACTTTGGGAATATTGTCATAGACTATAAAAGGAATGGTAATTTGGCTACTATGGAGCAACTTTTGAATTGATTGTTTGGATTGACGAGCCTGAACAAAGAGAATGGATTGATGAGTAGAGATAACATGAAAATTTGTAGCAGTCTGATGTGGGTTGCCACAGCCAACAAAGTCAGCTAATAAGCCATATTTTTTTTCCATAAAATCAGCAGTTGCTTTTCCTATGGTGCCTAGTTTAGGACGTTCTGTAGGTATTTGTCTGAATTGATTCAATTGCTCAAAAAAATACTTTACGCCATTTTTAGAATAAAAAAAAATCCAATCAGTAGAGGGGACTTCTTGGAAAGGAATGGCTTGGAATTCAATCAAGGATTGATCTATAATAGAAACAGCAGACCCTTCTAGAACTTGTCTAAAAGGGCTGTTGTTTTGTAGTTTTCTTGAAATGAAAATCGTTGTTTTTGTCATAGATCAAACCAGCTCTAAACGTCTTTAAGTTGTTCGAATACTTTTTCGGCGAGTTCATTCGTAGTACTAGAAGACATACTCACAAATTTCAATTCTTTATCTAAACCACCAGACAGCGTCGCCCAAACATGAAAATTCCCAAGAGCATCACGTTCGCAATAGACCCCCAGGGGCATGTGGCAGCCACCATCTAGCATTCGTAATACTTTGCGTTCTACATTCGTGCATTTGACTACCTTAGACTGGTGTAGTTTTTTGATGATTTTACGGACTTCAATATTCTCAGACTTGGTCTGCCAAGTGAGTACGCCTTGTGCTGGAGCAGGTATAAATTCTTTTGGATTGAGTCGAATGGTTACGAAATCACTCATGTCTAATTCCAAACGCTGTATTCCTGCCATGGCTAACAGAATAGCATCAAATTGCCCTTCTCTTAACTTTTGCAATCTAGTAGGAACATTACCACGAATATCCTTCAGTTCTACATCTGGACGTACTGTACTCATCTGTGCTTTACGTCTGGCAGAAGAAGTCCCGACGATACCATTAGCAGGTATTTGTAGAAGTTGATTGGCATCTGCTACTTCCTTGCGAACAACTAAGCAGTCTGCACAGTCTTCACGATAAGAAACCCCCGCTAGACACAATCCTTCTGGTTGTGTTGTTGGCATATCTTTCATAGAATGAACCGCTACATCTACTTCATCTTGGAGGAGGGCATCTTCGATTTCTTTAGTGAAAAAACCTTTCCCTTCTATTTTATCAAAACTGAGGTGCTGTATTTTGTCCCCTTTAGTTTTGATGATTTTGAGTTCAGACTCAATGCCAATTTCTTTTAATCTATCTTGTGTATAGTAGGCTTGCCAAAGGGCTAATTTACTGCCTCTGGTTCCTATGATTAGTTTTTTCATTTGTCTTATTTAGCTTGTAACGGCTCAAAAATAGTAGGTATATTGATTATAACTAAATCCATGGTGTTTTTTATCTTTTTTTGACGAAAAAACAACCAAACATCCATAAAAAAAGTATTTCATCAATCTAGTTGATGAAATACTTGTAGAAGGTATTTAAATCACTTCAAGTTTTTAAGAACAAGTCGTCATGGTAGAAGAACAAAGCCACTCTTTGTTAATCCAACCAGAAAATCCTTTTCCTTTTACCTTAACCCATTCTCCACAAAAATCAACTAAAGATAGGTTATAAGTCTCTTCAGTGAGTTCTTTGACAGTAGCCGAGGTAGCGTTTGCTTTTTGGTGTACTTTGATAGTTTGCCCCCCATAGTTACTAGTATTTAAACCCAATACAGAGCCATGAATCCAAGCAGCAGAGTAGTCCATTTCTGCTTTTCCTTCCATTTCTTCGATACTAGTTACCTTAAACCAGCCATTTTTGCTTTCTGAAAAAGAAATGGTGACTTCATCCTCCTCGTCTCCACGTACAATTTTATACACAACAGTCCCTTTGGGCTCTTTTCGTACATTGGTGCCACTCATATCTGGGTCAGCTAGGTAGGCTGTAAAACTACCTTGGCAGCTGTTTGTTGCCTCTTCTTTTACTACAGGTGTAGCTTCCTCTTTTACAGGAGCTTCTTCTTCTGTTGTAGTTTTTTCAGTTGTTGTGGTTGGTTCATTGGTATTAGCTGTTGGGGCTTCGCCACCACAACTGATCATAAATTGTAGTAGAAGCATCATAGAGATGCTACAAAACATTGATTTCATTGCTAGTAATGTTTTAATTTGAAAATAAATGTCTGTTAAACTACTATTTTTTTATTGGATAAAAAAGCAATGTCTATTGAACGACCAAAAAGGAGTCGGGACGATAAATGGTCTGTATCCTGCCTTCGTATTCATCTGGTACGGATATTTCTAGTTTAGCTTGGTAGTAGTGCATGCCTGCTTGGGTAGGGGTGATTTGATAACAGTTATTTTTTAAGGGAATATTATTTACTGTTGTCCAATCTTGACGATAACCATTCAGATCTACTCCTATAGTTATATGAGTAGCATAAGTCTGGTGAGAATATAAATAGTGTGGTAAATCTAGTAATAGATGAGTTTTTATAAAGCATTCAATCAGTAGCTTCCCAAATTGATTAATCAAAGATAGGATTGCTAGACGCTCTAAAGCCATCACTTGTTGCTGCTTTTTCGCTATAAATAGCTTATCAGATATAGTTACAGATAAGGAGTCTTCAGACAAGGAATAGTCTTCAAATTGTTGGATACGATCTAAGTATTCTTGTCTCTTATTCACATCAGCAAATACACTTCCTTTTATCCCACCATTATCCCAAAGCGTAGCGATTTGATTAATATATTGTTGTTTCAGTTTTTGGTAGGCAATATCGAAAGCTTGTTTATCAGGTGTAGATAGGATGTTCTTTTGTTGAAGTGTTTCCAAAAATAATAATAATGAATCCTTTAGTGGTGTTATTTTTTCAATATAAGATGCTATTGATTTTAGTCTAGGATGTCGTCTAATTTTTAGTGGAACCGTCGCTATTTCTGCTTGTGTATTTTGGTGGATAATAGTGGCGGTATGTTGCATACAGTCCATTGTATGTTTTAAAACGGTGTTTTCTTGTTGCTGACAGCTTATGACTAGCAGACAACTAACCACCAAATAGAGAAGTTTATGCATTGTATTTTATTTTAAAAGGGGAATGACTTCGTAGTGCCGCTCGGTTTCCCAAGTATCCATTTCTCCTGTCCATTTATTCATTAAATGTATTTCGATTGGAATGACATACTCCCCCAATCGTGTGGGGCGAATGGTAAGAGGGGCTACTCCATCTTGGATGGAAAGAGTATCTCCTGCTACAACGACTATAGTAGAACTATCTAAAGGGAGTTTCTGTATAGGATAAATACTAGCTTTATAAGTCTCCCCTAATTTGATGATGGACTTTTCTGGATGAATGGCGATGTCATATTGATTATAATCAATTGGGTATTTCTCTGTATAGGGAAGTAAAAAGTCAAAACAGACATGAACAGTAGAAACAATATCATGCTCCAAATTGGAGAGGGCAATAGTAGCAGTAAGAGCATTTTGGTGAGCAAAAGTATTGTTTGCCCAATTATCATTTAGAGTAGGTACTCTAAATTGATTTTGAAGAGCATTCAGTACACTGTCTTTCTTGTTCTGATCACGAAAGAAGGCTATGGGAAGATTGTTTTCCCATAAAGATTCGAGCTGTTTAATTAAAGTGGCTCTGAAACTAGCGATTTGTTGAGGAATAGTAGTCACAACGTTATTGGTATTCAAAAGAAAAGCTGCTGCATCTGCTGTCATTTTAGGGTTTTTAATTTGCTTTACCCAATGAGGTTGTTGCAAGGCTTCTGCTTCTTTTTCGGTATAATATCCGCTAGAAAATTTAGCAATACTATCTTTTAGAGCGTAGATACATTTTAGGAGTTGCTTAGAAGCTACCTGTATAGAATCAGCGGTTTCAGAAATCGGGCGAGAATTGGTATACATTCTGCCATTTTCTTCTATTTCATAATATTTGTCACTATTGAAGGAGCTTATTTTTTGGTTGTTTTCTTTTAGTAGATAATGAACATAATACTCTTGGTAAATCGCTTCTTGATTATTGTTGCAGCTCATGCAAGAGAGTAGGATAATTCCCATCACCAAAAAGGATTTAAGGAATGACTTCATAAGAAATGATTTTAGTGATTTGCTGTTGGATGGTATCGTGGAGTTGAGGAATAGAAAAATTGACTAGCACAGTATCTTGTTTTTGTCCAACACTGCTTGGTTGCGTTTGATAGTTGAGCCTAAGGTCATTTGAATCCATTGATTTTTTATCAATTTGTAAAGTGAAATCTTGATTAATGATTCTTTTTTGGAGAACTACAGGAGTGAGAGTAGATTTATTCTGATAGATGTATTTAGGGAGATACCAATGAATTTGTTGCTGTGGTGGGTACAAATCGCAGATAAAACCAACTTGATTATAAAGGTATTGTACTAAAGAATAAGTAACTGTATCAAGAGAATTTTTAATTACTTGAATATAATATTGGATAGCTTCTACATTATGAAGTTGTTTAAAAATGATTTGTTTTACTTTTAATAAGAATTAAACAAAAGGC
>CAYOJF010000017.1:0-61094 GCA_964404215.1 uncultured Aureispira sp. | reverse complement strand
TAAAGAAGTTGTTTAAAAAGTCTCTTCCTGTCCAAATGAAATATCTTTTTCTGTTCTTTCCATTGATGAAAGAACCAAAATCTAGGGCAGAGTTTCCATCTGGATACTATCACATCTCAAAACAGATTTTAAGGGAATCTTTGAGGGAAACTATTGCTTAAAGACACACCTGTAATCCTTTGACATTAATTTTTACGCTTTATACTGCTTACCCCTTAAAATTTAATGTTTTTTCAATGGATAGTATTCCCCAGCTTTCAACATGCCCATACTTTGCACTAACTACTGGCTTTTTTGACAGTTTTGGAGTCCCTTAAATTTAAAATCAAAAATCTTTTGTCCTGGACCATAGCTGTTAGGTTAACCTTATTTTAGGTTACTTTTTTTAAAGTTTCTTTATCAAGTCCAAAGAGTAAAAAATACTACCAAAACTAATTTTCATTGCTATTTTGGGCATGTTGGAGGCTAGGTAATACAATCCATTGATGAGGCAGACCAATTTCAATGGGCAATGTCTTCTAAGAGTAAAAGAGATAATCAAGAGGCTATAGGTGCTAGTTTTATCCACAGTTTATGTTAAAAATTCCATTGAAATCTGCATCGAAATGTGATTTTATCTAGTCGTAAACTTAGCCCTAGATTTTGCTTCTTTCATCAATGGAAAGAAGACTAAGAATCAATGTATTGCATTATTAACTACTTGTATTTTTGTTCAAAAACTAGTGATAGCCTGACGGCTATGGTCCTGTACTTAGATTTTTTATGGACTAGATCCCTATGGAATAGTATCATCTAATAGCTCTTCAGACATTAGTTGAGAGCAATAGTAGTGGACCATCGACCATAAGAAACTTCCGCAGTAGCATCGCAAGCACCGTTACCGTAGTCTATGGCACGGGTTGTTCCTCCTCCAGCTGGTGTGACTTCAATACGCCCTTCTTGTACCCAAGCACAATTATTGGCTTTGACGAGTGGAGTCGTAATATTAGCGGTATAGGCATTGCCATTGCGAGTAGTACCACTAGCAGTACCTGTCAGTTGATAAACATCATCTGATATATCTAGAGGGGTAGCGGCACCTGCTATCCATGCCCAGTTTTTAGTAGCGGTACGAGTGATTGTACTACCATTAGGGAGGGTAACTACTCCGTTGGTGATTACAGATTCAAAGGTAAGGGAACCATTAACCAGCCCTTTGTTTGTGATTACTTGTGTACCAGTAACCCCATGATTGCTAACTTTATAATTGTTTGAAGTAACCGTACAGGTCATTCCTGGAGCAGACCATCTATCAGTATAAACGGCAGTCAATTGTCCAGCACGTGTGCGGCCATCCACACAAGTAGTTCCTGTTCCAAAATCGAATGTTAGAGTGACTGGGAAATAAGTGTTAGCAGTAGTATCTATTCGGACGGCTCCACAGGAGCGTAATTCGTTGTGGCTTTGAGCTTCTCCATTGGAAAGGTTGTATACATCTTCAAATCCAAAATCACTGACGGTGTTGTCGGTAGAGTAAGTCCAGTCGGCATCTTCGATTTCGCAAGCACTGCATAACATAATTACTCCTAGTACTAAAAGGAAGTATTGATTGATTTTCATGGTAATAATATTAAAATAAAGCAAATGAATTAGATAGAGAAGAATACTCTTATCTGATGATTAATAAGAAGAGGGTTGTAGAAGAGGTTGTCTATTTTTGATATAAAACATATGAGGGTTTATACTTTGATAATAGACGATTGGAAATGGAAATGGTTTAAAGTGATGTAAAAAATAACAACTTTTGTACCATGAAATACGAAAAGGACTTATTTTTGCGTCACGATAGGCGAAATATGAAGTAGTTTATTGAACAAAAAATACACCTAACTATTTCAATCATTTACTACAAAACATAGTATGAAGTATTCCATTCTAATTAGTTTATTTATGTCTTTATTTTTTCATAAGATGAATGCTCAAAGCACTACTCCGAAGCCAAAAGGATTCGTAACCGTAGACGGTGTTGAATTCAAAATAGATGGGCAACCCTATCGTTATGTTGGCACTAATTTTTGGTATGGTCCTCAACTCGGATTACCAGAGCATCGTGATCGTCTGCTCAAAGAGCTAGATCAATTGCAGGCACTAGGTGTGAATAACCTAAGAATTATGGTCGCTTCAGAGGGACCTGATAGTGAGCCTTACCGAGTGACACCTTCTTTGTTGCCTAAACCATATTCGTATAATGAAGCGGTACTCGAAGGACTTGATTTCTTATTGGTAGAAATGGCAAAAAGAGATATTTATGGCGTCTTGGTTTTAGGCGATTTTTGGCATTGGTCTGGAGGATTCGGTCAGTTCTTGAATTGGGTCAATGATAAACCAATTCCTTATCCTTCTTTCGATGGAGGAGTATCCTGGGGTATTTATATGGATTATACGTACAAGTTTTATTTCAATAATAGAGCTAAAAAAATCTACTGGGATGTGGTCAAAAAATTGGTAGGACGTACCAATTCTATTACAAAGGTAGCTTATAAGGATGACCCTGCAATTATGGCGTGGCAATTGGCAAATGAGCCTAAGTGTGGTGCTCGTAAGAGAGCCTACCGCAATTGGATTCGACAAACAGCAAAAATGATTAAGGAAATAGATCCTAATCACTTGGTGTCTACCGGAAGTGAAGGAACGGAATCAGAGAATCTGTTTGGGAATCGTCGCAAGAATTTTATCAAAAACCATTCAGAACATATTGACTATTTGACGGCACATATCTGGATTCAGAATTGGGGATGGTACAATCCGCATAAACCTAAAACATTAGAAAGTTCGCAAGAAAAAGCAATCAAATATTTAGAGAAACATATTGATATCGCTAAAGAAATGAATATGCCTTTAGTACTAGAGGAATTTGGTATTGCTAGAGATGCAGAAAGTTATGCCGCTACTTCCAAAGTGGATTACAGAGATAGCTATTATGATTTTATCTTCAATTATATTGGAAAAAATATTGAAAATGGGACACCTTTGCAATCTTGTAATTTTTGGGCTTGGGGTGGAATCGGAAGACCAAGAGTGCCTCGTTCTGTATGGGAGACAGGAGATGATTTGATTGGAGATCCCCCACACGAATATCAGGGCTGGTATTCGGTATATGATACCGATACCACTACACATACTATAATCAAAAAATATAATGATCAGTTTGGGTTAAAAGCTCAAAAATAACTCATAGAAGTATAAAAACAGCCAGTACTAAATAGACTGGCTGTTTTTGTTTTAAACAACTTCAAGGTGTTCTAAATTATTTCCTATGAAAACTATCCTACATTTTACTGTTTGCCTACTCTCTTTTTTATTTGGTTATTCTAATCATTCTTGGGCACAAGACAAGCCAGAGATTGTCGTTACCAGTGGACATATCAGCAATGTCAATTGTGTGACCTTTAGTGAAGATAATCAATTTATTGCTACAGGCAGTAGTGATCGGAGTATACGTATATGGAGTAGAAGTTTACAACAGGAGTTTCGGGTGCTATATGGGCATTCTGGGATGGTCGAAAAAGTCGCCTATTCTACTGATGGAAAGTATATTATGAGTATAGATAGTGAGCGTAATTTTATTACATGGGAACATGCTACAGGGAAGATTCTATATCGTAAAAAATTACCATTTGGGATTGGTCTACGAACTTTTGCTTATGTACCAAATACAACGGATATTTTTTTAGTCTATAAAGGCGAATTGACTAAGATGAATATCTTGACAGGGGGCTTTACAGAATCCTATGGATTAGAGGGAACAACTTCTTTTATTATAGCTCCTTCAGGGCAATACTTATTGACACCTAATCCAGAAGCTACCAATCGGGTGGATATTTATAACTACAAAAAAAATACAATTATTCGCTCTCTTCGGACGAGTGATAAACTAGATCCAATACTTAATCTTACTGTAAGTGGTTCGGAGAAATATGTAGCAGGGCTTTCGACTCGTAGAAATAAAGTAATTATTTGGGATTTTGAGACGGGGGAGAGGTTGAAGGAATTCAATACAGCTGAGGGAGAATCGGTCTCCAAGATACTATTCACACCCAACGAAAAAGAGGTCTTGATTATGACTCGTATGGGGAATATATATGTACATCAAGCCAAAACAGGTAAACAAAAACGAATTATTAATAAGTCTGCTAGCCGAGATTATGCAGAAGCTTTTAAGAAAAAGTTTTTTAGAATGTTTATTCCCAATTATATGCGTATTAGTGCAGAAGGAAACCTACTAGCTATAGGGGGGATTTTAATCCAACGAACAAAAGATGGAGCTATGCAAGAGACCATTATGGGGTGTATTCTTTATGATTATAATGCCAATGAAGAACTTGGGTTGCTTAGAGGTTACTACAAATCTGTTAGCCATTTGAGTGTGTCCTCCAACTCTAAATATTTGATTAGTTGCTCTGTAGACAAACATACAGGAATCCGTATTTGGAATCTCAAGACGGGCGAATTGGAACGTTATATCCCCTGTAGTGGTATTGCTCACAGTAGTAAGGATGGTAAATACTTTGTAGCATGGACAATTTCAGAGAAAGATGGCAATTTGCCTGTAGTTACGGTCTACAATAGTAAGACTTTACAGCCAGTTTTTGAACAAAAAGAAATAAAGACCTTACGGGATATTACGCTTAGTCCAGATGGTAGCTTATTATTGACACAAGAAGTAGAGTTGAATCTAAAAGAACCCCTTAAGAATCGCTTTTTCTGTCGAGTATGGGATATAAAAACAGGGGAGATGAAATCTACGTTTGATGTCGCTATGACCGAATCTCCATTTCCTCAGAGTGGTCGTATTAGTCCTGATAATCAATATTTCTTGGCTGAGGCTGGGGCTACAGTAAGCTGTTGGGAAATAAAGACAGGAAAAAAAACAGCCACTACACCCATCCAAATGGCGTATGACCACTTATTAGATTTTGTTCCGAATTCTTCGCGGGTAATTATATCAAAAACACCATCAGTGACAGATGAAGCAACAAAACAATTGGTCACTAACTATGAATGGTCTGAATGGGATTATATTACAGGAGAATACACCAATACTTTTCGTTCTGGAAATAATGGTGTATTGGAAGAAGGAGTATTTAGTGCAGATGGGAAATATTTTGTAACAGGACAGTCGGGATGGCACAATGAGGTAGAATTTTTGACTATTGTTTGGGACTGGGAAACAAAAAAAGCTATCTGTAAGCTGAAAGGACATAAAGGGCCAGTCAAAAAAATATGTTTTGATCCCAAGAAAAATAGATTGTATTCAGCAGGGGAGGATGGAATGATCAATGTTTGGGATAGAGATGCCTGTTCATTGACTGCCTCTATGATTGCTTATGAGACATTGGACTATATTATTTTATCTCCCAATAATTATTATAAAACTTCTAAAGGAAATAGCGATGGAATTGGGTTTCGATATCAGAATGAACTGTATACTTTCGATCAATTTGATATTCGATTCAATCAACCACATAAGGTATTAGCTGATTTGGGTATTTCTAAATATAGTACTCGAATTTATGAAAAAGCTTGGGAAAAACGACTGCGTAAAGTTGGGTTTACACCTGAGGATCTAGAAGGTGACTTGGCTCTTCCAGTAGTAGATATTGTCAATAAAAAACAATTACCAATCAGAACAGATGATCCTACCGTTAGTCTAGAACTAACAGCGAGTGATCCTACTTATCCATTAGATAGACTATTGGTTTATATCAATGATGTTCCGGTGCCTAAACTGCAAGGAATGCCATTGTCAGGGAATGAAGCAACGACGACTATCCCTATTCAGTTGAGTCAGGGAAAGAATATTGTCAAAGTATCGGTTATGAATAAGAAAGGGCTAGAAAGTCTACGAGAGAGTTTTGAAATTAGCTATACTCCTGCTAAGCCGAAGAAGGCAGATTTATACCTTTTTACTATTGGGGTATCTGAATTTAAAACTAAGGATAGAAATTTGAAATTTGCAGAAAAAGATGGAAAAGATTTAGTAGCAAAATTTAAGGAATCAAAACAGTTTGGAACAGTCCATACTTTAGAAGTTTATAATGAAGAGGCTACCATATCGAATGTAGAACGTGCCAGTAAGTTTCTAAAAAAGGCGACGGTTGATGACCAAATCATGATTTATATCTCTTCTCATGGTCTGTTAGATGAAGAATTGAATTATTATTTGGCGATGCACGAGACAAACTTTGACCAACCAGACCAAAGTGGTCTGCCTTATGAGGCTATTAATGAGCTTTTAGATAATATACCATGTCGCAATCGCCTAGTGATGATAGATGCCTGTCATTCAGGAGAAGTAGATAAGGAAGATGTTGCTAGTATAAAAAAGTTAGCTCCTACTAACACCGATTTGGCCGTTAATACTAAGTCTGGTGCTACCTTGATTCGCCCTAAAGCAGGGCTCAAAAATTCTTTTACTTATATGAAAACATTGTTTGATGATCTTTCTAAAGGGACAGGGGCGACTGTTATTTCTGCGGCAGGTGGATTTGAATTTGCATTGGAATCAGAAGACTGGAATAATGGTGTTTTTACCTATGCTATACTAGAAGGATTACAGTCAGGAAAAGCCGACAGAAATAAAGATGGCGTTGTTCTTGTTTCAGAACTCAAAAATTATGTCACACGACAGGTGATTGAGTTGACAGAAGGTAAACAACATCCTACAACCCGTAGTGAAAATAGCCTTAACGATCCGATTATCTTTCGACTACGATAGATACTATGAATAAAGAAATAGAACAATTATATGAAGAATTATCTATTAACGAAAAAGAACGGTTGCGAGCACACTTTTCTAAGTCTCCCAAAATGCAACTATATCTAGAAGCTCTAGATCAACTTGGATTTGTTTCTACTACCAAAGCTATCCAAATCTTGTATGAGACAGAGCCAGAAAGGACTGATGAACGCATTTTGATCAATCGATTTTATAAGCTACGGAGGGTTTTATATTTACACTTGTTACAAAATCTAAAAAAATACTCTAAAGGACTGACGGCCGAAGAGACCGAATTAAATTTTTTACGGTTATTGTCTCTCAAAAATGAACACGCTTATTTGTTGGACAAAGCACTGGTACTCGAAAAAAAATGCTGGGAAGATAATACCTTTGAACTATTACCAGATCTCATTCATCTTATCATATTAGCTTTGCATGCTCATCAATCGCATAATGTGGCGATGATACGCACTTATGTAGAGAAATTGGATACCGCTAATGAGTTGCTTTATACACTCAATCAGTTCAAAAACTATGTGAATATTTTTCGAGTCGAATTCATAGATGGAATTCATGATGATGGAATTATGGAACAATATCATCAGATTTTGAAAAAAATGCGACGAAAAGCAAATAGTTTGAAAGCCTATCCTCGGTTTAAGCTGTTGTACCATTATACAGGCTTCTCGATTGGTTCGTTACTCCAGAAAATAGTACATGATAAAAGCAATATTTTGGTACGGCATCTTAATCAGTTGGATAAATTACTGAAAGAATGCCTCACTATTCCTATTCTTACCTATTGTTCCAATCATAGAATACATGATACGATTTCTTTGGAAATCAAAAAAGCGGTTTATTGGTATAATAAACAAGAGCCTAAAAAAAGCTATCAAGCTATTGAGAAATACGAGGCCTTCCGGACTGCTTATCCTACACTTTATTTGTCCGAAACAGGGAGTACTTTCTACAATATCATCCTGTGCTGTTTAGGTGCCAAAGAATACCAAGCAGTATTAGCGTATGCACAGCGATTGAAAAATTTTCAATTGACCAATGCTGCGGTCAAAGAAGAAACTCCCTATTATATCTTTGAGATACTAGCTTATACAGGATTGTATCCTTCGGTTAAGCATGAAGATCCAGCTCGTTTAATCCAAGCAGGTAGGGCTTTTCTTAAAAATGCTGACGAGTGGTCAACTTGGATTTATGAAGCCATTGGCAGTTTTGCTCTTTTGTACGGGTGTTTGGAAGAGAGTAAAGCACTTTTAGAATATCCTTTATTAAAGGCAGAATACGAACAATTAGAAACTAAAATTTTCGCATTGGACTTGTTGTATTTAGTGATGGATGGAGATCAAAAACGTATTCGAACATTTATACAGCAAATAAAAAAAGAAAGACAAAACACAACTAGAAGAGATATCTCACTCCATTTGAGAGATTTAGAAAAGCTTGCTCTTAACTGCTTAAAATAATCACTATGAATAAGAGTATTTTTCATTTGTATCAAGAGTTATCAGAGGAGGATAAAGAGCAGCTTATTATGGTCTATGATAAATCTCCTAAAATGTTAAGTTACCTACGTTTTTTAGAAACAGAACCTCCTCTAACAGGATCTTTTTCGGATAGAGCGATTATGGCTATTTATGGTCAAGGCGAAGAAGAAACAGAGCGAAATGTTTTGATGAATCGTTTTTATAAATTGCGTCAAAGTTTGCATCAACAATTATTGCAAGTGTGTCGCTATCGCTTAACGAATCAGACAGACGAAGCTAGTGAATTAGAATTTTTAGAATTGTTGCTGCTGAAAAATGAACATACTTATCTTCTAGAGCGAGCTCAAAAGCTCGAGAAGAAATGTTGGGAAGATGGGTTGTTTGAATTATTGCCAGACTTATTGCATATCGTCGCCGAGTCACTGCATTATTCACAGCCAGAGAATATGGATTTGATTCAAGACAATCATCATAAAATAGAGAAGGCAAATGAATTACTTTATGTTCTTCATCAATTGAAACATCAATTGAATAGCTTTAGATTGCATACAATTACGGGAACCAATAGAGCTGAAATTGGAACATTTTATAGAAATACCATTGCGAAGATAAAACGTAAAATTAGACCCTTCAATCAACCTCGATTTGAACTGATTTATCGTTATTTGAGCTTTACTGCGGGGTGTTTTTTACAAGATATTGTTGCACATACAGGGAATGTATTGGCAAGACATTTGAATAAATTGGATCAACTATTAGAACAGTATCCTAATACCCCTGTTGGGGTTAATAGAAGAAATCATCGTGTATACGTTATGCATACACTCAATTATCAAAAAGCGATGTATTGGTACCAAAAACAAAAGCCCCAAAAAAGCTATGAAGCGATAATGGCAAATGAAGTATTATTGGATAATTATCCAGATGTCTATATATCAATATCGGATGGGAATATAGCCAATTTACTATTATGTTGTTTTGGTATTCGACAGTACGAATCAGCTCTCCCTTATCTTGATTTATTGAGGGAGTATCAAGTTAAAAATAATACTGTCAAGCATCACACCCCTTACTTTTTTTATGAATTGATCGCTTACAGTGGATTGTATCCTAACAAAAAGCATCCCGCTCCAGATTTATTATTAAATAAAGCCACTCATTTTTTATCCAAAGAAGGACAAGATTTAGTTTGGGCACACGAACCTGTTGCAGAGTTTGCTCTGCTCTATGGTTTTTTGGATATCAGCGAAAAATATGCTAGTCATCCACGACTATTAGAGACACATGTTCAGTATGGAATTTCATATTCTACTATTGATGTCGTAAGACTCGTTCAGGATAATGACAAAGAAGGATTAAGAGCATTGATTATTCTGATTCAGCAGGCTACAAAGGCAGCAACAGCTACTGTTGTTATTCATCATTTAGAAGACATTGAACAGTTAGCTAAAAAATTTCTTTAGAATTAAGTTACGTATAATTAATCTAAACAAGAGTACTTTTTAAGAGGCTTCGTTGTATATTTGTAATGGATAGAAGTTAATTTTTGAACATTACCTAAACGATTAACGCATGAAATGGTTCTTATTTTTCGCTTCCCTTACCCTAGTTGTTAGTTGTCAAACCTCCGAAAAGGCAACCATTAAAAATTCTAAGCTAGAAGCTGATTATTATGTTAGTCTTGAAAAAAATATTCGGCGTTTATATGCCTTAAGCTTAGGTACGTTTGTTGCCCACGTAGAGCCACTGATCAATGGTAATGAGGTATGGAAGGTATCAGGAAAAGACAGCGTGATCCTTTATTCTAGACCACTTGGTGAAGTAGATAAAGATGGTTATTGGATCTTGAGTTATGAATTTATGACATCTTTACCGAATACGCCTATCTATAGCTCTATCAAGCAAATTGAACAAATCGAGCGAGATTCTTTTCGTATTCTATACTATGAATGTCCGAAAGACTTAACTTTATCAGAAGTGTTAGATGATAAATATATTAAAAATTCTATTGTACTAGCAAAACTGAAACTCAAGGATAAGCAGACTATCTTTGTCAGAGAATCAGCATCACATTTTGTGGGAAAATCTGATCGATATGAAGATAAGGAAGCAGGATGTTTGCGTCAGAATATATATGAGCTAACACATGAGCATTACGATGTTTCTTTTTCTTTTTTCGATAAAAATAATGGACGCTTAATAAATAAGAAAAAACGACCTAATTTTATGGTTAGACGAAATATTTCTACCAAGGCACTAGCAAAAATAGCATTGCCAAAAGACTCTTAGATAAAACAAAACATAGCATAAAGATACTTTCTTTATGCTATGTTTTGTTACTCTAGCCACCAGACTGTTTAGTCTTGCTATATCCCCACTCCAGCAATAATTGTACTGCCTTTTGGATTTGATTGCCTTGAATCATGATTTCTCCGTCTTTGACACTACCACCTACACCACATTTAGACTTGAGTTTTTTACCTAATGTCTGTAGGTCTTCGTCGGACCCGATAAAACCAGTTACGAGTGTCACTTCTTTACCCTTACGTTGTTTTCTATCTCGTAGTACTCTTAGTTTTTGTTTAGCAGGTTCCAGTGTTTCGATAGTATCCTCATCTCCATCTTCCCAGACAAAATCAGGATTGGTAGAATAGTAATTCAATTTTTTTTTCTTTGCCATAATTATTGTTTTACAAATTTTGCTTTGCTTGCTAATTGCCCTTTTCTTATCTCAATAACATAGGCTCCCATAGCATAGTCCTCTACATCAATCTGAAGATTTACAAAATCATTTTCTATTTGTTGGATATACATCATACGACCATTCATATCAAATACTCTTATTTGGGCATTGGTTAGATCTTCGTCTGAGCGTTTGATTACGGTGATTTGGCTTTTTACAATAGTAGGGTAGATGGATATGGCTGGTAGGTCGTCTATATCGTTGCGAGAAACAGCAATCGTATTGGAGTATTGTTCCGCACTGTTATCAAATACTTTTTTTAGTCTATAATAGACTACAGATCGATATACTCCTATTTCTTTGTGTTCATAGCGTTGTTCTATATTGGAGTTCGTACAGTTCCATATCCCTACTTCTTCAAAATTGATGGCATCCAACGACCGCTCTAATTTAAATTGTCGGGCGTTGTATTCTCCTTCGGTACGCCAAGTTAGGTCAATGCCCTCCTTGACGGCAATACCAACAAAACTAGTGAGATTGATAGAATCTACTTGTGCTTTTAGGTTGGTATAGTTTAATAAGCTACACCATAGAATCATTAAGTATTTCATGTAAATCAATTTTAGATAGAATAAATATACAAAAAAGCCCCTCCATTGTCAAAGACAGGAAGGGGCAATCTTATTTTTGGTACCCTAAGTAGGGAATGGTGTGAATTTTATTTTTTAGAACGTTTACGTTTGATACTTTCCTGTTCTGTTCCGAATACTCTATCCCAAAAAACACTACTCAACCCAAAACCTTTGTCATGATCTACATAGTGATGATCCAAGTGATTACGCTTAATATCTTGGAACCATTTTACTTTGAAATTGAAATAATGAGTGGCATAGTGCATCATATCATAACAAACATACCCAAAAACAAATGAAGCAAAAAACATATTCAAAATACCCAGGTTGCCTCCTACGCCTAATATAATAGCATAGAATACCCAGTACATAATCAATGCAAGGACTAGAGAAGCCCCCGGAGGGATGACTAGACGCATTTCATCATTAGGGTAATCGTGGTGAACACCATGTACATAAAAATGGAATTTTTTACCAAACTCAGAGTCAATGTGTAGGTGGAAAACATAGCGATGCATGAAATATTCGAAAATAGACCAAACAAATAAACCTGCTGCAAACCAAGCTACACTAGCTCCGATAGTGATACCATGATTAACAAAAGAGGAATAAATAAAATAGGTAATTAGTGGTAAAAATACAATTGGAACTAGGATAGGGTGTGCTCTGGAAAATTTATCCAATATAGCATTGTCAAACATCCTTGGAGATTCGTTCTTTGCAGATATAAATTGATTATCTCTCATAATCTTATATTGTTTTGATTTAAAGTAGACCTAATGATATCATAACCAATTAGTGCCTCACTTCGTGAAATTTTTCTATTTATCAACTAAAGCGATTACTTAAGCAACCTACTGTACGACTCAATTGATAGTACTAGGACGCTGCTTAGGGTTGCAAATATAGTAATTTTTGATAATAAAATATAAAAAAACGAGTTGCCTGCTTATTGCAAACAACTCGTTTTGGATAGAATATGACAATTATATTGCTATATCATTTTCTATTTTTTATGCTTCAGGAACAATCATATTGCTATCATCTTCAGGAGCATTTTCGATCGCTGCTTCAGGAGCATCGAATATATTAGCATCTCCTGTAGTATCTGCTACAATAGGTGTAGCGATAAAGATAGAAGAATAAGTACCCACCAATACTCCAATTACCAGTGCAAAAGCAAAACCTCTGATACCGTCACCTCCAAAGATGAATAGAATCAATACTACCAATAGGGTAGTCAAAGAGGTAATTGTCGTACGACTAATCGTACTATTCAAGGCACTGTTTGCAATTTCTTTGAAAGATGCTTTTTCTTGCATTTCTCTACCTACCTCTCTGATTCTATCAAATACAACTACCGTATCATTAATAGAGTATCCGATTACTGTCAGAATTGCAGCGATAAACTCTTGATTGATCTCCAAAGAGAATGGTAGTACGCCACGTAGTATAGAGAATATAGATAATACAAACAATACATCATGCACCAATGCTGCTAGAGCACCTGCTGAATATTGCCATCTGTTGAATCTCAATAGTAGATAGAAGAAGATGAACAATAAAGATAGACCTGCTGCCCATCCTGCTGAGTCTCTAATATCATCTGCGATAGTAGCTCCTACTTTAGAGTTGGCTGTCATGAAGAATGGTTTGTCACCTGAGTTAGCAACAGCACTTTCAAAATCAGCGTAAGAGGTTGTCCCTCCAGAGTAATTTTTAGACGCTTCGTATACCTTTAGTAAGATAATAGAGTCAATATTAGCATCCATCTCACTAGTTTGTAAGAAAGAAGTCGTGATTTTAGTTTGTGTGTTCTTACTGAACTCTCTCACCAATACTTTATTAGCACTTTCTTTATCTGCATCAGGAACTGTTACGGTTCCGAATGCTTTTACTATTTCACCTTTTAGTTCTTGTGTATTGACCGCTTCAGAGAATTCGATCGTATAAGAACGTCCTCCTTCAAGGTCAATTCCTAACTCAAATCCACGTGCGATCATAGAAACGATACCTAGTGTCAATACAACACCTGAGATACCATAAGCTAATTTACGCTTTGATAAAAAGTCAATGCCTGGATTAGCTAGAATATTTTTAGACCAACCAGACCAAACAGATACTTCTTTATTTTTATCAGTACGGTTGGCAAACAACATACGTCCAACTAATACCGCTGAAAATACAGAACAAAGTACACCAATAATCAATACAGCAGCAAAACCTTTAATTGGTCCTAGACCATAAAAAGAAAGGATTACAGCTACAGCTAATGTAGTAACGTTGGCATCAAAAATAGCAGAGTAAGAATATTTGAAACCATTAGAGATCGCATCTTTCCAGTGCTCTCCTGCTCGGAGTTCCTCTCGAATACGCTCAAATATGATAACACTCGCATCTACTGCCATACCAATAGTCAATACGATACCTGCAATACCTGCAAAAGTTAATACTACTCCAAAAGAAGACAATGCTCCTAGTATGAAGAAGATATTTAGGAATAAACACATCACAGCAATTACTCCTGCAGCTCCGTAGTATCCTAACATAAATAACAATACTAATACAAATCCAATAGCCAAAGATAATAGACCTGCAGAAACAGTAGCAGCACCTAAACTTGGTCCGATTACCGCTTCTTCAATAATAACTGGCTTAGAAGGTAATTTACCAATACTTAAGATATTAGCTAAGTCAGTTGCTTCTGTAATGTCGTCAAAACCACCAGAGATACTAGTACTACCACCTGGGATTGGTTCGTTAACCAATGGTGCAGAATAAACTTCGTTATCTAGTACTACAGCAACTTGTTTACCTACATTATCTGTAGTCATTTTTTTCCAGATTCTACCCCCATCATCATCCATATCCAATGAAACAGCATATCCTTGTCTTCCGCTTGGGTCTGGTGTAGCGAATGCTCTTACAACACGCTCTCCACTTAGTTTAGATTCTTCTCTTCCCTTTGTGTTGAGTGCATATAGGATATACATTTTGGGACTTGCTTCTTCTGCATTTTCTGGCTGAGGTAGTGGTTTCGCTGCCCAAGCAAAACGAGCTGCCTTAGGTAGAATTCTACTAGCTTCAGGTGTGTTTAATAGTCTAGTGACCTCATCTTTATTTTGTGCCGAAACATAACCAATCACAGCAGATTGTTGTGTTTGATTAGGGCTAAAGATTTCGAATAAAGGACCATAATCAACTTCTGTTGAATCTTCTAAAGCTGTCTCTAAACCACCTTCTAGGCTATTACTATCTACTTTAGACGAATCTATAGTAGGTTCTGTAACCACTTTGTTGGTATCTGGCTTTTCTGTCAAGCCTTTTTCAGCTTTTGCCTTCTTTTTGAGGACATCATTCAATTTAGCGATTTGCTGTAGTACATCTGTATTTTGGTAAAGTTCCCAAAATTCTAGATTAGCAGTAGCAACCAAGTATTCTCTAGCACGTTTTGGATTACGTACACCAGGTAGTTCTACTGTGATTCTATCCGTTGTTTCATCTAAAGAAACGGTTGGTTGAGCTACTCCAAAACGATCAATACGCTCTTTCAATAGCTTGTGTGTGCTTTTAACAGTAGAAGTAGCTATTTTACGAATAGCAGTCAATACTTCTTCGTTAGTAGACTCAATCGTAATGCCTTCTTCTTTGAGTTGGTCATTGATAGCAAACATACGGGCTAGCTTTTCGCTGCTTAGTGCTTCATATTCTTGACCAAATAGTGTCACATAGTCTGTTTGAGCAGAACGTTGTGCTAATTCAGCATTATCTAATGCTTTCAAGAAATCAGGTGAACTACTTTGACCTAATTTTTGGATCAACTCTTTCAAGTCTACTTGCATCACAACAGACATACCTCCTTGTAGGTCTAATCCCCAAGCGATTTGTTGTTGTTTAAGTTCTTTGTAGGTGTAATCTTTGATTCCAGGGATACCAAATACTTTTACATTTGATATAGAATCTAGGTAAGCAAAACGAGCAGAATCTCTTTTTAACTCCTTCAAACCTGGATCTTGTATATTCGCTACTCTATCGGCAGCATGTTGGTCAGCGTTACTTTCTACATTTCGTGTAGGAATCCATAACAAAAACTGATACAGTACCACTAAGAGTGCTGCTGTAGTAAAAAACTGTATAAGGGCTTTTCCTTGCATTTTGATTAAAAATTAATATGAAACTTTATGTATTATATCGTTGTCTTGATTTGACAAAAAAACCGTCAGTGCCTAGTCTATAAAGGAGTAGACAAAGCCGTTATTCCTTGACAAATTGAGTGCAAATATAGAATAAATTAGCAATGTTTTGTAATGTAGCACCAATATTTAATGCCTAAAATTGGACTTTGTCAAGAATGTAATATATAGATATCTTACTTACTAACAAATTCTTAACAATAAATAATTGAACCTTTTTGCTTCCAAATTGCTAATGTTATGGTATTATAGTATATTTGATATACTATGATAAGCGTAAGTTTAAGTAATTAGGCTTTTTGAGAAATAAGAGTAATAAATAATTCTTATTCATTTATCAAAATACCCTTCAACACACGCAAATAACCTCCTTCCCCTCTGTCAAATTTGTCCATTTATTTTGTTAGATCATTATAGATCTAATGATGCTAAAGTATTTTTTGTCTAACATGAAATTACAAACCTTAAAAAAGAGAGGTAGCAAACTAGCTACGCCTAATGTACAAGTAGCTATTCTAGAAGAAACTACACCAAAAGTAACTCCTTTTGCAGATAAGATAGTCCCATTTGGATTTGAGACGTTTCGCCCTACCGCTATTGATATATTTCAAGTCAATGTAGGCTATATGTGTAATATGACATGCGAACACTGTCATGTAGATGCTGGTCCTACTCGCACAGAGATTATGACGATAGAAACAATGGAGCAGTGCCTAGCAGCAATAGAAGCATCTGGTGCGACTACCGTAGATATCACAGGAGGTGCTCCAGAAATGAATCCTAATTTTAAATGGTTTGTATCCAAAATAAGAGCAATCAGCGAGGATATTGATATTATCATTCGTAGCAATCTGACCATTTTAGTTTCTAATAAGGAATATCGCACGTATCCAGATTTTTTCAAAGAGCAAAGAGTTACGGTTATTGCTTCACTTCCATGTTATACAGAAGCGAATACAGACAAGCAGCGAGGAGATAAGACATTTGTTCGCTCGATAGAGGCACTGAAAGTACTCAATGATATTGGATATGGCCAGGAAGGGACTGGCTTGCAATTGCATTTGGTGTTTAATCCAGGGGGAGCTTCTCTACCGGGAGACCAAATGAGTTTAGAAGCGGACTATAAGCGAGTACTCAAAAATGACCATGATCTAGTTTTTAACAAGTTGTATACGATTACAAATCTACCGATTAGTCGCTTTTTAGATTTTCTCCTAGCAGAAGAAAAATTTGATGACTATATGCAATTATTATTAGAATCATTCAACCCTAGTGCAATAGCTGGTGTTATGTGTAGAAATACACTCTCTGTATCTTGGGATGGTTATTTGTATGACTGTGATTTTAATCAAATGTTACAACTGCAAGTCGAAAAATCTGCTCCACAACATATTGCTGATTTTGATGTAGAAGAGCTGCTCGCTCGAAACATTGTATTGGGACAACATTGTTATGGTTGTACAGCAGGTGCTGGATCTAGCTGCCAAGGTACAGTAGTGTAATACACTTTACTACTATGCATCATTTTCTGAACCTAATTAGGTTCAGAAAATGATCTTTAAAACCTTAGCTACGCATGAGCAATCAGGACGAAATCCCCGTAATAGAATGGAATAAAATTATATCTCCCAAGCAGCAGGCTTTAATGTTTGGAGGGGCAGCAGCACTGATGATTATCATAGCAGGGTTTGTCGCTCAAAAACCAATCACAGTTTGGTTGATTTCGGCTTCTATGCTCTTGCTATTTTCCATCATGAATAATATACAGAGTATTGTAGTCCCCAAATATGGAGAATATTTGCAACAGTCTCTAGTTGCATTTGTCGCTACTTTTATTGCATTAGGTGGGTTGTCTACCCTCTGTTCTGGTATTTCTATCTTTGAAGCCAAACCCTACCGAACTATTTATATCATTATCTTAGTGACCTATTTCTTCTTTATAGGTATCATCATGCTGATGAAATCTTTCATGAACTTCATGAAAAGTAAAGATGATAAGGTGAGATAGATTTTTGTAAAAACTCCTCTGTATGCCCTTTCTATATGTTATATTCTTTATTATTTTGGGTAGTAGCTGTGGGGGACATAGTATACAGAACTCTACAGCAAATGTATCAATTATAGACTCTATTCCTACAGATACAGCTTTATCTAGTTATGATGCAGCTATTCTGGATACAATCTGGGGGTATCGCTTTCAGATAACAGGAGATTTTGATGGGAATGGAGAATTAGACACATTAACGGAACGGTATATTGATCCCAATACAGATTTAGAGAGTAATAAATTCTTTGGAGACCTAGATATTTTAGTTTATCAAAGAAATCAATACTTTCCTCGAGTATCTTTTCTCGAATCTAACACTCCCGCAATTGATACCTTGTCTAATCTTGGTGATTTAGGGGTATCATGGCTAGAAAATATAGGTGATGTGAATGGTGATGGAGCAGATGAAATCGCATTGATTCACTATCATGGAGATTACTCTAATATAAATGATTGTTACATTTATAGTTACATAGAAGATGAATGGCAGTCTATTTATGTGTTTGCTATTCATGAATTAAGCTATCCAGATTTACCCAGTACTTCATTTTTGGAAAACACTCCCACCCAACCCACCAAAGAGGATATTCAATTAGAGAAATTGATTCAACAATTCAAAACAATTGCTAGAATTGATGAATATACAATTGAGGTAAATAGCACCCCACCTTATCCTTGTGATACAACATATAGATTAGCAAATATACTAGTAGATGCAGATTCTAATTTTTGTTGGATTACAGCTCCTGTAAAAGAAGATTTTTCTTTCATAGAGCAAATTAACGTAAAATATCCAAATCCTTCAGAGAAGGAACTCGTCTCATTGAGAGATAGTAGCTTTACGTTAAATGATTTTAGTGTGAACTATACTTTTAATATCACCTTCAAACCCACCCCTTAACAAATCCTTTGTGATTCATTCCAAATATAAATAGTCATTTTGTCACAACTTCTTTATCTTTGTGGGATTAGACATCGAAGTTGTTTAAAATTTCTATTTATGCCTACAAAAAAGATAATTTTAATCTACTCTTCGTTATTTTTTTAGCCCATAGCCCTGCTATGAGCTAAAAAAATGCCTGGATTAGCTCAAAATTCTTACTTTTTCAGCTATAAACAGAAACATTAAACAACTTCATCATTTTAATCTTCCATTATGCAAAAATATTCTTTTTTACTTTTAGCTGTGATTATCATTTATTTGAGTGCCTGTGGTACCCAAAAAGGTGCAACAGCCTCCAACAATACTCCTAAAGACGTTACTGTACAATTAACTATAAAAGATACAGCGGCACCAGATACTTTACGTTTATTTGCTTGGCACAGTATACAAGTAGACGAAGTGATGCCTGCGGCAGCCACTATTTCGAATGACGCAAAAACATATACTTTTCAATTAGGTGAAAATGTTCCTAAAGGAATGTATTATCTAGGAGAATCTCTAGCTGATCTCAAACCAATTTTGTTGGGAACAGAAGCGATGGTAAAACTCAAAGGAAGTAGTGCTAAAGCGAGCGAATTTGAAATAGTAGATTCTAAATTGAATAAAGAATATGAAGCACTATTGGTGAAAATTCAGTCTGATAATCAATATTTCATGACCTTGTTAGGGGATTTTGCTAAAAATAAGGATAACGAAGAGGAGTTGAATAAACTTCGTAAGAAAATGGAAATAGAGGATAAAGTCAAAAAAGATCGTCTAGACTCTTTGGTCGCTGCCAAATCAGAGCTTGCTCGTATCATGGCACTCAATACTTTTCAGAGTTACCAAAACAATGGAGTGCCAGGACAGACCGAAGGAACTTATTTTGCCAATACCTTTTTTCAGTTTGTAGATTTCAAAGATACGACTTATGCCAATCTTCCTTTCTACTATGAAAATATCAAAAACTATGCAATGGCATTGACTCAGATGGGATTGCAAAATGCACAACAGCAAGCATTTATTGATTCTATTTTGGTACAAATCCCAGATAGTAGCAAAAACTATAAGCCTACTGTAGTCGGAGCAATGTTAGGCACGATGAGTCGCAATAATGCTCTTTTCTTACGTTATGCAGATATTTATACCAAAAAATTTAAGGGCGAATACGAAATGCTAGATAAGTTTGTGATGGAACAGACTATCAAACTAAAAGGAGCAGCTGGAGAAGGTACGTTGGCTCCTGATCTCAAGGCTCCTAATCCAGAAGGGATTGAAAAAAGCTTGAGTGAAATGCGTGGGAAGTATGTATTGATTGACTTTTGGGCAAGTTGGTGTGGACCTTGCCGTAGGGAAAACCCTAATGTAGTACGTTTGTACAATAAGTACAAAGACAAAGGATTTGATATATTAGGTGTCTCATTGGACAATAATAAAAAACGTTGGGTAGATGCGATCGCTAAAGACCAATTGACTTGGACACACATTAGTGATCTAAAAGGATGGAGTTCTATGTTGGCGAAGCCTTATGGTGTCCGTGGAATCCCTTACACGGTATTGGTTGATAAAGAAGGACGTATTATTGCGAAACGTCTTCGTGGTGCTTCCCTAGAAGCAAAACTAAAACAGTTGTTTGGAGAATAAAGAGGGTGTAAGAGTATGTCTGGAATTAGGATAAATTTAAATATGCTCTAATTATATCTAGAAGTCCAATAAATGCCTAATGGTGTTTATTGGACTTTTTTGTTGTTGAACAACTTCAATGAGTTCTCTGTTAAAAAAATATCTAAAATTATACTTTCAAATCGATCTCCTAATATTTAGGGTGCTATGCCAACTATACTATCATTTTTAGTACTTTTTTTATCCCTTTTAGGTTGTGATAACTTAGTCGCTCAAGAGCAAAAATACGAAGAGGAACATCGACTCTCTTCTACAGCCGTACCGACTCCTGCATTAGAGTTTGTAGAACAATTTACAGCACGAAAAAAAACTCGTTGGCTGGAAGAAAAGCGAAAAAATGGCTCTTCGATAGAAGCAAAGTTTAGATATCGAAGGCAGAAATATAGTGTGGAGTTTGATACACTAGGAAATTTGGAAGATGTTGAGATTCAAATCCTGTTCAAGTCGTTAGAAAATACACTACAGGAACAAATCAAAAGTTCTTTGGCAAAAATATTTAGATGTCATAAAATACAAAAAATACAGATACAGTACAGAACTAATGAAGATGGAATCGTTGGGCGATTTGATAATGATGAAATGCTATGGGAAGTGGAAGAGAACTATGAATTAGTTGTTAGAGGAAAAGAGCAAAATTATCCCAAGCTTTATGAAGTAACTTTTTCAAAAACAGGCACTTTGTTAAAAAGAGTGGAAATCATCTCCAAAAATTCCGATAATCTTGAATACTAAATTTTTGTGGAGTAGTCTTTTAGGTTTGTTGTTGAGCAATACACTATTATTTGCCCAACAACAATATCGTATAGGTCTACTACCAAGTATCAACCTCAATCTAAAGCTGCCTCAGCAATGGTCTATCAACTTTAAAGTAGAGAGCCGACAACGTATCCAAGAGGGTACGTTTGGTCACTCAGATAGTCCAGGTTTTAGATATATTTTGACGGATTTCTCTCTGTTGGGAGCAAGGAAATTAGGTTTCAATGCCAAACTTTCAGGTGGATATCTGATTCGTGTACGAGGGGCGGAGTTGGTACATAGGACGATACAGCAGTATGTGGTTGTTCAAAAAATGGCTGGATTTCGATTAGCACACCGATTAGCAGCCGACCAAACATTTGCTCCTAAGCTATTGCCTACATTCAGAGTAAGATACCGTCTGACACTAGAACTGCCACTGGATGGGGAGAAGGCTGATCCTAAAGAATGCTATGTCAAAATCAATCATGAATACCTCAATAGTTTGGAAGAAGGTAACTATGATTTGGAGATTCGATTAGTACCATTGTTAGGGTATAGTTTTACAGACAAACACAAGCTAGAAACAGGACTAGATTATAGAGTTAACTCCTTTATTACTAATACTCCTCATCATAGTTTTCGATGGGTAGTTAATTGGTATTATAGTTTTTGAATATCATTTTTATCCACTATATTAGCAGAGCTAGAGCACTTATAATTGAAGGTGTTGAATGTTTGTGTTTGTAGGCATAACTAACTACTTAAACAACTTTATTCCTTAAGAATACCTCTAAACAAGTTCTATATAGGTACTCAAAAAATCCCCTAATCATATTTTATTTTTCATGTCTTATTACTCCCTAATTTTAGTATTACAAGGTTTTTGTCTTTTTCATGCTTATCAGAATGGCAATTTACAAAAGTGGTTTTTTGTGATATTCTTTCTACCCTTAATTGGTGGTTTGATTTATTTGTATGCCGCTTTTGGTAAAAATATTCGTACTGCCGATATTAGTGCTATAGGCGAAAATGTAAAGGGAGTATTGGTTAAAAATTATCGGATTGAGCAACTAGAAAAACAGTTGGAATATTCGGATACAATAGCGAATAAAATATTATTAGCAGATGAACATTTGAATATTGGAAACCATCAAACTGCTTTTGAAATGTACAAGAGTTGTCTGCGAGGATTATATAAGGATGATGTCGAGTTATTGATGAAAATAGTAAAGAGTAGCTATCTAGTAGAGCATTACTCTACAACGATTGTCTGTGGTGAACGCCTAAAAGATGCGGTAGAATTCAAGCACTCTGAAGAAAAAATTGCCTTAGCTTGGGCCTATTACAGAGAAGGACATAAAGAAAAGGCAGAAAAAACCTTTGAAGAGTTGGATGGACGGTTTACCAATTATAAGCATCGGTACGAATACGCGATGTTTTTGAAAGAAGAAAAACGAATAGAAGAGAGTAAAGCTAAATTAGAAGCAGTAATTGATGAAATTGAATCTATCAAAGGCCCTTCTAGAAAGAATTTTACCGCTATTCTGAAAGAATCAAAATCTGCTCGAAACTATTTGTAGCTTAATCCTTAACTCATGATAGTGGCGGTCAAATGGCGACTACCTCCATAATCTCTGAATTCGCAGAGATAAATGCCCTGCCATGTACCTAAATCTAGGCGTCCATTTTGGATAGGAATACTGATGGATGCTCCTACTAAAGCCGCTTTGATATGAGCAGGCATATCATCTGGACCTTCTAAGGTATGCGTCAAAAAAGGCATGTTTTCAGGAACCAATTTATTGAAAATTTGCTCAAAATCTACTCGAACACTTGGATCTGCATTTTCGTTGATAGTCAATCCTGCAGAAGTATGCTTGATGAATAGATGTAGTAATCCTGTAGTAGGGAGAGCAGGAAGTTGTTCTGTTACTTCTGTAGTAATAATATGAAAGCCACGAGGACGAGCAGAGAGTTGGAAAGAGATGTGCTGAATCATTTATTAGGTATTTGAAAAGGATTTAAATAAGGGGGATCTGTTTTTTGTTAAAGTGTTATAACAATATAATTTTTCTGAATGACTCCAAAATATATTCATTATCTTTGTGAAACTACAATAAGGAAAACATTTTTTGATTTAAAAATCAATTGGTTTTAAGATAAATTTAGAGGTACTATAAACAGAGTTTTCCTTTAGGTACGAAATACAACTTTGATTCATCATATTCTAAAAACAAAACCCAGAAAATGAAATTTTTTAATCTGAAAACGCTAGGCTTATTTTTATTGGGAGCCTTATTGACATTTAATAGTTGTGACAAACCAACTACCACTACTACTGTAGAAGAGGACAAAGAGAGCATTGATGATTTTTCGCAACGTTTACTAGACGAAACACAGGCACTTAAAGATGGTTGTGGTATTACTACTATTGATGACTTTTTCAATATTAATAATGGTTCTGCTCTTAACCAATCTTGGGTAGATCAGATAGGGACTTCATTGGAGTCACATCTTAACCTAGCTTATATTGATCAGAACAAGCTGTTTTTGCCTTCTAATCATTATGGAACTCATAGTTATGCTGGGTCACAGAATTGGACTCAAACGAGTGCTCCTACAGACAAAGTTGTAGTTGAGATGCCTGCTTTGCAAGGGGCTACGAACAATTCTATTATGGCTACGCTGAATAGTTATACAGATCAGACAGTTACTATAGATGGTTCTCAGTACAAACTACCTTCAGCCTTTGATTTGAATATTAAGAAAAGTGGGGCAGACTGTATTGGATTTTTACTTAAGAGTGCCTCTTATGAATCAGGTTCTTTTCAGATACCAACTAGTGCGGAATTTGATTTGATAATGAGCCCTCATACGTTTAATGTAAATGTAACAAAGAATTCTCCTACCGAGTTTAATGTAAAAATTACAGCATTCAATAGTGGATCAGAAGCATTTTCTATAAATACAGATGTAATACTAAAAAGCTCAGATTACGAATCGTTTGATTTGGATGAAGATGTGAAATCTTTTGCTGGTGAATTCAAAATAGGAGATATATCTATTGTTTATACGGCTAACATAGAAGGAGCTCAAAATTTATTGTCTCCTACTCCTAATCAGATCAATAGCTTGTATACGGCTGAATTACAAAACAATGGTACTAAAATAGCTGATCTTTTTTATCAAGAAAACAGTAATGGAGAGACTGAAATTATGATTGAATACAAAGATGGCACTATAGAGGACACAGAATCAATCTACACTGACTTTATCGACCAATTAGAAATTATAGTAGTTGGATTGACAGGTAGCTTTGGATTCTAGTAATCTTACCAAAGGTTATACTAATCTTTATTGAACAGCATTTATATCTTTATTCATAGATATAAGTGCTGTTCGTTTTCAAACAACAACCAATGCCATTTAGATCATTACTCGTTTTGTTATTGTCGATTATGGGCACCTATGGTAGTACTGCTCAGCGTGGAGCTACTATCAGTGGTACTATTTCCTATGAAGAAAGTGGAGAGGTGTTGATAGGTGGGATAGTAGAGATAAATAATGAACCAGCACTTAGAGCTATTTCAGATGAGATGGGTTTTTATTATATTACTGTACCGGATAGCCTATTGCAAGATTCTATTCAGATTACATGCTCTTATGTCGGATGTGAGTCCTTTCGGCAAAAAGTTCTTCTGGAGCAAGATACTATTGTTAATATTGGTATGGTCTACCAGAGTCTGAGCACCATAACTGTAAAGGCTAATTCCGCAAGAGAAAAAGTGTTATCTACTCAAATGAGCACGGAAGAAGTAACTGCTAAACAAGCAAAAAATATAGTTTCTCTGTTTGGGGAAGCAGATATAATCAAGGTACTGCAACTGAAACCAGGAATTCAGTCTGGTTCTGAAGGAAATACAGGGTTTTATGTGAGAGGAGGAGGAACAGCACAAAATTATTTTTCGTTAGATGGAGCTACTCTCTATAATCCTAGTCATTTATTAGGAATTTTTAGTGTTTTTAATGCAGATGCTACAGAGCGTGTGACACTCTACAAGGCAGGGTTTCCAGCGGAATATGGAGGCAGGTTATCGGCTGTAATTGCTACCGAGATGAGAGAAGGTAATCGGGAAAAGTTGGAGTTAATAGGTTCGGTAGGGTTAGTTTCGTCAAGATTGGCTGTGAGTGGACCTATCCAAAAAGGGAAAGGTTCTTTTCTATTGGCAGGAAGGCTAAACTATGTCAATCTATATGCGTTGCTGTTCAATGAGATCAATAAAGGAGCGAATATTCCAGATCCTAGTTTTTTTGACATCAATGCAAAAGTAAATTATGATATAGGGGAAAATGACCGTTTGGAAGCTAATTTTTACTTTGGTAGGGATCAAGTTTCTTTTGTCACCCAAAATGCATTGATTGGTATGTCTTGGGGGAATATTGCTGCTACTTTGCGGTGGAATAAGCTAATTTCTTCCAAATTATCTACCCATACTAGTTTGACCTTTTCAGATTATAATTATCGGATTTCTACTGGCAGGGGAGGATGGACAGTCAAACTGAATTCAGGAATCAGAGACATAGCCCTCAAAAATAATTGGTTGTGGGAGTTTGCTCCCAAGCACCAGTTTAAGTTTGGAGCAGAAGCGATCTATCATCATTTTTCTGTTGCACAGTTTAATATTACGAGTCCAGATATAGAGGATATTTCTAGAGGGGCTGTTTTTGATGCAGGAGACTTTTCTATTTATGGAACACATGTGTGGGATATTAGCAAAAGGCTGAAATTATCTTTCGGGATGCGTTTCAATGCTTTTTATAATCAAGATACTGTTTACCTGAGTCCTGAACCTCGATTAGCTTTACGCTATCTCATTCATACGAATACTGCACTCAAGTTAAGTTATGCCAGAATGAGCCAGAACATACATTTGGTTTCTTCTTCTGGAGCTACTTTGCCTACGGATATTTGGTATCCGTCTAATAAAACCGTCCAAACACAATTTTCGGATCAAGTTGCTCTTGGGGTGTCTCATGCCTTAGGAAATGATTTCTATTTCAATGTAGAAGGATATTATAAACAGTTACATAATCAGGTAGGCTTTAGAGATGGGGCACAGTTGGTGTATAATGAAAATATGGATAAAGAATTCATATTTGGTAGAGGATCTACTTATGGAGCAGAATTTTATATAGAGAAACGAAATGGAGATTTTCGTGCATGGGTGGGATATACTTTATCTTGGGCATGGGAGCAGTTTGCAGAAGCCAATCAAGGGCTACCATATCATCCCAAACATGATAGAAGGCATGATATTTCTGCTGTCATTACTTGGGAATTACCTTGGTTGAGGCGAAAGTTGCCAATTACTCTGAGTGCCGCATGGGTTTATGGTACAGGTAGTGCCATTACATTGCCTACCAAGCGTTTTATTCATACAGGCCTATCCAATGCTAATCCTTTCCAGTTTGTTCCTGTTTATACCAAAAGAGGAAATGCTAGAATGCCTGATTTCCATAGGTTAGATTTGAGTGTGATTCTAAAACTGTATCCCCTCCGAAATAAGCGTTTTAAAAGTGATTTGGTCATCAGTATTTATAATGTTTATGACCGTCGGAATCCGTTTTTTGTAGATGTGGATGCGGTCTATGCTGATGGACCTGGATTCTCTCAGAGTGCTCAAATCCCCGAAAGATTTGATGTTAGGGTCATTTCTCTATTTCCCATATTGCCTAGTATTAGTTGGAATTTTAAATGGTAAACAAATGAATGAATTTAAACTGTCGCTTCTTTTTTTGTTTGGATTGCTTTTGGGGAGTTGTAGAGGGTTGGAAAATAGCCTAAATATAGAACTAGAAGCAGAAGAACACGAATTGATTGTGGAGTGTTACTTAGAGGTCGGTAAGCCTTATCAACTCCTACTGACAGAAACAAAAGATTTTTCAGAAGTGGTTAATATCTGTCCTTTCATTAGAGATGCTATTGTGACTATTACACACAATGGGGTAGTGGATACCCTTCAGGAAGCTGAATTTACAGGCGGAGGTTGTAGTACTATTGTTCCTTATTTCAATGAAGATTCTACCCGATTTTTCAATTATGGATCTGCCTCTATTTGTCCTAGAGATTTCTCTTCTCCATTTGTATTAGAAGTATGGGATACAACCAATGATCGTTATGCTACTGCTTCTATACAGCTTCTTCCAAGTGTTCCTATCAAGTCTTTTAACTATACATTCGAGGCAGATTCTTTAGCTTATGCTTTTATTGACTGTGAGGATGACCTCAATGGATATAATCACTATAGAGTTATGATACACAAAAATTCTTTATCAAAAAGAGCGGAAAGTGGTCTATTTAGAAAGGTCAGGGTCAACCCAGAAATAGATGAGACAATGTACGATAGAGATTTATTTATTAATGGGGTCATTAGTGCGACTACTGCTTCAATTTTTCGACCAGGGGATACTATTATTGGTACTATTTATCATATAGATGAAACATACCATAATTTTTTAATTTCTGTCAGAGCTGCTCAGGATGCTAATAATATTCCATTCGTAGAGCCTAGCTCTATAGTATCTAATATACAAGGGGGGAGTGGTATTTTTACCTTTTTGTCTTATGATAGGGATACCTTGTATTTGCCATAGAATAATCAATGGATTCTCTGTATTGAAGAGGTGTACCCTTACCGTATCATTTTTTTGAGTGATCTAGAGAAGTTTCAGCTAGTAAAACAAACTTTAAGGGTGGATTGATGTTATTTTTAGTAATAGAAGTTATTACGAATAGATTCGTATGGGAACAAAAATATCTTTTCTCGATTAGACATCGTCAAGTACTCAATTTCGTAGCTATGGCTACGAATTTCCGCCTTTCCTTGCTAATCAAAAAAATCTATCTCGCCCCCTTCATACAAAACAATTCGTAATAACCTCTAATGAAAGTGGTTACGAATAGACTGTTATAGAAACACCAATATTTTGTTTTCTTCTAAATAACTTCATTTGTAAGAGCATATCAAAAAACATAAATTTAGAGATGCTCTAATAACCTCTCATAAATCTCAATAAAAATCAGGTAGCAAATGAAAAATGCAAAACGCATTGTGGTTTGGTTTCGGAAAGATTTGCGTTTGCATGATAACCAAGCCCTAACAGAAGCCCTCCAAAATGGAGAAGAAGTCATCCCAATTTATGTCTTTAATCCTACAGAGTTGACAGAGCAGACATCTATTGGCTACAGTAAAACGGGGAAACATCGGGCACAGTTTTTATTAGAATCAGTTGTCGCTCTTCGGGCTGATTTTCAGCGACTGGGAATTGATTTGGTTGTTCGTTTGGGGCAACCCGAAGAAGAGGTTTTTGAACTGGTGAAGGAGATAGAAGCGACACAGGTCTATGCGAATATGGAGCGAACACTAGATGAAGTTAAAGTGCAGAATGCTTTAGAGAAAAATCTATGGTCAATAGGAGCGGAGATACAGTTTTTTAGAGGCAAAATGCTTTATTACACACAAGATTTACCCTTTCCAATTTCACACTCGCCAGATACTTTTACTAGTTTTAGAAAAGAAGTAGAGCGGTTTGTACCAGTTAGGGATCCCTTAGATCCTCCAACGGTCATTCCTGAGTGGACAACAACGATTGAAGCTGGTGAATTACCTACTTTAGCTATTTTGGGACACCCCAATACTTCAGCCCCTATTTCGGCCCTATTTAGATTTGAGGGAGGTGAAGCGGCAGGTTTGTCTGCTTTGGAGCGTTTCTTAGAAGGTAGCCGTCAGATAGAAAATTACCACCAGCATCAACAAGAAATTCAACTAGAATCGCGGACCGCTCATTTATCTCCTTGGTTAGCATTAGGGTGCTTGTCGCCCAAGTATGTATACGCTCGATTGAGAGCCTATGAAGCTACATTCAAAAAGAACAAAGCAACACAAGAATTTTTGCAATCTCTGCTAGTTAGAGATTACCTTCGCTTGCAGGGAAAGAAATATGGTAATCGTATTTTTGAGCAGGGAGGTATATCAGGAAGAGAAACAAAGGATTTAACCACTGATACTGAAAAATTGGGACAGTGGATCAATGGTCAAACACCAGCTGGGTTGATTAATGCCATGATGAGACAACTTGCGTCAACTGGCTATTTAGCTCCCAAAGGAAGGGCTTTGGTCGCCAGTTATTTAGTTAATGATATGAAAGTAGACTGGAGGATGGGAGCAGCTTATTTTCAGCATAGGCTAATTGATTATGATATCTGTAGCAATTGGGTCAACTGGAATATAATAGGGGGAGTAGGGGCAGATCCGAAAGAAGAAAAGCCATTGAGTCTCGAAAATCAGCAGAAACGATTAGATCCCCATGCTACTTATGTCCATTATTGGGAAAATAGTGAATTGGAGCAGGCTTGATTTTTTCCTCAGAATAACTTATATTCAGTAAGTATCATTATTGCAAATCTATTTGTCATAGTGTCTAATATTCTAATGGCTGAAATTATGAAAACAAAACAAATTTTCTTCGTATTCTTTTTTATGGGTTCTCTGAACCTATGGGCACAGAAAGGCACTGGTACACTAGAAGGTAAAGTGTATAGTAATGCGATACAGCAGCCAATAGAAGGAGCTCAAATGATTCTGAAGAAGGAAGGAATTTATCATCAGAAGCGTAGGACAGACCATGAAGGGAATTATAATTTTGTTGATTTGCCAACAGGGTCTTACAGCATCTGGATTCGCAAACCCAATCACTGTGAATTGGAAATAAGCGAGATTGCAGTAGTAGATAGTCAAAGTATACGTTTAGATTTAGGGCTGATGGAAGCAGCCATGAATACTAACTTACCTGTAGACAGAATCGCAATCAAATACCAAACACCTATTTATCATACATTTAAGGCAGATAGCAGTATTCTGCATGAAAAATACAAAAATAGAGTTGCTATCATACAAGAAGTGTACGAAGCCAATGCAGTACAAATCAGACCTCCAGAACCTGAAGCCCCACCGCTGCCTCGCAACAAAGCAACTCATTTTTCTAGAGATTTACAGGCGTTTGAGAAAAAAGTAGGTTTTTAACTATGTAGGGCACTATTCCATCCTCTATTTTGTATTAGGATAAGCTTCTTTGATTCCAAATAACAAAATTACCCCTATTAATGAAACTAGCACTGTCTATACTACTCATTCTAAGTAGTCAACTTATCTATGCCCAAGATGATATACAAGCATTGGAATCAGCAGTAAGAACAACCAAAAGAACAGTAGGAGAAAAACACTTAGATTACGCCAATGCTTTGATTGATTTGGCAGAAGGCTATCAAGAATCCAAAGAATGGGATCTAGCTAAAGCACAGTTGCTGGAGGCGATACAGATTATCAATTTGCCAAGAGAAGGCACAACCAGGAGTGCAATAGATAAAACTAAGATAACCTATTATTTTATAGAATGGAAAGGGGCATTTGAGAAAAGTGGTATAGCTCCCAATAAAATATTACCTTACGATTGGTACAAGGACTGTGTGAAATATGGAGAGGAAGATAAGATAGAAAACATAGTAGAAATGGTGTATTCTAAAGCTTCTTTTCATTCTACTGAAAGTTATCAATATTGGAAAATGGCAAAACGAGCCTTAGATGATACAGCTAGGACTCATGTGGCTCAAACTAATCGAATGTATCGCCTTCTATTAAGAAAAGCAACGGCTGAATTTGGTGTAGAGAGTAATGCTGCTATTGGAGTGCTTTATGGTCAAATGAAATATAATGAACGACGAGGAGATAGTTTATTGGTAGAACAATTGAAAGCACAAGTGAGGGCTCAATGGGGGGCTGTCTTTGAATCAGATAGCAGTTTAGTTTTTTCGATTGTAGAGGAAATGCCAAGATTTCCTGGGTGTGAATATTTTGGTAGTGATAGTCAAGATAAACATACCTGTTCCATTCAGAAACTACTTGATTTTGTTTATGAAGAAATTGATTATCCTAGTTTTGGTAAAAAATGCGGGGTGGAAGGAATGTCTGTGGTTCAGTTTAGAGTAGCAGAGTATGGTTATCTTTGTAATATCAGAGTGTTGAGAGATCCGGGAGGAGGATTAGGGATGGAATCTAGACGTGTAATATCAATGATGAATGAAATGCCGTTTAGGTGGGGAGCAGGGAAAAAAGAAGGGGAGATCGTATCCGTAAAATACAACATGCCTATTCGATTTAAATTACATTAATATGAGAAGGATTATTTTTTTAGGATGGTTATTAGTATTCAGTACTACTGCTATAGTAGCTCAGGATAAATCCACTAAAGCAACGAATCGAAAGTTTGAAAGAAAGGTTGCTCAAGCTGATCGACTGATTCGTGATGTATGGGATTATATTGATGCCTTTAAGCCTAATTCGAGAAAAGCAGATCGGAAAATAGACAGGGCGTATGAGATTATAAAATCTCTGGAAAAAGAACATTCAAAGGAGAAGGAATTAGGAAGATTGAAGGCAGATTTTTATTATAGAAAATGGGGAGTCAGTTTTATGCAAAAAAATAAAAATGTGTTCAATATATTACCTGATGCCTGGTTTGAAGATTGTATCAAGTATGATAGAGCTGCCAATATTATTACAGTGCTTGTATATGTTTATACGATAGAATCATACAGCTCAGTAGATGCTTATCAGTATTGGAAATGTGCAAAAGATGCTTTTGTAGCGAAGGGGAAGGATAGCGAGTATATAGAGGTAGTGAATGATTTGTATGTTTTTTTGGGGAAAGAAGCAGAACAAGAGTATGGGCTTCATAGCATACAAGAAGCGAGCGTTCTAGCGGAACAGTTGGAGTACAATAAACAGATCAAAAACACAGGATTAGTCGAACAACTAGAAACTCAAGTAGCTCCATTTAGAGATGAAATCAAAACCAATGGTAAAATGCTACCTGGGAAAGGGCAAACATTTATTATTATAGAGCAGATGCCAAGGTTCCCAGGATGTGAAGAGCTAGAAGGGGATAACAAAAGCAAGAAAAAATGCTCTGATGAAAAGCTAATGCAGTTCATTAAAGAAAATTTGAGGTATCCTCCATTGGCAAAAGCTAATCAATTAGAAGGTAGAGTTGTAGTACAATTTATAGTCTCTGAAGAAGGTCATATAGACCAAATAAAATTATTACGTGATGTAGAAATGGGATTAGGAGAGGAGGCGATTCGTTTGGTACAATTGATGAACGAAATGCCAGAACGATGGACGCCTGGAGAACAAAGAGGAAAGAAAGTAAAGGTAAGAATGTACTTACCTGTCATATTTGAATTAAACTAATAAAACCACAATTAAACAGAATGAAAACACTGATTATCGTATTTTTGGTAGTGATGAGTGCTATGAATAGCAATGCTCAAACTGACATTAAAAACTTAGAAAAAGAAGCTAAAACAACCCAGAAGAAAGAAGGAAAGAAAAGCTTGGCATATGCTAATGCTCTAATCACATTAGCAGAAGGATATCAAGATATGAAGGATTGGGAATCTGCTGAAGAAACATTAGAAACAGTAAGGGCTATTAAACTCAACCCAACAGGAGATGGAGGAATCAGAGAAATTGATTTATTAGATGTTGCTTATCAATACGCTCAGATGCGAGGAAAAGTGCTAAAAGGAGCTCCTATTTTGGAGAACCAGTTACCCAATACTTGGTTTTTCAATTGTGTTTATTATGATGAGACAAGCTACATCGAACAAGTACTAGAGTTGATTTATGAGAAAGAAAGCTTTTACTCAGAAATTGGGTATGCATATTGGGAAATGGCGAAGAAAAATTATGTAACAAGTTCAAAAGACCATTCTACTCAGGTTAATCAATTATATACCTTGTTGGCAGATAAAGCAAAAGTAGAGTTTGGGGTGAAGAGTAAAGAAAGGATTGGAGTACTTTTTGGTCAAGCAAAGTATAATGAACGCAAAGGAGCTAAAGATTTAACTGCAAAATTGAAGAAAGAAGTACAAGCTGTTTGGGGTAATGTGTTTGCAATGACTTACACAAAACCATTAGAAGAGAAGAAAAAAGACGTTAAAGTCAATCAATCTCCCTCAGAAATTAATGCCCCTACTTATACGATTGTAGAAGAAATGCCTCGATTTCATGGGTGTGAAACATTGGATGAACCTGCTGAGGAAAAAAAGAGGTGTTCGGATCAAAAATTGATGAGCTATATTTATAATAATATTATTTACCCTGATAATGCTAGAGAAAATGGGATAGAAGGTAGTTCAATTGTACAATTTAAAACTTCAGAATATGGACATCTGTATGATATAAAAATCCTAAGAAAGGTGAGTGAAGATATTGATGAAGAGGTACTGCGTATGGTTAATTTGATGAATGAGCTTCCTTTCCGTTGGTCATCTGGTAGACAAGATGGGAGGCGAGTAAGGGTTATTATGAATATGCCTGTTCGATTTAGGCTTAACTAGAATAGAAAAGGGGGGAATAAAACAAAACAGAAAAAAAAACGTTATAACCCCAAAAAAATAATGTCCCTTAGTACCTAGAACTGTTTTTATTCTTATATCTTTCGGTTTGGTAAATACCTTATCAAGGGTACAAAGTCTTTGTTTAAGGCAGGTTTTGTTCTAGAAAAGGATTTTATACACTAATTAATCAACTAAATAAATATACATCATGTTATCAAACCTATTTTTCTTGTTTCAGCCTGATACGACCGCTGTAGCTCCTACCGAGACAAGTTTTTCATTGATAGGAGTTATCCTACAGGGAGGTGCTATCGGTGTGGCTATTGCCATAGTTTTATTGATTTTATCGGTATTGGCAATCTACATTTTGATTGAACGCCATTTGACAATTAAGCGTGCAGGAGAGGTAGATGAGAATTTCATGAATCAGATTCGTGGGTATGTTCAGACAGGTGATATTAGTGCTGCTCTGAATCTATGTAACTCTACAGATACTCCTGTAGCACGTTTGGTAGCTAAAGGGCTACAGCGTATTGGAAAGCCATTGGCTGATATCAATACAGCAGTAGAAAACGTTGGTAATCTAGAGATTTATAAACTAGAAAAACGTTTGTCTATGTTAGCTACTATTTCGGGAGCAGCACCTATGATTGGTTTCTTTGGTACTGTAACAGGTATGATCCTTTCGTTTATGAATATGGCAGGGGGTGATGTGAGTACGGAGTCATTAGCAGGAGGTATCTACCAAGCTTTGATTACAACTGCTTTTGGTCTGTTTGTAGGTATTATTGCTTTTATTGGATATAACTCCCTTATTGCCTCTATGGATAGAGTAGTATTCAAAATGGAAGCGGCTACTGTTGAATTTTTGGATTTATTACAAGAGCCAGCATAATTTATGAGCTATTCTATTGCGGTCTATAGCCGTGCAACAAGAGCTGCTTATAAAGAAGCTGTTCCTGTTGAAGATGTTTACGAGTTTTTAGAAAAAGAAGCGAATCTGGTTCCGTTCACTCCAGAGCAAATACGTGTGATTCAAGATCATTTGGAGGAACGTAAATATTACCCTTACAAAAAGGTCAAACTATTGGGGAGTAATGTAATGGCAGAACAGTTTATACACGCACAGGAAGGATTGGAAGTGAGAGCAAATTTGACAGCGAAAGCACTTTATTTTTCTTGTGCGAATGGAGAAGCTTCTTTCGAGGCCTCTATGACAGCTTCAGAATTTGAAACCAGCTTAAAGCGTTCTCCATTGCGAGGGCATTTTGCTGTTTTTGATACAGAAAATCTCAAAAGCTGGCGAAAATAACGATCGCCAATTATTTATTTAAGAGCAGGCAATTGGTCTAAACCAAATGGCTTTGACACCAAATACACTATGGGATTAAAGAAAAGAAATAAATTCAATGCAGAATTTAATATGTCGTCTTTGACGGATATTATTTTTCTGCTATTGATATTTTTTATGTTGACATCTAGTCTGACCAGTCCGAATGCAAAAGACTTGGATCGACCGAAGTCAAATAGTAAGACTCCTTCACCACAAAACGTAGCTTTGTCAATTACACCTGACGGTAAATACTTTATTGATTCAGATGAAGTACCAGAAAGACAACTGATGGAAAAGCTATCTCAGGCAATCAGTAAAGAGAGGAAGAAAAATGCAGAAAAAAATATCAATACGGAAGTAACTGTTGTACTCAATGTTGAAATGACAGAGAGAACAGGAACTATTGTCAAGTTTATGAAAATGAGTAATAAACTAGGAGTAAGATTGATTTTGGCAACCGAAGCAACCGAAGAATAATTCAAATATTATGGGATTAAAAAAGAGAACAAAAGTATCGGCCGAATTTAGTATGTCGTCTTTGACGGATATTATCTTCCTGCTATTGATATTTTTTATGTTGACATCTAGTTTGGTTAGTCCTACGGCTATTAATCTAAAATTACCAAGTTCGAGTTCTAAACCAACCAACAAATCTACTACCAAACCGATTAAGTTAGATATTAACAAAAGAGGAGAATATACCATCAATGGAAAAAGACTAGCAGAGAGTGCCGTAAGAGGCAAAATATTAAGTCTTATTAATAAAGATGGACGAAATCCAGATGACATTACGGTCATTCTTTCTATCAATGAAGCAGTAGATGCTCAAACATTGGTGACCAATGTAGATTTGCTGAATGATTATGGCGTCAAAATGATTTTGGCAACTAAGTTATCAGACTAAAAACCAATATTTTGGCGTTTAGAAGAAATATTGATAAAGCAGGAGAGGTACAGATTAGGCGAAAGGCAATTGTATTAACGGGAGCTATTGTAGCTATTTTTGTATTAACAAAACTCTTGTTAGATGCTTGGAGTGAACCTTCCATATATACTATAAAAGTAGAGATGTTATCACAGGATGTGTTTATTGTTCAGCAAGACACAACCAATTACGATCGTTTCGCATCTATACTAAAAAAAGAGGTAGTAGAAGCAAAGAAAAAATATACAACCAGTCAAATACAATTGCACTTACCTGATGTAGACCAATCAAAAGAAATTACGAATGTAATCATGGTGGTGACCGCTATGAATATAGACTGGAGCATTCACACAAAAAAATAAATAACAATGGTTAATAACTATAGTTTTGAAGATGTAGATAGACCCGAAGATAAACAAAAAGGTCGTATAGGAGCCGGTATTTTTTTTGTACTTGTTATTATTGCTCTATTTTGGCCGTGGTTCTCTACTGAGTTTCCTATTCCAGAAGCAGAGGGATTGATGGCTTCTTTTGGTAATGTAGATGTAGCAGGAGGAGGAGCTGAGAATCCTACAGAACAAGTGACTAATGAGACACAAACCGAACCACAAGAAGAAGAACAGGAGGAAGAGCAACAAGAAGAAGAGGTGGTTGAAGAAGTAGAAGAGGTGGAGACTTCAGAGATGGAAGATGCTCCCCCAGTGAAAACGACTACGGATGTAAAACCAAATACTACTAAGAACACAAATACATCAACTAAGTCAAATAACGCTCCCCAAGATAATACCCCTAAAGTAAACTCTAATGCTCTCTTTGGAGGTGGTGGTGGCAGTGGAACTGGTTCTGGATCAGGACAACAAGGAAGCCCTGATGGACGTGGTGATTTGGGAGGTACAGGTAGAGGCGATAAAGGAAATGGAGATGGTGCGATTGGGAATCGTCCTAATATCAGAAAATGCGATGATTACAAGAGTGCTAATAATGCAGGATGGTCAGAGTCAGGTAGAATTGTAGTTCGTATTTGTGTCAATGCTGCTGGAGATGTTGTTAGTGCAGAACAAGTCATCAAAAAATCAACTACAATTAGTTCTAAAATGGTTAATCTAGCTTTAGGGTGTGCCAAACAATATAAATATGAAGCTAAGCCAGGTGCTCCAAGTGCTTGTGGTGAAATAACGATTAGTTTCGGATTGAAATAATGTCTATTATTCCAATTAAAAAATGCCTTGATTCTGTAATAGAATCAAGGCATTTTTTCGTTTATTAACTGAAATTAACTTGTTTCTCAGCCATTTCTACTAGGGAGTCAGGAGGATTGAAATTGAAGCCATAAAGTGCAGCCAGCTCTTTCGCTCTAGCCGTAAACTCTACAACTCCATAGTCATTGATATATTGCAAAGCACCACCTTTGAAATCTGCAAAACCAGCTCCATAAATACTGCCTAGGTTGGCTTCTGCTGAAGTCTTGATCATACCATTATCCATACAGCGAACTGCTTCGAGACATTGTACGAAAAGCAAACGCTCCATGATAGTGGTTTGTGGTATCTGTACAGGATTGTGTGGGAATATTTCTTCCCAATTTTCCCATATCTCTGTTCGTCTATTTTTGGTAGTATAATCATAAAATCCAGCACCATATTGTTTTCCTTTTCGATTAAACTCATTGACCAGTTGTTCGACAAGATTGATACCCTTTAGTTTTTTGTATTCTTTCCCGAATAGCTGTATGACTTTAGCTTCTAATGCTAGAATATTGGGTAGTCCTAGAGCATCTGCTAGTACAAGTGGCGAATAAACCATTCCTGCTTGAAGAGCCGCTTGTTCGATAGAAATAGGAGATTGCCCCTCTAGTAGCATCCCAAAAGCCTCTAGCATATATACTCTAGAAATGCGAGTCGTATAAAATGCTAGTGAATCTTCGATAATAATAGGTGTTTTTTTGAGCTGACGCACAAAATCAAATGCTCTAGCGACCGTTTCATTAGATGTTTTTTCACCTTTTACGATTTCTACCAAAGGGATGCGAGTAACAGGCGAAAAGAAATGTAATCCAACATAGTTTTGCGGCTGGTTTGAAGCAGTTGCTAAGTCGCTAATACCTAAAGTAGAAGTATTAGTTGCCAGTAAGGCATCGCTGTGCATGTGGACTTCTGTTTCTTTGGTAATTCTTTTTTTGAGAGAGTCATTTTCAAAAACCGTTTCAATCACTAGATCACAATCGCTAACTTCTTCAATATTTTGGGTAGGGATAATGCGATCTAATATTTCGTCACTCTGAGCAGGGGTCATTTTATTTGATTGCACAATTTTGAGCAGACGTTTTCGTACCATTTCTTTCCCTTGTTGTGCGATACTTTCAGATATATCTTTCAGGATAATTTGAATGCCTTGTAAAGCGGCAATGTAAGCAATTCCAGAACCCATTTTACCCGCACCAATAATAGCAATTTTTCGAGCTTTAAATCTACCATAGCCTTTAGGGCGACTAATCCCTCGGTTGATTTTATTGAGATCATACCAATAAGCTTTTGTCATATTGAGACAATCATTGCTTAGGATCAAGGAGGTGAAATAACGACTTTCTATTCGTGTAGCGGCATCAAAACCAAGATAAGAGCCTTCTATCATGGCATTGAATATTGCTTGTACAGCGGGATAATTATTCCTTGTTTTTTGGACTATTTTAGCATTGAGTGCAGCAATACTTTTAGCAGTAGGGAGATGACTAGGATCTTGTGATTTAGGAATAGAATAATTTGGTTTATCCCAAAATTTAACGATATCATGTTGATTTAGGATCCAATCTTTTGCACGGTGAAATAAGTCATCTTTTTCAGTAACTAACTCATCTAGTAGACCTTTTTGGAGGGCTTCCTTGACATGCATCTGCTTACCTTTAGATAAAATATCAAAAGCAACTTCGAATCCTAATGTACGGGTAAGCCGAGCAATAGCTCCTCCCACAGGCATCATACCTAGTGTAACCTCAGGTAGCCCAATTAGGGTACGAGGATCATCTAGAGCAATACGATAGTGACAGGCTAAAGCGAGTTCGTAACCAGACCCTAGAGCAGTCCCATTGATAGCCGCTACGAAAGGAACACCCATCGTTTCGATTCGACGAAAAATCTGTCGCAAGGTTTGGGTATGTTCGAATACTTCTTGAGCATCACTAGCTTGGTGTAGGTAATCAAGGTCTCCGCCTGCCATAAAGGAAGGTTTGGCAGAAGCAATGATAATACCTTTTAGTTCTCCTTTCAGAACACTTTGTTCTAAAAAGTCCAATAGTGGAATCCAAACATTGGCGACTTCATGGTTCATAATATTGACCTTGCGTCCAGCCATATTTAGTACAATAGTTCCAACGCCGTATTTATCTCTTTTGTAAGAAATCATGTATTATTATTTTGAGAACAGAATTGTTCTAATCTGCGAGAAATTTTTAAACCAGTTCTACAATAGTAGCTACGCCCATACCACCTGCTATACACATGGCAACCACTCCTTTGGATAGTGAACGACGTTCTAATTCATTGACCAAATTAGCCAATAAAATAGCTCCAGTGGCTCCTAAAGGATGCCCTAGTGCGATCACTCCACCATTGACATTAATGGCATCATTGTCAATACCAAAGTGTGTTTTGAATTTCAGGAGAGGCCCAGCAAAGGCTTCATTTACTTCCCAAAGATCAATATCTTGTATGGTCAGATTGGCTTTTCGCAATGCTTTTTCTGCGGCTGGGATATTTCCATCTAGCATGAGTGTTGGCTCTGCACTAGTGACGGCTACAGATAATATTTTAGCCTTGGGGGTTATTCCTAGTTCATTTGCCTTTTCTAGGCTACCTAACAATACTGCTGCTGCTCCATCTACAATACCAGATGAATTGCCTGCTGTGTGATGATGTGTTATTTTGTCCAAAAATGGATAACGCATAATAGCCATGGTATCAAAGCCCAATGCTCCTTGTTTAGCAAAAGAAGGCTGTAGTTTTGCCAAGGCATCTAGATTGGTGTTGGGGCGAAGGTATTCGTCATGATCCAAAACAACCAGTCCATTCATATCATGAATAGGAACCAAGGATGGGGCAAAATATCCTGCTGTTTGTGCTTTTAAGGCTCGTTGTTGGGATTGGAGGGCATATTCATCCAACTGTGCTCGGCTATATCCTTCCAATGTAGCCAATAAGTCAGCACTTACACCTTGAGGGATGTAGTTAATAGTGGCATTGACGGCAGGGTCAAAAAGTAGGGGACCTCCATCGCTTCCCATTGGGACACGACTCATACTTTCTACTCCACCAGCTACTACTAAGTCTTCCCAGCCAGATCGAATTTTCATGGCGGCAATATTAATAGCTTCTAGAGCAGATCCACATTGTCGATTCAGTTGTACACCTGCTACACTCTGATGCCAACCTGCATATAGAGCGGCAGCTTTTGCTATATTACCTCCTTGTTCTCCCACAGGGGTAACGCAGCCTAGGATTAAATCATCTACTTGACTAGTATCCAGGTCATTTCGCTGGCGAATAGCATCCAAGACGGTTGCAATCAGATCAATTGGTTTCACTTCGTGAAGCGAACCTGTTATTTTCCCTCGTCCTCTAGGAGTGTGAACGGCATCTAGTATATAGGCTTCCTGCATCTTAATATTTGGTTTGGTGCCTAATTTACTACATAAAAGATGAATTGGAAAGTAAATATTTGATAATTTTAGTTAGAATGCTAAACAAAGCTTAGACATGAGCTTACTTGATAAACGGAATATAAAAAAAGTGCTTGTGTGGTTTGTTTTCTTGTGCTGCGATACCTGCTCGTACCACACTCACAATATTGGCAATCGCCAATCCAAAAATCAGAGGAATCACAAAGAAGAAAATCAAGAAAGCAGATAGAAATGCTAGTATATACAAGATTAACATACAGATTTGAAAATTGAAGGCTTTAGCCGCATGTTGTCGGATATAAGGCGAGGTATCCTTTTTCATCAAAAAAATAACTAGAGGAGCAATAATGCCTAATAGCCCCGTGACAAAGTTTAGAAAAGTAGAAAAATGAGCGGCAGCAGCCCATGTTTTGTCTTCATTGCTGAGCTGATCAGCATCATTGTGTATTTCTAATATATCCATAAGAGGTTATTACGAATTGTTTTGTATGAAGGGAGCGAGATAGATTTTTTTGATTAGCAAGGAAAGGCGGAAATTCGTAGCCATAGCTACGAAATTGAGTACTTGACGATGTCTAATCGGGAAAAGATATTTTTGTTCCCATACGAATCTATTTGTAATAACCTCTATAGTACTTCTATAGTTTAGCAGGTGTCCCGAAATTACTTCACCAAGAAAAGAACTTTCATAATAGAGGATATTACAACTCTATTCGTAATATCCTCTATTGATTTATTTCTTTTTTCGTTTTGCTTTTTTCTTCTCAATTACTCGAGCATGTCGTTTTTCTTGAGCTCGGTTTTCTTTCGTGTTTTTTAGTTTTTTATCATGGAATGCTCCCTGTGAATGTTTGAGTACATTAGCTCCTTTATTGATTATTTTTTGTTGGTAACGAATGATTTCGTGAGCAGCAATCAATGTGGAGGTTTCTACTTCCTCTTTTGGGAAAGGGAGTTTTTCAATGGACTGTTGGAGTAGTTCTTCGATGTTTAGTAGATGGTTCTGTTCGGCGGTAGCCTCTTTTTCATTCACAAAAGTGATAGCAATTCCTTCTGCATTGGCACGAGCGGTACGTCCTACTCGGTGAACATAGTTTTCTGGTTCATCGGGTGTGTCAACATTGATGACATGACTAACCGCCTCAAAGTCAAGTCCTCTAGCGATCAAGTCTGTCGCAATCAAAATCTTATGAATGCCACTATCAAAATTAGCAACTGTACGTAAGCGATAGTTTTGTGATTTATTGGAATGAATGACACCCACTTCTTCTCCAAATGTCTCGTGCAGTTCTTCAAAAATTAAATCCGCTACTTTTTTGGTAGGAGCAAAGACCAACAACTTAGTCATTTGTTCATCTGTTTGTATCAGATGCTTGAGTAGATTTAGTTTAGTATGAAAATTGGGGACTAAATAGGCATACTGGGTAATACCGTCGGCAGGTGTTCCCGAAGAGGCAATTTCAATTTTTTGAGGATCCAAAAAGATTTCTTTTATGATCTTGTCAACATCTTCTGTTAGTGTTGCTGAGAAGAGAATATTTTGTCTTCTTTCAGGTAATAGTTCGAAAATTTGATTGAGTTGTGTTCGAAATCCTAAGTTGAGCATTTCGTCTACTTCGTCAATCACCAATTGTCGAATCGCTTTCATTTTGATAGCCCTATTGAGTACCAAATCGACTAATCGACCAGGAGTAGCGACTACAATATCCATTCCCTCTAGCATTTCTGCTCCTTGTGTATTAATATTAACTCCACCATAGGCTCCTTTGACCCGAATGGTCATGTAAGCAGCAAGTTTTTCTATTTCACCCATGACCTGTACGACTAGCTCTCTAGTAGGAACCACGATGAGTACTCTAGGGTGTCTTTGCGTAGAATATTTGAGTTGTCTCAAAATAGGGAGCAAGTAAGCAAAGGTCTTACCCGTACCCGTTTGGGCAATACCAACAATATCTTTACCTGACATGACTACCGAAAAAGCTTCTTCTTGTATTGGGGTAGGAGTTTCCAGTCCCAAATCTTCAATCGCATTACGCAGGGCATTATTTAAATTCAAATCACTGAATGACATAGTTCTTTTTTTTGCAAAGATACTTTTAAAACAGTACAGTTAGATAGTTTTTTGACATTAGAATTAGAAGGGCAAATAATTTTTATTAGAAATACTACTGTATATTAGTTAAATAATCAAAATATAATTGAAATGAATCTTATTTGTAGGCTAGCCCTTATTATCCTTTTTAGCTGCTTCTTTACACAATCTTTTGCACACACATTAGAAGATTTAATCCCTCTCAATACAGCGACTCATACTGCTATACGAAATGGATCGTGGTTTGACCCAACGATATGGAGTACAGGGACAGTGCCAAGCGATGCCGCTATTGTAGTCATCCCAACGGGCATTTCTGTAGATTACGAAGGGCAATCAAGTGCTCATATTTTCGCCATCAGAGTAGACGGAACATTTAACTGTAGTCAGTCCACTTTAGGACAAACAACGACTTTGATTTTTGATACATTCATTGGCACTTTGAACTCTTATGTGAAGTTTATTGCCAATCAAGCAACCGATGGAAATATTGATATAAGGATAACTCCATTTGATATTGAACAATATAAAAATGGTACCAGTGGATACACACAAGTGTGGAATACTGCTGCTCGGAGTCATTTCTCAGATACGACTACAACCTACGAGGTAACCTACAATGTAGGACCAGATAAACGATTCAATACATTGGCACAAGCACAAGCTGGCAATACAACTGTATCAGAGGCTAGCCGAAGTATTAAAGATGATGGGGCAGGTGTATTGGGCAGAACGAGTTGGGATACGACACAGTTAACACTCGGAATCGTAGTGATGGGGCAGATAGAAATTATGGGGCAAACAAAGACTAATATGCTAAAATTAGGAGGGGATGCCTTAAGGGGACAACGTACCATTTCTTTAGCTCAACCCCCTGTTGGTTGGAAGGTTGGTGATAGCTTGATTGTAACTAGAGGAGGGAACTTGAATGCTTCCTCTAATGGAGAAGATTTAGTCGCCATACAGTCCATAGTTGGTAACGTCATTACGACTACGGCGAATTTGAATAAAAATCATGAAGGACGAATCGTAGATAACTTACATTGTTACGTGGGTAATTTGACTCGAAATATTACTTTTCGTTCTACCATAGCAGATACGGTACATCAGCGAGGGCATTTCATGGTGATGCATAACGATATTAATGTTCAAATAAAAGATGCGGCTTTCGTAGATATGGGGCGTACGGACAAATCTAGATTGACAGATGATTTTGTTTGGGATAAGTGGTTGCAACCCCCTACGTTCAAATCTAAAATATCTGCCTTAGGGCAAGAATGTGCCGAAATGAGAGCGAATGCTCCTCATTTGATTACCAATTCTAGAGGTCGTTATTCTATTCATTTGCACCAGTTAGGTACTACTGCTGGGGCTAATATAGCAGAAGTAACGGGGAATGTAGTTTGGGGGAATCCTGGCTGGGGGATTACGCATCATGACTCTTATGCCAATGTATCTGACAATGTTGTTTTTGAGGTAATAGGTGGTGGTATAGTGTCGGAAACTGGTAGTGAGCTAGGTTTTTGGGACAATAATTTGGTGGTAGATGTACAGAAAGGACACTCGACGGATCCTTATACAGCCGCTGTTTTTTATGATGATTACTTATATTCAGGACAGGGCTTAGCTATGAAAGGGCGTGCTGTTATTTGTCGAAATAATGTAATTGCTAATGCCTTCAATGGAGTAGGGATAATCAATATGAACCCTTCTACACAAAATTTGGATCGAGTAGATGCCTTGGCTTTAGCTACTTTGCGACCCAATTTTCAAATTAATCAATTCCCATTGAGTATCAATGGATACAGTTCTGAAGGAGATGGTGTAATGCCTGTAGAGGTTGCCTTGATTATGGAAAATACTACTGTAATTGGGTGTAATCAAGGCCTACGCTCTATAGAACGAGATATGGGAGTTAATCATGAGTCTAGATCTATTTTTGATGGCTTTATTGCTTGGGGAGTTAACCAGGGATTATCGATTACTTATCAGGCAGATTACTCTTTCAAGGACGTATTCATATCGGGCAAAAATAGCAATGCTTTAGGAGCATTCCTTTGGAAGCATTCTCACAATCATGTTTTTGAAGATATTAAAATGGTTGATTTGAAGTATGGTATTACGGTTTCAAAATTAGTAGAGAGTGGAAATGGACAATTGAAAACGCGTAATAATGGGTTTACACCTTGGTATTTTGTTAATCTAACCACCGAAAATGTAGATACTTTTTATCAAATCGAAAAAGAGGACCCTAGCACGACGACTTCTTATACCGAGCATAGTGACAATCCTATTCACCTTAGTTCAGCAGAGCTGGTCGCACGACCAACTACATTTACTATACAGCCTGACTCTTCCGACTTGGTGGTCAATTATGCTGCGGGTGATTTTAGGTTTGAAATAGATGGCATAGTGACGGATGATTTGGGAAGTTACCATTTTGGAATCGAACAGGCATTGGCACAAGGCAACTTGAGAGAAGGTTATCCTATACGGATTTATGAATTTGCTTCTGCTAATAAACTAGAAGCTTATTTGAGCCAACATGGAGTATATAAAGATACAGCGAATAACAACCAATTATACTTCATTATAGACGAGGTCATTCCTAATCGACGGACCTATGAGTACACTACTTTTCCGATTCGTATACGTATTGACAATGCTCCTAGTACAGGAGTGTTTGCCAATCCTCAGATCGAACATCCGAGTAATTTTGCTCCTACTTTACAGTTGGTCAGTTTAGGGGATTTAGGGACAACTGTAGCACAGAGTAGTACTACCACTACTGCTACTTATGGAGGTTTTGCAATAGATGCTAGTGCCTCAAAGTCTATAGATGGAAACAATAATGGGCGTGTCAATGCACAAATTTTTCAGCGTGGATTAGTTCCTTTAGGAAGTTTTTCGGAAACTAATGTAGAAATGGAGCCTTGGTACGATATGGATTTAGGAGCAATGCACGATATTGCTTTCATAGATATTTGGAATACAGTAGAATTAAATGGAGGGGCTATTGAGACGATGTCTACTCATTTTACAGACTTTTATGTACTAGTCTCGGATACGGCCTTTGGTAATTTGAGTTTAGCAGCAGCAAGACAATTGGCTGATTTTGAATATCATAATAATAATGCCCCAGCTCGTAAGTTTTCATTGAATCATATCAATGCTAGAGGACGTTATGTTCGAATACAAGCAGTCGGTAACACTAAAATGAAGTTAGCGGAAGTCGAAATAGTAGGACAGAAATATTTGGGCTGTGCTCCTGTAGTACATTATACTGAAATCAAACCTACTGATGGAACAATAGAAATCGCAATAGAAGAATGTGAAGATACGGCTGGTTGGACGAATTATTATGATAGCCTTGGTCAAATACTATTGTCTATCAAAAAGAACGGTAACCACATAGGAGAAGTGGGAGATGGTACTTTTGAAGTCAGTATAGGAGGGGCAAACCAATGGTATGATTTGACGAATGCTGCTTATACGGCTAATTATTTTACACCAACGAATGGTTTTGCATGGGGAGCAATAGGTCGCTTCTGGAATGTAGAACCCACGGTGCAGCCGAGGACTCCTGTACAGGTGCGTTTTTATTATAAATCAGATGATGTTACTACAGCACAGGGTGGTTTTGGAGCGGCTACCGCTTCCAATCTTTTGTTCTATAAAATAAGGAACCATACTCCAGCTGTTGTTAATCCTAGCTCAGGGCATACTATAGTATCTGGGAGTGATATCGAATTTTTATCCACCATTTACCAGAGCTTTGGAGATCAGCATTATGTTGAATTCAATGCCAATAGTTTTTCAGGTGGCGGCGGTGGAGCGTCAGCTTCTCCTCCAAGTATTATATTACCTATTGGGTTGTTAGGACTAACAGGGCAAAAAATAGCTCAAACGAGTTTACTTACTTGGAGTACAACTTATGAGCAGGATAATGCAGGGTTTATAGTACAGCGTAGCAATAATGGGACCGATTGGACGGCGTTAAGTTGGGTGAATAGTAAAGGAAATTCCACTTCAAAAACAACGTATCAATTGACAGATAAAGAACCATTAGGTGGTGAAAACTATTATAGAATTATACAGCAAGATATAGATGGGAGTACCTCTATTTCTAATGTAGTAGTATTAGTTTTTGAGCCAAAGGAAGCTGTTCTGGTTTATCCAAATCCAACTCAAACTATATTAACTGTAGAAATTCCTTCCTATCAGTCAGGAGTGGCAAAAATTACTATTTACAATAGTGTAGGGCAATTAGTAGCAGATTATAGCCTACAGACTAATCGTCTAAATATACCAACAAGTAGTTGGACGGCAGGAACTTACTTTGTACGAATAGAACAGGGAGGAATTATTACCAAAAAAGCATTCATCAAAATGGATTAATTTTACCTACTTATTCGAGGCCACTCTTTCTAATGAAAAAAATGCTTGTAGAATTAATCATTCTACAAGCATTTTACTTTTATATCCAGTGATGTATAGCGATTTTATACATCAAAATTAACTTCGATTTCATCAGTAGTTGGAATAGCAGAACAGCTTAGTAAATAGCCATTAGCCACTTCATCGTCACTCAATGCTAGGCATCGCTCCATTTCTGCTTCTCCTTTTTGGAGTTTACAGACACAAGTAGAACATGCTCCACTCATACAAGAGTAAGGTGGGTCTTCATCTATTCTTAATAGACCATCAAGGATGGTTTCATTTGGTAATAATGCTAGCTCAATAGTTTTGCCATTCATGACAACAGTTGCTTTAGCACCACTGCCGTTGATTGTTTTGCCATCGCTACTAGTAGCTGGAGCAGTAAACCATTCTATGTGAATGTTCTTTTCGTCTACACCAGTTGATTTGAGTGTTCCTTCGATGGTCGTCATCATACCTACAGGACCACACAAGAAACATTCTACGGCACGCCCAGGCTTGCGATTAGCGATTACTTCTTTGACCAGTTTGGCATCAATACGTCCTGTACGCCCTTTCCAATCGACGATTTTCTTAGCGAATAATCCAAATACACCACCTTCCTTTCTTACAGTAGGTTTCGATAGGGTATGAATCACTTGTAACTGTCCCGCATAGCGTTTTTCAAGAGCATCTAGTTCTGATTTGAACATGATACCTTCTTCTGAACGATTGCCATAAATCAAGTACACATTACTCTTAGGCTCTTCTTCGAGTACCGTTTTGAGGATAGAAAGCATTGGTGTAACACCACTACCAGCCGCAATTAAGAAATAGTCTTTAGCTTGTTCTGTAGCCAAGTCTGTATTGAAATGCCCTTGTGGAGGCATGACTTCTATGGCGTCGCCTGCTTTTAGATTATCGTTGATGTGGTTAGAGACCAATCCTCTTGGGACTCTTTTGACACCAATTTTAAGGTTTTTGTCCATACTAGGGCTAGAACAAAGCGAATAGGCACGACGGACATCTTGCCCTTTTATATCGAAACGCAGGGTTAAGTATTGACCATGCTTAGCGGCGAATTTTTCTTTCAAATCAGCAGGTACATCAAACGTAACTACGGTAGCACTGTTTGTTTCTGCTTTTACCTCTTTTACTTTGAGGGTATAAAAATCTGTATCTGACATTTTATTAAATATTGATTTTTGGTTGAATGCAAATAGCTTTGCAAAGTAAACTATTTTTTACCTAAAATACTAACCTGATAAATCAATTATTGTTTAATCCCTTTAGACTACTAGTTGTTGGAGGAGAATTAAATGGAATGGTAAGAATAGAACTGTGTTTTGAATAGACTATAATCCTATTGGCTGCTTGCACTAAGTATTGAACTCTTTCGGGAGGCATCTCTACCATTATTTCAGTGGTAATAGACTTGTTTTGTTTTTTTTGATTGATCAGCATAAAAGTAGTGGTGAATCCTTTATAACCTACCAATGTTTTAGATTCAATAGTGGTCAATTGATTGATTACAAAGACCTGTTCTGTGCTACACTTTGGAAAAGTGATTTTATCTTTGACAATCAGATGAGTGGCATCAAAACGCAGTTCTATAGATCCTAATAGTTGTACGAATAGTAAATAAGTACTTAACAAACTTAGACCTACTAGAAAAATAATTAAGAGAGTACTTCCTTCTGAAATATGACCACTCGAAGTTTGAGTGTACACATAACTAACAGTACCACTTAAAAGTAGTATAGTACCTATTAGATATAATAGAAAACTATACCAAGTGAAGTAAGCTGCTTGGAGTATAATTTGATTTTCTTGATAAGATAAAGTTGTTTGGTCGGGTATCGAATTTAATTGGAAATATCTATCAAGTCCTTTCGCTTTTTTAGGAGGAAGTAATTTTTTGAGTGGAAATGTAGTTTTGCAGCTAGGGCAAATTACTTGTTCTTCTAGCAGATGGAGGGCAGTAGAAAGTGGCAGGTTTTTTTTACAGTTAGGACAGTTCATAGAGGAATAGTAAATATCGTAAGATTTAAAGATACTAAACTAGCATCTCATTCTCATAACAGCCCCACAATTGGAAATCAACAATTCAACAAAATAACCATCCCAAACAGTAAATCAACAATTCAACAACCAACAATTCAACAAAATAACCACCCAAACAGTAAATCAACAATTCAACAACCAACGGTTCAACAAAAAATAACCATCCACAATTGAAAACCACCAGCTCACTCCTCCTCTTCCAAAAAATAGAACAAATCCTCTTCCTCAAAATACTGTTCCATCCAGAGCTTCCTAGACATCCCAAAAGACAAAATCCTATCATTACCCTCTTGTTTTTCTCCTAAGTAGGTCATTCCTAGTTTACGAGCGACTGCCTGACTGGCTTTGTTGTTGGCTAGACATCGAATACAGACCATTTGTATAGTGGTACTATCAAACATTTTAGAAAAAATCAACTGACAAGCTGCTGCTGTAATCCCCTGACCAGTATAAGCTCTGCCAAGCCAATACCCTATATCCACGGTCTGTTTAGTCATTTTGCCTCCATGGACACTGACTAGCCCTACAAGCTGTCCTGTTTCCCATATTTCATACAAATGCTCCCCCAGATAAAAATCTGAGCGAGCATTTTTTTGTACATATTCCATAGCCTGCTCCAAGCTCCTAATCTCTTGGAGATGGGGCATCCACTCTTCTAGCCAGACACGGTCTTGCTCTAGTAGCTTGTACCAGTGCTGGGCGTGGTGTTGTGTGGCTTTTTGGAGGTAGGGCATTTATTCTGGAGGATTAATGTCTGTTACTAGTTCTATGTAGCCATCTTCTAAGAGCTTAGCTACAGCATCTTGGGATTTATATTGGATACCTCCACCTTGAAAACCAAACCAAGGTGCTATTTCTGCTTCATCTACTGTAAATTCTCTTATTACCTTGTATCTATTATATGGGGTGCTATAACCATCTAATGGCATAGCTCTATCTTCATAAGGTGCACTGTCTTCCCCAAAGTATCTACCACCATCATGACCAAAGCGATCAATTATTTTACCTACAGAGAGTATTCTTTCTACTACTATGCCATCTCGAGCACCATCATTGGGAGGATAAATCGTTTCTTCTGTTTCTGGATTAAAGTAATCGGGACGTAGCTTATAAGAAAAACCTGAATGTAGTGTACCTAATGAAGCTTCATCGTCTAAACCACTCCTAATATATTGTTCAAGAGTCATTCCATTTGTAAGTATTGGTTTACTTCCTCGTTCTGCTACTCCTACTGCTCTTGCTGATCCTGTAAGGCATACTAGTGGGCGTAATATTCCTATTAATCTTAACATAATTTATATATTTTTAAGCTTCCGCTAATTTTTCTAATTGTTTATATAATTTCAGAATCCTCTCAATAGTCTTTTTGTCATCAATAGATTTTTTATCCTTGATAGCTTTATCAAAAGTCTGAGCGGTATCATAGTATTCTTGTAGAACAGATTTCTCTGCTGCCCATTTTTTATTTATGTCCGCTAGTAGTTCTTCCATGGTTTTCAGCTCATCTGCTTTAGTAGATTTACCATTGACGAAGGTTTTCCATTTTTGTAAATGGGTTTTTAGATCCTCAATGTCATTTTCGATGACTTGAGGGTCAATGCTATAGCCTTTTTCGATATTATCCATGAAACGCTCTACATCCTTGAGAGCATTGACATAGATACGCTCTTCTTCCGCTTCTCTAGCCTCGGTATCATTGGTAGTGCCTTCTTTGGCAGCTTTACGTTTAGCGAAAAACTTCGACCAATAATCATAAGCCTTGGACCAGTTTTCGTCTATATTAGGAGTGGTAGTTCCTGTAGCACTTGGGGCAGCAGTAGCACTTCCAGAGATCAATGGTAAGACGTCTTCTTTCCAAGAATTGCATAAGTGTTTGAGATGTTTTTGAACTTTACTCTGTTTGATGAGTAATTCTTGCCGAGCAGGGGCTTCTTTTGGCATATCTTTGAGTTGCTTCTTGAGTCCTTGAGCTCCTTTATGATACTTGAGTAAGCTGTCACCGATATTTTTGATGTCTATTTTGACTTCGTCTGTATCAGGACTGATTCCTTCTGCAGTACCACTGGGGGCTTCTATCGTATTGAGATCAGCTACTACTTCTAGAAATACCTTTGGTTTGAATGTTTTGAAGGCTTTTTTGAGGGGTTTGATCAGAGCTGCTTGTGTGAGCTTACCTTTTTCAGGACAAAGATAGATGGTTACATCATTGCCCACGCGAGTCACTTTACATTTTCCGTAGGCGTATTTGTTGAGATCAATGGTATTATCAGCCTTAATTTCAGCAACCAATGGTTTGTTGATGCTATCAAGATAAAGTAATGGTTTGGTAACTTCATCGCCACATTTCCATTTTAGACTCTTTGTTTCTCCTGATAATAAGACAAAGCTACTGATTCCGTTCGCTTTTGGATCTTGAAGGGTAGCAATGATACTTTTTTTGAGTAGTCCTTTGAAGCCATCATACTTGACAGCTCCCATTTTTTTTAAACTTCCTAGTTTTGCTTTCATAACATATTTTTTTTAGGTGTATATCAATATACGGCTAAAATAGGGATCTAGACAAATAATTTGGGTTTTAAAAATAAATAAAAATAATTAATTTTCATTCTGGAAAAGCAAACCACCTTCTTTTATAACAAAAATACTCCCCCAGATAAAAATCTGAGCGAGCATTTTTTTGTATGTATTCCATAGCCTGCTCCAAGCTCCTAATCTCTTTGAGAGGAGGCATCCATTCTTCTAACCAGACACGGTCTTGCTCTAGTAGCTTGTACCAGTGCTGGGCGTGGTGAGGGATGGCTTTTTGGAGGTAGGGCATGGGTTTTATTAAATGATTGTAAGTAATGATTCAAATATAATCTATGTTTATTTTTGAATCATTACTTAGAAGGAATTGCCTAAGACAAAAAATAATAATGTTAGAAAATACCTTCAGAACAACTTTCCTTGTAAATAGCAATGGCTCTTCTTTCTTCTTCCTGATATGCCCTATCCAATGCTTTGTAATGAGTTCTCCTTTTTTCTATACGTTCCTCAGTTAAATATTGTTCATAAGCACTTATAAAACAACTAGCTATTTCAGAGATCAATGAAGAGGTTGGATCAGCTAAATTCATCGTAATCTCAGCAGTTGTGAATACATTGTTCAAGAGTTTTTCAAATACCAGGCGATCTTCTTCTGCTATTAAGGATTCTTTAATAAGAGATTCAATAATTTGCTTTTTTATTGCCTCTGATATATAACTAGATGTAACTATCTGTTGAATATTTAATATAGTTTCTATTTTTTCTGTAATAATAACCTTGGAACGAATATCATCAAGATCGTATTTATTTATTTGTACTTGATACTCTTCATGAATTTTTCCCAGTCTATTTTCTAACGAAGATAGATTATAAAAAATGGCAAATTCTTCACTTTTATTGATCTCGTTAGCTGTATATACAGAATTGGTAGAATGATCGATTGTTGATATTAAAGACTGATGCTTCTTAGTTAAATCTAATGCCTTGTTAATAATGTGGTAATAGCTACTGTTTTGTATCATCAAAAAAATATTATCAACTATACGTCTTTGCTGCCCCAATTTCTCGTGACCTATAATACTGGAATTTTTTGAACTGTTTACATCAATGTCTTGTTTATTATAATAGCTACGTTGTAAATTGGAGTAACGCTTTCGGTTGGCTTTATGATTTATCTGTGTTGACTTAGATCCTATTTTTTTTACATTTTTTAGCCTTGGATTCATAACTCTACGTATCATAATCTATATATTTTTTAAGCTTGTGCAGCTAATTTTTCTAATTGTTTGAATAATTTGTCTACCTCTTCGACAGGTTTTTTAGCTTCTATAGCTTCCTCAAAAGCCTGAGCAGTATCATAGTACTGCTGTAAGATAGGTTTCTCTGCTGCCCACTTTTTATTGATGTCGGCTAGGAGTTCTTCCATGGATTTGAGTTCGTCTGCTTTGGCAGATTTACCCTTGGTGAAGGTCGTCCATTTTTGGAGGTGGTTTTTGAGGTCTTCAATATCATTTTCGATCACCTGAGGGTTAATGCTGTAGCCTTTCTCGATATTATCCATGAAACGCTCTACATCTTTGAGGGCATTGACATAAATACGCTCTTCTTCTGCTTCTCTAGCTTCGGCATCATTGGTAGTACCTGCTTTAGCAGCTTTACGTTTAGCGAAAAACTTCGACCAGTAGTCATAAGCTTTTTCCCAGTTTTCATTAATAGCAGGAGGCGTAGGTACGGCAGCTGCATTTGGAGCAGTTCCAGAGCTAGCAGCCAGTAGACCTTGATCTATTACATCTGTTTTCCAAGAGTTGCAGAGGCGTTTGAGGTGCTTTTGTGCTTTACTCTGTTTGATGAGGAGTTCTTGGCGAGCAGGATCGTCTTTAGCCATTGCTTTGAGCTGTTTTTTGAGTCCCTGTGCTCCTTTGTGGTATTTGAGTAGACTCGCTCCTATGGCATTTATATCTACTTTGACCTCTTCTACATCAGGATTTATTCCTTCTGCTGTTCCGCCAGTTTCTTCTATAGTACTGAGATCAGCGACTACTTCTAGAAATACTTTTGGTTTGAATGTTTTGAAGGCTTTTTTGAGTGGTTTGAGTAGAGCTGCTTGTGTGAGCTTACCTTTTTCAGGACAAAGATAAAGCGTCACATCATTTCCAACACGAGTCACTTTACATTTTCCGTACGCATATTTGTTTAGATCAATGGTACTGTCTGCTTTGATTTCGGCAACCAATGGCTTATTGATACTATCTAGGTAAAGTAATGGTTTGGTGACTTCATCGCCACATTTCCATTTTAGATTCTTTGTTTCACCCGATAACAGGACAAAGCTACTAATTCCATTTGCTTTGGGATCTTGTAGTGTAGCGATGATACTCTTTTTGAGCAATCCTTTGAAGCCGTCATATTTGACCGCTTTAATTTTTTTTAAACTTCCTAATTTTGCTTTCATAATTTAGTTGATTAGTGCAATTCAAATATCTATCAAATTACAATGCATTCCAAAAATGAAGGGTGGACAAAAAGTGGACAACCTCAAAAAAAATATTTCTAATTTTGAGAATTTACGCTATCAAATGTTCGCTCCAATCAGGAGAATCGTTATTTTTTATTTTTATTTTTTTGAGGGTAGCTACTAGATACTTCAATTGCTCTGGATTGACTTGATGTCCAAATGTTATAAGTTCGTCTCCATGAATATCAACTACATTCTTATTACCAGAAAGGGAAATACCATCTCCTATGTAGACGATAGAATGTAGGGGCATAATGGTTTGAGAGGAGATTACTCCTACACCAGAAAAAAAGGTTAGGGTATCTTCCGTGATGGTGATGACAATTTTGCTGAAAGCAAAGAAAATAGTCAGTACTAATAAAAGTAAAGCCGCAATTGGAAACGGCAGGAAACTTAGAAAAGAGGCTAGGTTAAGCTCTTGATTCATAATGTATTTGCTATAGATTTCAAAACTAGCCAGACTAGTCATGCACACAAAAAGAAGTAAAACCAGTATCTCGGCAATAGTACTTGATGTGTTTACTTTGATCAAAATAACATCTTCCGTATGAACAAGCTTCACCCCATAAGGAATATTAGGATTTAGCTTAAAGTCGAATAATTTAGCCATATATCAATAAGGTTGTCGAATACTGATTCATATCTTGATAAGGTTGTTAGACAAGTCCGTTTGTAGAAAAATGGAGTTAAAGCCATGATTTTTTATCAGGAATAATTTTCTGTAGTGCTTTGAGCAGGTATTGATGTTGCTCTTCATTTAGTCCTATTCCTATGCTTTTGGTTGTTTTTAGTCCTTTCAGTAAAATACTTCTATACATAGTAGTATGACCAGTAAACGAATGATCGTCATACAATGGTGTTGTTTGCTCTTTGACGGAGTCGATTTTTTCTAAATCAATATGGTTGGTTATCCCTATTTTGCCTACGCCCTTAAATAGAGTAAGTTGGTCTGGATTAATAGAAATAACAATTTTTCCAGCCATAGATAACAGAGTGATACCCCATGCATAGAGTATTGCTAGTAAGAACGGAATCCCAACAAGAGATAGCGAAAGACTAAATTTACCTTGGTACCACTGCGATAGGTAGAGACCATTGACAATAGCATAGGTACAGAGAGCCATAAAAGGTACTAAGAACAAGGCTATAGGAGAGGAGATATTTGCCTGTAGGGTAGTCGTGTTACCTTGAAAGTAGATGGATATTCTCTCAGGAGTATTATTAATGTTAAAACCATTGGAATCCGTAATCAGGTCATCGGTTCTACTAAATTCAGAGGGAGTAAAGATAAACTTACAGTTGGGGCAATCACCAATGTCTCTTCGGGCATTAAGATGATTAGCAGGAATATTAGTAAGACACTTAGGACATTTCATGATGGGCTTTATCTATATATTCTAAAAGATGAGAATGTTTTTTCTAGTCAATAAGATGCTGACTCAAATCTTGATGGATAAAGTCAATGCCATTGTTTTTATCGTGAACAATTTTTTGTAGAGATTTTAGGAGGAATTTGCGGCGGTCAAGACCCAATCCACTCCCAAAACTGAGGTTTCGTTGTCCTTCTAATAAAATCGTAGTAGTGCTGCTACCTTTACTCCCTCTAGTAGTTTGCTCTGTAACATGGTCAATTTTATCTAAATCAATACGTTGGGTTCTTCCAATTTTCCCTACTCCTGTAAAAACTTTTAGTTCGTAGGAGTTGATAGAAACCACCACTTTACCTACTATTGCCATCAGGGTGATTCCCCAGAATAAAATAGAACCTAGCAAAAATGGAATACCAAAGAGGGACATTACCAAATCAAATTCCCCGTTAATAATCTGTGACCCATAAATTCCGCCTAGCGAGCCACCTGACCAAATACACATAAATGGAAATAAGAAAAAAGCGGCAACAGAACGAGTAGTTGAACCCAGTTGGACGTCAGTCTCGTGTTGCTCTATCCAGGCTCCTTTGGGAGGATCGGTAATGTCAAAATTGGAAAGATCAGCAGGAAGTGCTTTCTCACCAACATGTTCTGATATTCTGAAAATAAAATTACATTCAGGGCATTGACCAATATCAGTACTAATATTAGTATTCTGAGGGGGAATAGGGGCGGTACATTTTGGACAGTTCATAGGGGAAAATAATAGGATAATTAATCAAGTAGACACTGATTCTAATCTGGTTGACTAGTCGCAGAACTATTTTTTTTATTCGAAATAAACTTGTGTAAAATAGACACCAAAAATTCTTTTTGCTCAGACGTAAGATTTTCACCTAATTTGATATCCTTCACACCCTTTACCACAATGCGTGATTTTTTTTTAGATGCATTGTATTCAATGCTATGAATCTCTTTGTGTGCGATATATTTTTTACGACCAATCCATCCAACACCTAAAAAAAAGTCTATATGTGTTTTATTTATTTTAAACACTGTTTTTTCGAGCAAAAAGAATAACCCTAGGCTTATCATAGCTAGTGATGCGACTGTAATTAGCCATGAACTAGAGGAGGAATAAAAAAGTGTATACCCTCCTATTAGAGTGAAGAGGACGAAAGGGTAGTAAGCACGACTATAGACGGTTATTATTAGTTGTTCTTCTTTTTGATTGATCAGAACATTTTTAGGAGGTTCTATATTACTGAGATGGATGATTTTTTATAGTGTATTTTAGTTGGACTAATTGATGACATTACAAAACAATTCATGAGGTCTTATTAGCAACAAATATTACTGCTTGAAAATTCCCTTACTCTTCATTTCGAAGTAACTATCAAAAGCTTCTTTGATAGAAATACCATGTTCTTGTAGGAACTTAGGTTTAGAGACCGCCAAAATGAACATTTTGTCCGTAAGAGCGAGTACTTTAGGGTTAATATTATTGATAACGCCAGCCTGAATACCTCTTTGGTAGAAATGCTCTGCGGCATAGAGTGCTCTATCTTGAAACTTGCTGAGGCTAACAAATAGCTCAGGGTGTTTACTTTTGGTGTCATGCAAAAATGTAATAGATATTTCTGCCAGTAGGATAGAAGCATTTTTGAGAATATCAAAAAAGCGTTCTGAAAAATCAATATGACTGTCCTCTAGCAATTCTTCATAAGCGGCAATTTCATTGCTTTTGTAGCGAACGACATCGGCTACAATTTCGTCCTTAGAGGCAAAGTATTTGTAGAGTGTTGCCTTACTAACACCTAATTTTTGGGCGATAGTATTCATTGTAAATTTACCCGTACCATGTTGGAGGTACAGCGTTGCTAATTCTTTTACCCACAGTTCTTTGGTATGTGGATCGTCTACACGTTCTTTATTGAGAGGTTTTCTGCCCATGGGTTTATTATTAATAATTTTAGAATTCAGGTACAATGACCTAGTAACATCTATTTTCTAGAGTTAAATTACTCATTTTCTTTACACCAATCATAAAAATAGGAGTCAAATTTGGTACAAAGCGAATCAGGAAAGGTAATCATATCACCTACCTGAAGGCGAGCATCATATCCTGCCTTGACTTGCAAGCTCAAATGATAAAGCTCTAAAGTGTCAGGATTTTGAGCATATAATTGATTCATGATTTGTATCATAGAGTCTAAATTTGCCTTGTAGTTTTCTTCATGCTTTTTGGGGATGATTCGATCTTGCTGGTGTGGGGCCATGAGTAGGAAACCTAATAAACCAATAGCCACTAGAAATAAACCAATTAATCGCCGTTGTAAATACAACCCGACCACAAATCCAGCAAACAACAATAGTAAGAGTCCACCCGCTAGAATTTTTCTTTGACCAGTAGAAATAGATTGATCTGCATCGGAACTATTACCTCCTCCAATAAACATATTTATCCATGGAATTCGCTCCATCAGTGTACCATCTTGCGTAATAAATGTTTCAGGAGCTTTCTTGTATCGTGTGATGACAAAGACCCCAATGATAAGCGGGATTAAAAACAACTTACCTATTTTGGTACTGGACATTCGTATCCAAATGAAAGAAAAAGGAAGAATAATCCACAAAATTCTAATAATAGCATCAGGGGAGTACATCATGAGTGCTCCAGATAGACTTTCACTACCAAAAAAACACTTCAATAGCCACCAATAAGAAGTGACCGTCAATCCAATCCATTTCGCTAAAAAACCAATATCAATCGTATTGACACCATGTACCAATGCAATAATATTGAGCAAAATAAAGAAAACAATTGGTGCAATAATAAACGCCATGATAGTACCAACCATTCCCCGAGAAATATAAATTGCTCTGTTTACAGAACGCTCTTCCATGATATTTCGGAGCCGAGATAGCACAAACAAAACAATCAGAAACACAATCACCCAACCAACATATTTTTGTGGGTTGGAGCTTAGATCTGAAAGTAATACAGACCAACTATCGGCTAGTAAAATGAAATTTGTAATCAATTGCAATTTGTTTTTTATCAGCTCAATCAATAGGAATTTTGATACTAATATCTAAATTTTGCCTATTCGATTGTCATAATTGTTTGGCTAAAATAGGCATTTTTTTAAACAACTTCATCTAATAAAATACAGCATTTATTATTTAACAGCAAAGATTTTTACTAGTTTAAGCAGTAGAATACTATCTTTGGAGTGGTAATAGTGATAATACCAAAGTACTAATATAGTATCATTCAAACGACATACTACATGACAAAAGAGGTAAAAGTAGGGATTATTGGCATTGTTGTATTTTTTACAACCTTAATTGTCATTAATTATGCTAAACAACAGAACCTATTCTCTACCAATATGATTATCACCGCTCGTTTTGATGCAATAGATTACGTCAAAGTCGGGCAACCTGTCTATACCAACGGACGCGTAATGGGGCAAGTCGTCGCTGTTTCTAAGGAAGGCGATAACTTGTATTTAAGCCTAGATCTGGAACCGATTGATGTTTTACCCAAAGATACACGAGCTTCTATTTATTCAGAATCTATATTAGGGGGGACAGCGATTGCTCTATTATATGATAATCCTTGTTCGACAGGATGTTTAGAGACAGGAGATATTATTGAAGGAACCTTAGACGGACTTCAACAGACGGTAGAGCGTACGGCTAAACCTATTTTAGAAAAAATAGGAACAGTAGCAGACAAGATTAATAATGATTCGACAGGGTTAGACCAGTCATTGGCAGCAGCTTATGCTTCTATTAATGCTTTGCGAAAGAAAACAGAAGGTTGGAAAGGGTCTGCTTACAAGGCTTCTAAAACACTGCCAGCTACGATTCGTAATGTCAGAGAGATGACGAGTGGATTTTCTTCGTCTGATATTGGAGCAGATGCTAGTCAACAAGCAGCCATAGATTCTCTGCTGAAAACAATGTCTAGTCTAACACAAGAAGATATTGATGCGATGACCAAAATACTCTACACAGCGGCAGAGGAATTGCCCAAGGTCGAGCCAATGGTAGCAAAAGCAACGGCATTTTTGCCAACGGTCAATAATAAGATTGATACGGTTAACCAAAATCTACAAAATTATTTCCCTGGTAATGATAATATGATAGCCAAGTTATTGCACGATGAAGCACTAAAAGATACTACCCAAATTAAGATACAGGGTATTTCGACTACAGTAGGAGCTATTCGTAAAAATCCAGAAAAATACATCAGTCTAAAAAAATAGTAAATTTTGATAAGCTGTTCTGAAGACTATAAATATGCTCTAATCAGAGCAGCAAAATTAATAATAAAAATAAACACAACTGTGAAAATACAAAACGAAGTTAAAGTCGGTATCCTCGCTCTTATCTCTATTGCCTTGCTTTTTTGGGGATTCAATTTTTTGAAAGGAAAAAATGTATTATCTAATAATTATACAATATCTGCTACATTCAAGAGTGTAGATGGTTTGAATATTGCAGCTCCAGTTGCCATCAATGGATACAAAGTAGGTGCTGTCACTAAAATCGCTCCGACACCAGACTACATAGGAGTAGTCGTGACAATGAATATTGACCAATCCGCTAGAGTTCCTAAAAATGCTAGAGCTGTATTGGTACAACCTTCTCTTATGGGAGGTAAAGAAGTCGCTCTGAAATTTGTTGGTGATTGTGGTGGAAACTGTATTGGTGATGGCGGAGAATTGGCAGGTGATGTATCTGGTATGATGGATGGAGTACTAGAGGTAGCAGAGCCTTATATGGGCAAAATTGATACTTTACTAGGAAATATTACTGAACTGACAAACGATCAGAAAGGACAATTGGATGCTACTTTTAAAGATTTGCAAGGAGTGATTAACAATGTAAAAGTATTGACGGACCTAGTTAATAACTTGATGGTCAGTTCTTCGACAAATATAGCAGTGACGATGTCTAATCTTAAGCAGATAACAGGAAATATCAAGGATAACAATGCTGAAATTACGGGAATGCTACAGAATATGAATACCATTACGAAACAAGTTAAAGATGCTGATCTAGAAGGTACGATTGGTTCTGCCAAATCGGTTATGAAAAGTGTCGATGCGAGAGTAGCTGACTTGAAAACGACGATGGATAAAGCCAACGAAGCATTGGCAAATGTCAATAAATTGGTTGATTTGTCCAACCAAAATGGATTAGTAGCCGCCTTGTTCAATGATCCAGAATTTAAAGGAGATGTAGAAGAAACAATTAAAAATGTGAATTTATTGGTAGAAGATATTCGTCTACACCCAGAACGTTACAGAACGGTATTGAGTGGTAAGCACAAGCCTTATCAAGGACCAAAATAATCTGTAATAGATAAAATCTAACCTAAAGCATACTTCTCTATGAAAGAGAAGTATGCTTTTTTATTTAATCAGAAAGGGGAGGGTAAGAGTATGTTTAAGAATTAAATTCTTCAAAATCAACTATTTGGGCGAAAATGAATTGATTTAAGGATTAAATAAGCCTCTTTTTAGTTTTGATAGCAGCCTGTCTCC